>NZ_JBHZGO010000059.1:0-13487 GCF_042747725.1 Coleofasciculus sp. H7-2
AAGGACGCTTTGTTGCCCTGCCTCAGTCCAATCGGCAGGTAGAATCAGTTTATCTGGTCGCCGATCCAAATTCTCCAACTACATCCGTAGCGCCACCGGCTCCCGCCGTCAATCCTAAGCCAGCCTTCAAAACGCCGAATAGTCGCTAGCCATTTGTCACATGGCTAATAGCGAATCGCTAATGGCTAATCGCTAATAGCTTTTAATAATTAGCAGTTAGCCATCAGCAATGAACAATCAGCTATTTCTCAATGAAAATCGTACTGGAGAATATCCACAAGTCTTACGGCAAACGTGCGATCGTCAATCGCGTCAACCTTTCAGTGGCGCAAGGGGAAGTCGTGGGGCTACTCGGTCCCAACGGTGCCGGGAAAACGACTACCTTTTACATTGCAACCGGCTTAGAAAAACCCGATCAGGGCACGGTTTGGCTGAATGAGCAGGACATCACTACCTTACCCATCCACAAACGAGCGCATTTAGGCATTGGCTATCTTGCCCAGGAAGCCAGTATTTTCCGCAACCTCACCGTCCAAGACAATATTCTCCTGGTGCTGGAACAAACGGGTGTGCCTCGCCGCGAGTGGCAAAACCGTCTAGATACCTTGCTACAAGAGTTTCGGCTAGAAAAAGTAGCAAATACGCTGGGGATTCGGGTGTCTGGGGGAGAACGTCGGCGCACCGAGTTGGCGAGATCCTTAGCATCGGGGCGAGAAGGACCAAAATTTTTGCTATTGGATGAGCCGTTTGCCGGTGTCGATCCGATTGCTGTATCGGAGATTCAAAAAATTATTGCCGGACTGCGCGATCGCTACATGGGCATCTTGATCACCGATCACAACGTCCGCGAAACCCTCGCCATCACCGATCGAGCCTACATCATGCGCGACGGACAAATCCTCGCCTCTGGCAACGCTGAAGAACTCTACAATAACCCCTTAGTGCGACAGTATTACTTAGGAGATGACTTCCAAAGATAGTCTTGGGTAATCGGTAATCAGGAATTGGTAATCCAAGAGTGATGAGTGAGAAGCATTGAATTTTGAGTCAAAAGAAAGTCTTGAACAGGACTTACGCAGAAAAGATCCCCCAACCCCCGATAAATTGGGGGCTTTAGAGGTTCCCCCCAATTTATCGGGGGCTAGGGGAATCAACGTTTGAAGATTCAAAATTCAGACGCGACAACCGCAAGTCTTTTACAACTTAAAACTTTCCCCCAATTACCCATTACCCATTACCCATTACCCATCCATCCTTGACCAATGACCAAATCTTTCAATCCGCTCTACCCCCTGATTTCGACAGTCTCGGTGATGGATCGCTATATTGTCACCGAACTAGTCGCGCCTTTCCTATTTGGCATGGGATTCTTTTCTTCCATCGGGGTAACGATTGGCAGCTTATTTGACCTGATGCGAAGGACTGTGGATGTAGGTCTACCAGCATCGCTAGTTTTGAAAGTCCTGCTGTTAAGTCTGCCACAGTTTATGGCGTATGCCTTTCCCGCCTCAGTGCTACTGGCTGCCTTATTAACCTATAGTCGTCTCTCCGCTGACAGTGAATTGGTTGCCCTCCGTAGCTGCGGGGTGAGTATTTATCGACTGGTGCTACCAGCGATCGCCCTGAGTTTTGTTGTGACTGGCATCGCATTTACGTTTAATGAGTATGTAGTACCCGCTGCTAACTATCAAGCTAAAGTTAGCCTAGATAAAGCTCTAAATAAAGAAAAGCCGTCTTTCCAAGAACGCAATATTTTCTATCCAGAATATACGAAAGTCAAGCTACCCAATGGCGAAAAAGAGCAAGTGCTAAAACGCCTGTTCTATGCAGAAAAGTTTGACGGTCAAAAGATGGAAGGATTGACGATTTTAGATTGGTCTCAGGAGGGACTCAATCAAATTGTCACGTCACAATCTGCTGCTTGGAACCCAGGACAAAATACCTGGGATTTTTTCAAAGGCACTATTTATTTAATCTCTCCAGATGCTTCCTACCGCAATATTTTGAAGTTTGAACACCAACAGTTGCAGCTGCCTCGTACCGCCTTGGATTTGGCAAATTCTGGGCGTGACTATGGCGAGATGAATCTTGCACAAGCCAGAGAACGTCTGGAATTAGAACGCCTCAGTGGCAATCAGCAGAAAATTCGCAAGCTTCTAATCCGCATTCACCAAAAAATAGCTTTACCGTTTGCTTGTGTGGTGTTTGGTATCGTGGGTGCCGCTTTAGCAAATAGACCGACTCGCACCAGTAAAGCGACTGGTTTTGGGATTAGCGTAATCGTAATTTTTGCTTACTATTTGTTAATGTCCGTTGCTGATGCTCTGGGACTAAGTAACTTCCTCTCTCCGGTGATTGCTGCTTGGTTACCGAATCTATTTGGATTGGGAGCGGGGACATGGTTCCTGTTTCGAGCTGCCCGTTAAACTTTAAGATGTGTCAATCGTTCGTGTAGGGGCGGCTCTTTACCAAGATATTTATAAATAGCTAAATAAATAGCTAAGCATAACGCTTTGTGCAAGTTTCTGTTTTTCTCTCCCCAATTTATTGGGGGCTAAGAAAAAGTTGCAGATGGCGTAAGCATATCTATAAACCCGCCCGTTCTTGGTAGCATACCAGTTCCCATTAGTATCAACTTAAGCCCTGGCGACTGGAAGTCGCGGCTAAACAAACTAAGTCCGCCTGACGCGGAAAGAGCGAAAAATCATGAGTTTTAAACCGGAGAAGGCAGTTTTGTCTGTATAGCTGTGGTTTCAACCGCCAAGCCAATCTTAAGTTGACACCAATGACCAGTTTCCTGCCCCTCAGTTAGTTGTTTTTTCGCTTCCAGTGACTAATGCTCGCTCTCGCGATCGCCACCTTTCTAGTTTCCTAACTTTAAACTTTAGGAAACTCGAAGCTTAGGTAAAACTTTACACAAGTGAAGGGAATCTTTTAACAAACTGTATATCAAGACAGTTCCTGTTTAATGCAATAGCGTATAAGATCGACTTACAATCCCTTGTGCAAGTCGAGCTGCACTACAGCTATGTCATCTTCCAAACAAGTCCCAGCCTCCATCCGCTATCTCAAAGCACGGTTACGGACATTCACGCGCCCTGCGTTTTGGGGATCTGCGATCGCACTGGTGATGATGGTGCTAGGGGTATGGGAGTACTGGGTACACCCAGAGTGGCTTAACAGCCTTGTAGATGGAGAAACGGAGGGGCAAGTCGATTCCGCAGATAATCCCTCGGATGACCCAACCCTTTCTCAAGAAAGCAGTGCGATTGGCGCTGATATAGATAACTTGCCCGCGCTGATGCAAGAATTTAATCGCAGCACTAATCAAGGCGCTGGCAAGACTGGAAAGGAGAAAGCTCAAGATCCCACCCAGCCAGAGGGTTTATTTGAGCAACTGACTCGCAACCCAGCTACTGCCTCTAATACAGAATCGACGGCTCAGCCTCAAGCGATCGCCGGAATCCCCAAAGCTCCGCAAAGCTTGAATAATCCTTTTTTGACATCGGCACAAGATTTATTAAATACTGGATTAAATGCTGGCTCCCAGCCCAATACTGGGACATTTTTGGGATTGACACCCACCAACCAACAGGCGGCAAGCCCTACAACAACAGCAACCTCCACGCCAAATCTGGGCTTAGGCGTGCCCAACCTAACCAACCAGAACCAAAACGCGCTGCCAGTCAGCCCCCTGCAACAAGCGTTGAATCAAAATTCGGCAAACCAAGCGGCAAATGCATCGCCACCGGCAAGTACGTCTAAACAGGCGCTTCCCAATTCCACATCCCTTGGGCAAATGGCACCACCGCCACCGAGTGCCCTAGCCAACACTACAAGCTATAGCACTCCCTCAACCACAACTAGCAACGCTACTCAGGGTTCTTCCACACCGAATTCTTACACCTATTTAACCCAACCCCAGGCGCTGCCTCCCGTAGCAGCACCCACTGGGACAGTGGTTGCACCGCAAATAGCACCGCCAGTGGTACCGCAGATAGCACCACCAGTGGTACCGATACCAACCAGTAATTTTGGTAATTACGGGCAATCCTCATTTGGGCAGCCCAGACAAGGAAGCAGGTTAAATACCAACTCCGGCTTGAATTCCAATTTTGGTAATTCAGGATCGCAACCCAGGCAGCTGAGCCAGCCTAACTTTACGGCTCCTCGTCCCATTCCAGGGCGCTACATTGGTGGGGGTCAGATTAATACTTTCTCAAATCCATAGCTGTTAGCAATTAGCTGTTGGTTGGCGAGCTAATTGCTAATCGCTCAACAGCTAATTACTTTGGAAGTGTTTGATGATGGCGGAGGCGAATTCCGAGCATTTCAAAGGCTCCACCGGCGGTTCCATGAGTCGAGCCAAATCATAGGTGACTTCGCCGTTAGAGATCGCCTGACCGATGCCATGCTTAATCAAGTCAGCTGCCTCCTGCCAGCCCATAAATTCCAACATCATCACGCCTGACAAAATGACAGAACCGGGGTTTACCCGATCGAGTCCAGCGTGCTTAGGTGCGGTGCCGTGAGTCGCTTCAAAGATGGCGCATCGATCGCCAATATTAGCTCCTGGCCCCATCCCCAGTCCACCGACAATCGCTGCCGCTGCATCTGACAAATAATCGCCATTCAGGTTCATCGTAGCCAGGATGGAATATTCATCCGGTCGAGTCTGAATCTGTTGGAAAATGCTGTCGGCAATTCGATCGTTCACCATCACCTTGTCTTTCCACTGACCGTTGCCGTGGGTTTCCCAGATGGCGTTGAGAACATCTTCAACTTCACGGGTGATTTGGGCTTTTTTCTCTGCCGTAAGGGCGTCGTACCCAGGCTCAATCTGACGGGCGTTTTCTTCCAAGGTAATCTCTGGATTGCGGGCTTTGTTGTCCAAAATCCACGATTCTCGTTCTGTAACGCACTCGGCGCGAAACTCGGCGATCGCTACTTCGTAACCCCAATCGCGGAAAGCGCCTTCGGTGTACTTCATGATGTTGCCCTTATGCACCAGCGTCACCATCTGTTTACGCTTGGGTAGCCGCAGGGCATTCTTGATGGCACGGCGCACTAAACGCTGGGAACCCGTCTTACTAATTGGCTTGATGCCGATTCCAGAGTCTAGGGGAATTTGCTTTTTGCCGTGTTCTGGCGTCGCTGGAATTAGCTCATTATTGAGTAGGTCAATCAATTTGTTGGCAATTTCGCTGCCTTGACGCCACTCAATTCCCAGGTAGATGTCTTCTGTGTTTTCTCGATAGATGATGACATCGAGTTTCTCTGGGCTTTTGTGGGGAGAGGGGGTGCCTGGGTAATACTTGCAGGGGCGGACACAGGAGTAAAGGTCAAAAATCTGACGCAGTGCCACATTCAGCGACCGGATACCGCCCCCAATCGGGGTTGTTAGCGGCCCTTTGATGCCAATGCCGTATTCTTTAATTGCGTCTAGGGTATCTTGGGGCAAATATTGGTAGGTGCCGTACTTCTCGCAGGCTTCATCCCCGGCGTAGATTTTGAACCAGCTGATTTGTCGCTTGCCACCATAGGCAGCTTGGACAGCGGCATCAAAGACCTTCTGGGCGGCGGGCCAGAGGTCGATGCCCGTGCCGTCTCCGCGAATGAAAGGAACGATCGGGTTGTCTGGAACAATGGGTTCGCCATCTTTGAAGATGATACGTTCGCCCATGTCAGGAGGAGTGATTTTTTTGTACATATTGCACTCTTGTTGGATCTAGTCTGAGCCAGACAATATTTTGACAGGAAGACTACCAAATCGGCTGATTCGCAAAAGTTTCAGTTAAGCTTTTTTGCAGTTTAGGCGGTTTGATTGCCATGATGTCCACAAATCATTCAAGCTGAGGCAGGGGCGCTGGGAGGCTGTTATCTCATTTTGGATTTTAAATGGTAGAACGCGATTAATCGGGTTTCTACCAAGGGGTAGCTGCAAAAATTTAAACCGCGTCACAAGGAGAGCAAAAAAGGATTATAGACCTAATCGTAGTCTCTAGAAGTGCTACTGGGATGAAGGAATTAGCGCTTCAAATCAAAACTTTGTCATCTATCTAGGCAAGAGACTAGGCAAGAGACTAGGCAAGCGGCTCTACTAGAATAGGTTGAACGACTAATTTTTTGAACAACCCTGAGCGCATTTTGTCATCAGCCTTTATGCTGATAATAAAGTAAATAGAGAGCGATCGCTGGTTTTTAGTACTTCTGTCTCAACTACTACTGGCTGAGACATTCCTGACGCTGCCAGATCGTGTCAAGCTGATCTAAAAAAGAGATATGCTGCACAAGCCGCCTCTGTCCTTTTCGCAAAAACCTCAACTCACATCAAAGCGGGATGGATTCAGTTTGCAGACCTAGGCTGATATGGCCCCTTAAAGGCGCTCTAGAGTAACGATGAAAAAAATTTTGCTCGTTGATGATGATAGAACCCTGCGAACTGTCTTGACACGCTACCTGCAAAACCAGGGGTATCTGGTTCAGGATGTAAGTTCTGGTATGGAGGCATTAATCTCTTTTGAACAAGCTCCACCGGATCTGGTGGTGAGCGATGTGATGATGCCGGAGATGGACGGTTTGGAATTCTGCCGACGCCTGCGAGCAACTCCTATAGGACAATTGGTACCGTTTATCTTTTTGTCAGGCAAAGGAGAGCTAGAAGACCGAATTCAAGGTCACACGATAGGAGCAGATGATTATCTGACCAAACCCTTCGATCCGAGGGAATTAGTCGCAAAAATTGAAGCTCAGCTAGAGCGATCGCGCCGCATCCATGCGGAAATGGTACGGTTGATGCAGCAGATGGCAGCCAGTTCCACCGCAGCGACAGCAATCGGAGCTTTGGGTTCTGCCACCTGCGAGCCACTTCCGTTAACACCAGCAGAACAAAGAGTTTTTTGGGAGGTGATTCAGGGATTTACCAATAAACAAATTAGCGATCGCTTGTTTATCAGTCCGCGCACCGTTCAGACCCATCTCAGTAACATCCTCAGTAAGCTGGAACTAGAGAATCGCTCTCAACTGGTTCGCTTTGCCTTTGAACACGGATACCGACCTCCCACCCATGAAGAGCAGTGAGGGATGAAGCAGTAATTGGTAATTGGTCATAAATTTTAAGTTGTAGAGACGCCAGCGATCGCCTCTGAATTTTGAATTAAAAAATTTCTGATAACTCAAAACTCTCATTAGCCATGATTTCAGGTATATACACATTAAATGAATTAAGTCAAGCGATCGCGGCAGATCCCAGTCGATGGCGACCGCTAGTGTTTACCAATGGCTGCTTTGATTTACTCCATACAGGTCATGTTCGATATTTACAGGTAGCAAAGTCCTTGGGGCGATCGCTCGTCGTGGGGTTAAATAGTGATCAGTCCGTCCGTGCCATCAAGCCCCATCGGCAGGGATTGCCTTCCCGACCTATCGTGCCTGAGCAGCAGCGGGCTGAAATTCTCGCCGCCCTTAAGCCTGTGGATGGAGTCGTGATTTTCCACTCATTGACCGCCACTGGCTTAATTGAAGCACTCAAGCCCGATATTTATGTCAAAGGAGGCGACTACAGCTTGGAAACCCTGCCTGAAAAACCTGCCGTTCAGGCATACGGAGGTCAGATTGAATTGGTCAAAGTGGAAATTCCCACCTCAACCACAGCGATGATTGACCGCATCCTGCACTCAAGTGATTAGCGCATTTGTCAAAAGTCATTAGTCATTGGCTACAGACTAAAGACTAGAGACTAATGACTAATGACTAATAACTAACAGCAACCTGAAATGACTTGCTTCATGACAGACCAAACGACTGCCGACCTACCACACACCAGCCAATACCTCACCGACCTACGCTGCAAGTTTGAGTCGGGTTCTGAAAAAACGCAACTACAACTCCTCCCAGAACTTCTAAAAGCGGGTAATTCCGGTTTGGAGGTACTCATGGAATTTTTACTGAACAGCCAGTCAACTCCTACCAATTTAGTTACAGCTAAAGCCTACCAGACCCTCTACAACGCCAACTTTCCAGCTGCAACTGAATTTCTCCAAACCCATTTCCCCTCCGGCATTATCCCCTTACACTCAGAACGCGGCATTGACTACAGTTCCCTGCAACACCTGCTCTTGCAACAGGACTTTCTTGCCGCTGACCGCCTAACCTTGCAAAAGCTCTGTGAATTGGCAGGGACTCAGGCTGTACAGAGAAAATGGTTGTACTTTACAGAGGTAGAAAACTTCCCCATTCCCGATTTACAAACCATTAATAGCCTGTGGTTCCTACACTCGGAGGGTAAATTCGGTTTTTCCGTGCAGCGGGAAATCTGGCTGAATGTCGGCAAAGACTTCTTAAAGTTCTGGCCCAAAATTGGCTGGAAGAGCGGCAACAACTGGACTCGATACCCCAACGAGTTTACCTGGGATCTCAGTGCCCCTAGGGGTCATCTGCCTCTCTCAAATCAGCTGCGGGGCGTCCGAGTGATTGCCTCCTTGTTATCTCATCCCGCCTGGTCAAGTTGAAAACTTCAGGACTCAGGACTCAGGACTCAGTGAACAAGAGTGATGAGTGAGTGAAGCAAGAAAGCCTCTTGCCAGCAGAAACGACTCCACTTTTCACTCTTGTTTTCCATCCTGACTCCTCACAGGACTTACGCAAAGCTTATACATACAGCACTTTTGAAGCTAGTGAGGTACGAGGATCGCCTAAAACCTTTGATTTTGGAAGCTTGACTGTACCTCATCCAGAAAGAAAACGCTGTATAGAGTTTTTTCGGGTTCAATCCCCCTGTGGTTGCCCTTACTATGTGGTGATGTTGCGTAAGTCCTGTCCTCAGTTGAATCACCGTGACTTAAGACTTCTAGGTTGGGTTACTCTCACTTGAAGGCTAAAGCCTTACGGCATGAACGCGCCTACGTGACCTCAAACACCACGTCGCCAGGGCGGGAGAACTCCCGCTCTTCTTGTGGTGTAACCTACGATAGAAGTCAATTTCGCTTAAGTCAGTGTCATTCAGCCTCAGTCCTTTTTTAACCGAAAAGCAAAACTCTCTGCTTAACGTGTTTGTTAGAGGCATTCTTCGGGAACGCTAAGTGTAGCGAGATATTAAATAAGTCATACAAGCAAAGCGTATGGGAGTAGGGATGGTAATGGCAGCCCCAGAAAGCAGACTTTTTTGTCGTTTGGATGGTTTGACACCGGCAGCACGAGAACAACAAAGGTTCACTGCTTTGGGAGAATTGGGTCTACTTGAAGCAGAGATGGTTCCCGTGTTCGAGGAAGCTACTCAAACCGCAGCCCGATTTTTGGAAGCGCCGATTTGCATTTTAAGTTTAATGGCTCAAGACAAGCAGCGGATCAAAGCATCTGTGGGTTTATCACGATTAGGGTTGATGAACGATCTCGCCACGTCCCGGCAACTCCCACGCCATCAATCTTTGTGCGCTTATGTGGTCGATAGTCATCAAGTTTTGATTGCTGGCGATACGCTAACAAATCGAGCTTTTGCTGAAACTGCTCTTGTGCAGCACTACGGCATCCGTGCCTATCTAGGGGCACCGCTGCTATCAGCTACTGGGATTTGTCTGGGCACCCTGGCAGTCATGGATTTAGTGCCTCGTAACTTTACCAGCAAAGATATTGACTTTTTGGAACTCATGGCTCGCTGGAGTCTGAGTGAATTTGAGAGAAACCGTCTGTTTTTAGAAACGCGACAATTGGGGTCTCTAGAGCGTACCAACTCCGGTTACTGGTTTGCTAAGTCGTCGTCTAACGGGCAGTCGGGACTGGGAAAAAATGTCGAATACAATGCCGCCTCGACTAACGGCAATGCGGGTGAAGTGTTGTCTTTGACCCGTTCAACCCCTAGCCCCTCTGCGACTAGCTCTGTTAAAGTCAAACTGCTATCCCATCTGTCACAGGAACTGCGGACTCCGTTGACTTC
Organism: Coleofasciculus sp. H7-2; assembly: GCF_042747725.1. Classification (NCBI taxonomy): domain Bacteria; kingdom Bacillati; phylum Cyanobacteriota; class Cyanophyceae; order Coleofasciculales; family Coleofasciculaceae; genus Coleofasciculus; species Coleofasciculus sp. H7-2. Next base: position 9,932 of record NZ_JBHZGO010000059.1, read on the forward strand.
AATTATGGGGATGGCAAGTGTTTTGGGACGCGAAGTTTATGGGCCATTAACGACCAAGCAGAAGGAATACCTGGAGATTATCCACAACAGCGGTCAGCACTTAGTTTCGCTGGTTGATGAAATTTTGTCTCTGGGAGGGTTGGATGAGTTTACCCAAAAACTCGATTTTACGTCTGTGGACATCGAAATGCTGTGTCAACAGGCGATTAATAACCTGCAACAGATTGCGTCTGGGCGGCAGCAACAAATTCGTCTATCTGTAGAACCTGGAAAGCGCATCTGGTTGCTTGACAAGGATAAAGTGCGGCAAATTCTTTACTACCTGATTTTTAATCTAATTAACTCAGGTAATGCAGGGGGCGTGGTTCGCATTCATGTCTCTCGCAAAATCGAAAAGCTGAATATTGCGGTCTGGGTTTCTCACCCCTGGTTGGGAGATGGTCTACCTCAGATTGAGTTTTATGCCCAATCTGATATGTCGCCGAATCATCACTCAGAACCAGCCCTCTCAGAAGCCAGCGTTGCTTACATTCAAGAGCCATGCTCCGTGCCGTTGCCGTCCCTCACGTCAACGAATCAATTGCTGCTGAATGGCTCTCGTGCCAGTAATTCTGCCGTCCCGGAAGGGTTGTCCCATTTATCGGTCGGCAATGGCTCTCGTGAAAGTTTGGGGCTGTTGCTGAGCTGTTTATTGGCAGAAATTCATGGCGGGCAGATTTGTGTTCAAGGCTCTCCAGAGGCGGGATATCGCTATGTGGTCAGCTTGCCACAGGTGGATGCGGTGGAAACAATTGGTGATGATTGACGGACTAGAGACTATAAACTATGTACTTGGGTAATTGATAATCGGTCATGGGAAAGGGCTAATCGTTCATTGTTCATAGCAACTTCAATGAACAATGACCAATGACTTATGACCAATACCAATCACCCATAATCAATCACCCCTGACCCATCACATGACTGTTTGGCAACAATTTACCTTGTCCAGTTTGCCGCTGTATCAGTGGCAAAGTGCAAGCTATTTGCATCGGTTGGTCGGTAGCTTGCGAAGCTGGCGGCAGAGTAGCGTCTGCGTGCAGTGGGCGGAGCCGTTGGGAGCTTTGTTGGTGGCTTTAGTGTTTGCTTTGGCTCCTTTCGTGTCAACGGCTCTGGTTGGCGTGTTGTTAGCTGCCTGCGCTGGCTTTTGGATACTGCTGACTCTCTCGGATGAGGCGGGTTATGTACCGGGCGAAGCGCCTAAAGTTACTCCAATTCACTGGTTGGTGTTGCTGTACTGGGGCATTGCTACTGTAGCAACGGCTCTGTCGCCAGTGAAGATGGCTGCTTTGAAGGGCTGGGGCAAGCTAACGCTGTATTTGCTATTTTTTGCGCTAATGGCGCGGGTGCTGCGATCGCCCCGACTGCGTTCTATACTGATCGCGGTGTATCTCCACATCGCGCTGATTGTTAGTGTCTACGGGCTGCGACAATGGTTTTTTGGGGCGGCGGCACTGGCAACTTGGACAGATCCAACGTCTCCCTTGTCTAAAACTACGCGAGTTTATAGCTATCTGGGTAATCCCAATTTACTCGCGGCTTATCTTTTGCCTGCGATCGCTTTCTCGCTAGCTGCTATTTTTGCTTGGCGCGGCTGGGGTCGTAAAGCCTTAGCGCTGACAATGTTTTCGGTCAATTCTGCCTGTTTGATTCTCACGTTCAGTCGTGGCGGCTGGATTGGCTTTATACTTTTGCTTTTCGCATTTTCGCTGATGCTGCTTTACTGGATCAGCGAGCATCTGCCTACTTTCTGGCGCACTTGGTCGCTGCCGATTCTCTTAGGAGGTTTGGCGCTAGTGCTAGCGGTGGCGATCCTATTTGTGGAACCAGTACGCGATCGCGTTTTTAGTATTTTTGTCAGTCGCAAGGATAGCAGTAACAATTTCCGGGTCAATGTTTGGGAGGCGGTGGTTGAGATGATCCGCGATCGCCCGATTTTGGGAATTGGCCCTGGCAACGAGGCTTTTAACAAAGTTTATCCCCTTTATCAGCGCCCCCGCTATACTGCCTTGAGTGCCTATTCAATTTTTCTGGAATTGGCTGTAGAAACTGGCTTGATTGGATTTTGCTGCTTTATGTGGTTGCTGATTGTCACCTTTAACCAAGGATGGCTACAGCTGAATCGTTTGCGGCAATTGGGCAAGCGTGAGGGTTTTTGGCTGATAGGAGCGATCGCTACGATATTTGGTCTATTGGGACATGGTTTGGTAGATACAGTCTGGTATAGACCGGAAGTGAATACTCTCTGGTGGATGATGGTAGCGTTGATTGCTAGTTATTACACCTTCTCATCACAGAGCGATCGCACTCCGCACACGCTAACGGAACACAGTTAATCCGATTTCCCTGTTTGATTAGTGATTAGTTTTTAGACTTCTTGCGGCACATACTCCGTCCCAATGCGATCGCAAAAACCAACGACTCGCATACTCTTACCCAAAGGGCATTCCAGAGTGGATGGAGTTGTACCAATAACTAGAGACTAATCACTAAGAACTCTGACTCTGATTTACATCAAATCCAAAGAGGTGTAAAAAATTTCCAAAGCAAAAAGGCAAAGAAAAGATTTTTTCGCTCTTTCTTTTGCCTGTCCCAGCGCCTGGAATTTCCCTGTACGCCACCCGTTCTTTTACTCTTTGTAGCCGGTACGACTTACTGGATCGGGGTCGCGGTAACGGGTTGGCTCTTCATGCTTGCGACCCGCCAAGCCTGCTAAACCAAGCAGTCCCAGCAAGCCCAGCCAGCCCCAATCAAAATTGCGATCGCTCTCAACGGTTCTAACGTCTTGGCTAGGCGCGGTGTCTGTCGTTGTATTCGTATCAGTGTTGGTCTGAGCTGAAGCAGGCACAGTCAAAGGCAGAATCGCCATGCTTAAGGTGAGAACGCCAGCCCCAACAACTTTGGACAAATCAGATCGTTTCATGAAAAAGGCTCCTTGTCAGTTCTTCACTCACAAACTTATAGATTTCCCTCCAAAGCGGAATCAACCTACGGCTATAAACTAAAAACCTCTAGACTCTAACTATAGAGATAGAAAATGTCTCGTCTTTCCATCATTTTCTCACTCTTTATAATTAGGTAATTTTTAGCGTCGGAAACAAACTTAACTTTTTCAGGCTGGGGATCGATCATAAGCTTCCTAATCAACCAGGACTTACGCAAAGCAAAGGTTCTAAAGTCCGCGCACCATCTGGACTTTGTTTGATAAAAGCTCTTGCTTCTTCTGAAGGGGAATTGGCGTAGCCACGATTTGCTTTATCTCCAGGGATATTTGCACGCACCCCTGAGGTGACGAGAATGCTCACTCTGAGAAATGTTCTTCAACTGCGCGATCGCTGTCTCAACTGCGCGATCGCTTCCGCAACGCGGAAATTGCTTCTAAGTTGTCACTTGGGCGTTGCTGAATGAAGTATGAATTACGCAAATGCTGGTATCGATTGGTGTTTCAAGTAGTGAAGTAGCAATCTAATAGAGTGTTTCAGCATTTCTTCTGACTTCGAGTAACACAACGTTTTTC
>NZ_JBHZGO010000060.1:0-12141 GCF_042747725.1 Coleofasciculus sp. H7-2
GGATGGGCATCTCTAGCTAAATGTTTGAAAACTTGTAATTCTACATCCATTGCCCTACCTACTGTGTAGAGTTTTATTTTTCAATTTCTTTATTCATTATATTCGGAAAGTGACAGAAGAGGGATATCATCGGAACTCAACTTGAGGTAGCAGCAACAACTCTGGTCAACGGAGGATTGCAAGAACCGCTCTCTGGATTGGGTACGAAGCTAGTCGAGCAAGGCATATCGCAACTGTAAGAAAGAGGAAGGCTTATGGTGGAGGCGATCGCTTATCTGGGAGGTTGGGTTTCCTAACATCAGCCCAACTTCTTCAGACAATTCGATCTCCCTTGGGTGTCTACATACCAAGAAAGCGATTAATCAGGATTCCCTTTACACTCCACTCGGATTCGCAAAGAAGGGTGGGTATGCTTTGCACCTCTGAATTTTGGGTTCAGACTGCCCACCCAAACTCTTTCCGATGCATGAACAATCCAATCACCACAACTTTAACGGATTGAAAAAACCATGAAATCATTACCACTGACTACTCAATCCATTTTTAGCTTCATATCTCATTTCTTAGTCGAGCTTCAGCAAAAAGAGGACACGTCCCAATTCAAGAAGACGGAATCCATAAATGATGATAGAGTCCACTCCTGTCAAGCTGATGTAAATAAGAGAATTCAACATGTTCAAGAGAATTATTTTCTAGAACGCCGAACCTTCCTATAAAGGTAAGCACGTCTAGGCGATCGCCACAGACTTGGCCGATAATGACGGCAGGAAGAATGGTAATAAAAGGACAAAATCAATGTGGTGCCTCAGCACAAGAATTATTCGATATGCGGGCGAGCCTGAATGGGCAGGTTATATCAACTTTCTTGGCCTTCTCCATCTGACAGAAGTTCGTACTATTGATTCATGGTGTAATCCTCACGTTGATGGGTCAGGATATTGGGAGTTTCAATCTCTGGAAGAAGCATTGCAAGAGGTATGGAACGACGGGTTGCTGCCTTCACCTATTTCTAACAAACAATACCATCAACTCTTCACAGACGCTCTGGCGCAGGAGATTCCCTCAATCCATTCCAGGCTCAAGCACCTTGGATACGATTTGTCGGATGAAACATGGACTTCATCCTTGCTCAATTGTGGTCGATGGGAAGGCGTGCTCGCTCCTATTGCTCAAAGGGTCAATCAATATGGGCTACTCAACCTTGAAGATGCTAAAACTGCCCAAAAGCTATTACCAGAGGTATGGTGTAACAATCCTCATGCCTTCGTTAAAATTTGGGCTTTGTTTGAAGTTTTACAGGCTTAGTTGTTGGGATTGATCGTTATGAATCTTAAAGAAGTCAAGAATCAATTTCCAGAAGCGGCAGGTGAGATCGAGATCCTTGAAAGCTTAGGATTTGCTTCTCGCAGCGGTAATTGGATTGATACTCTTGATGTTGAAAAAGCACAGACAGCTTGTTGGTTAGTCGGAAGAGTAGGTAACGATCAAGATGCTGATGCTCTTATCAGCATTTTGTCTGGTCAACGTAGTGAATTATGGATGCAGGCAGCAACTTCCCTGAGCCTCATTGCTATTGAGAAACATCTAAACTCCTTATTGTTTATTCTTGCTACTAGTTCTAATCCAGTGCAGCGAAATAGCGCAGTGTATGCCCTCTCTTTTTTGTCAAATTGCACAGAAAATCATGAAGTGATTAGGACGCTAACCTACATAGCGGCTAACAATGCTGAGTCTCCTTCTGTTAGATCACAAGCATTAGAGGGACTTGGCAATCAGCTATCGCAGAAGTTATCAACAAATTTATATCAGCGAGCAGTGAGTGTAATTATTCAAGCGTTGAATAGTTCTGAAGCTGAAATTAGATTTTGGGGATGTTTTGCTGCGGGTGCAGTAAAGATAAAGGAGGCATTGCCTAAACTGCAAGTATTGGCGCAGACCGATAACACAATTGTCGCAGGGTGGTGGTCTGTGGGTGAGGAAGCTGAGGATTCAATCGCTCTTATGGACGGAGGAGAACCAGCACTTCGCAAACCGCACAATTCACCTAATCCATAAATGATGATAGAGTCCGCTCTTATCAAACTGATGCCAATAAGAGAATTCAACGTGTTCAAGAGAATTATTTTCTAGAACGCCGAACCTTCCTATAAAGGTAAGCACGTTAAATTCCACTCACAACCTTAACGACTTCTATCATTTCAGCGATCGCATGACAACACATTTCGCCGATTAACTCGACGAAGGAGAATTAACAATGACCATAACGATTTCTGCTACCGCCTCCGGAAGCCTCACTCCCCCGACTGCCGTAGGTGAAAGCGTAGTAAACGGAGATTTTCTGATCCTCCGCAATCATCTGGCACCAGACGAGATAACGGGTGATGGCTCAGATGAGGAGACGAGTTGGACTTTCTATTTTAATGAACATCCGGATTTTGCGCTTTTTTCACCTTTGCAACCGTTGACATCTGCGCTTCTCACTTTAACTCTAACACCAAAAGATAAAGAACCAGGAGGGATACGAGGAGTCACTACCGACGGCTTTTGGATAGACACGCTGGGATACGGGGGTGCTCCAGACGAGTTCCAGTCCCTACCCCTTGATGAGCCTGCTACCATCACGGTTGAGTTGCTCGACAGGGTGTCTAGCAACACTTCGACTGCCATCCTTGGAATCTTATTCAGCATTGACGGCTTGTTTGGTGGTCGAATATCGATGCATTATCAGGACGATGCGATCATCTCCTTCGCCCAGCTCGAGCTGACTCAAGAATCTTTGCCACTACCTTTACCTATGGAGAAAACAATGAACGACACGATAGCGATTCCTCGCACAGCCTTGGTTTCAATCCTCAACTCATTCATCGGCGGCTACCCAAATCCAGAAGGCGATCCGCTGCCCCCTAGTCCCTGGGACTCAGTCATTCGTAGAACATTCAATCAAATTCGTTGGCAGTTTGGTCCAAGTCCAGAGCCGTGGGTAACCAGTGTTTCAAATCTTTTGAATCAAGTTGCTCTTAATCCTCAGCCCCTACCGCCCCGCCTTGCCTATACGACCGTTCTGGCACAAGAAATGATCAATAGCATTACTAATCTGCAAGACATTGCAGACACGTTACCAGAAGACGCACAAGCCCGTATGAGAGAAATTGCCAATCGGCGATTGCAGATTTTTTTTGACGATTACTGCGGTACCCCACCGCACAAAAGTCCATTCCCAAGACCGCGTCCCCGTGATGGTGTAATAGAAGGGTTTAACCCGCTTGAACTGGTTATTATTGGCACTCAATTTGAGGCAGCAGCAACAACTCTGAGCAATGGAGGATTGCAAGAAGCGCTCTCTGGATTGGGTATGCAGCTAGTCGAGCAAGGCATATCGCACCTGTAAGAAAGAGGAAGGCTTATGGTGGAGGCGATCGCGAATTTGATGGGTTGGGTTTCCTAACATCAGCCCAACCTCTTCAATGGATCAGGACTTACGTACGCAAGATGTGGTTGAGAAGCTGATTATTCCGTAGCGGTAATTCATGAATTACCGCTACTTTCGTTGTGTTTTGCGTAAGTCCTCTGGATGAAGCAATTGGGTAACTTACCTGACTTTTCCAAACTTTTTGCTTCAAAAGCAATTTTTGACCCAACTTTGTCTGATTTCTTGATTGCCACTTCCAGAACTTTCCCAGTTATCATATCGAGTTCTGATCAGTAACCATAGTGGACATGAAGCAGGAAATGAAAGCCTAATTTAGATGAGCAATTAACGATTAATTAGCTGCTAATCTGACGCTTCTAGATCAATGTATACCTATTTTTGGATATCACAACTATGCTTTATTTACGTCGAAGAGATCTGCTAGTTGCCATAGCGACTTCGATCAGTGCTGCTGGTTCTGTTTCAAACGTATCTGCCACATCGCCGAGTGTCCGCACACCTTCATTGTCAGCCTCCGCTGTTAAGACTAAACCTGTTGGGCAGTTTCTCATCGCCCAAAGCAGAACACAAGAACAATATTATCGACTCCAACTAAAGCAGGGTGGTCAGTATTTGGATGCTGATCATTGCTCGACCACAATCGGCTTAAACCCTGGTTCTGACTATGCGGGTGGTGCATGTCAACTGTGGCGATTCGTTCCCGCTGGGGGTGGATGGAACCGACTCCAATTAAAGCAGGGTGGTCAATACCTGGATGCTGCTTACTGCTCAACCAAAATTAGCTTAAACCCTGGTTCTGATTATGCAGGTGGAGCATGTCAACTGTGGCGATTCGTTCCCGCTGGGGATGGATGGAACCGACTCCAATTAAAGCAGGGTGGTCAATACCTGGATGCTGCTTACTGCTCAACCAAAATCAGCTTAAACCCTGGTTCTGATTATGCAGGTGGAGCATGTCAACTGTGGCGACTTGTTCCGGCAAGCAGACGAATTGATTAATAAGGGTTCCCTTCACACTCCACTCGGATGTGCCAAGAAGCGGCGGGTAATACTTTGAACATCTAAATCTTGGGTTTAGACTGCCCGCCCAAACTCTTTCCGATTCATAAACAATTCAATCACCACAACTTGACAAACCGAAAAAGCCATGAAATCACTATCACTGACTACTCAATCTATTTTCAGTTTCTTCTCCCAATTTCTAATCCAGCTTAAACACGAGGAGGACACGTCCCAATCTAACAATCCAGAATTCATAAATGATGATAGAACTCGCTCCTGTCAAACTGATGCCAATAAGAGAATTCAACGGGTTCAAGCGAATTATTTTCTAGAGCGCCGAACCTTCCTATAAGAATAGGCGGAATCAGTTTTCTACTCCTCTTTGGGTTGGAATGCACGGAGGTTAGCTCAGCCCCTGAGCAATTTATAAAGCAACCGGAGTCATAACGTTTGGAACGGGGCAGGGTTCAAAGTAGGTGGACTAACGGCTTATAACGGAACGGAGGCTTACGCTATCGGTTATGTTGTAAAGCGCAATGCTGACTGTTGAAGCCTGAATTGTTACAATGCTTGAATCATTGATTGCACTACGATGCGATCGCTAATCTGTAGGTTGAGTTTCTTAACATCAGCCCAACCTCTTCAGAGAATGCGATCTTCGTTAGGTGTCTACATACCAGCGCCGCGATCGAACTGTGGGCAACGCTGGAATCAGTAATTTCCCAGCTATACTGCATAACTCAATTTTTCGTGTCGTATAGATCGGTAGTTCTCAAAAGTAGGTAAAACCTAGTGCATCAAATTGCCCGATAGCGACCTGCCTCAAAATCAGCGATCGCTGATTTTGGCTAAATCTTCTAAAAAGCCACTCTTCAATGTCTTTCTCTAACTGCTTGTCCCAACGCTGATTGCCCAATTCCAAAAACCATGCTCCAAAAGTGGTAATAGTTCCTGTAATTCTCCACAAGCTGTCTGAAGTGATTCTGGTGCATTTTCTGGTAAGTTTTGAGAACGGCATTGATCTGCTAGGATCTCAATATAGGGCTGGCAAAAAGCCTCATTTTTCAGAAATTTTGAATAGGTATCTTCTTCGTACACAGGTTCTCCCTGCAAGTAGTGTATCCAGGTTTCCATATTGCGTTTAGGGACAAATATTGCGATCGCTTCATCTGATTGACGATTTTTTTGGCTATCTTCACTGAGGGCTTGAGCTAACTGATTGAATCGTTCGTGTAACCCACCCGTATCTGCATCAATCAACACGACTAATGCAATCGACACACGGTTTTTGTTCTGGCGGTATGCTTTTACTTCTGCCGGATACTGAGTGCGTATATACTGTTCTCTAGATTGCGATCGCTTCCATCTGCTGAGAACTTTCTTTGAGCATTGGGGCGATCGCATCAGCAGGAACAGGACGGCTAAAGTAGAACCCCTGACCTTCTTCACAGCCCCGTCTTTGCAGGTATTCAAGCTGTTCTTGGGTTTCTATGCCCTCTGCTGTAATGTTCAACCGCAGGCTCTTTGCGAGGGCAATAATAGCATTGGTCACGGCGGCGCTATCAGGATTGGATGTCACATCCTGCACAAATGACCGATCGATCTTGAGCATATTAACAGGAAAGCGCTTTAAATAGTTCAGAGAGGAATAGCCGGTGCCGAAGTCATCTAAAGCCAGCAATATGCCCAGCGATCGTAATTGTTCTAGGGTTTTAACAGATCGCTGAACGTCCCCCATCAGCAAGCTTTCAGTCACTTCCAGTTCCAGGTAAGATGCTGTTAGTCCGGTTTCCTCAAGGATTTGGCTGACGACTTCGACTAGATTCGGTTGTTCAAACTGTCGAGCTGACAGATTCACCGATATACGAATTGGAGGGAGTCCGGCAAGGTGCCAAGCACGAGTTTGGGCGCAGGCAGTTCGTAAAACCCATTCCCCAATTTGCACGATCGAACCATTGGCTTCTGCAATGGGAATAAACTTGGCTGGAGAAACCAAACCTTGGGTGGGATGTTGCCAGCGAACAAGTGCTTCCATTGCCGTGATTTGTCTGCTGTGCAAATCAATCAAGGGTTGGTAATAAACCACCATTTCGTTGCGATTAACCGCTCCATGTAATTCATTTTCTAACGCTAGTCGTTCTTGCAACTGAGCATTAATTTCTGGCGAATAGAACTGATATTGGCTACGTCCTTGTTGCTTCGCCTGATATAGCGCCAGACGAGCCTGTTGCAACAGTTTATCCACACCATTGCGATCTTCTAGGTCATTAATTGCGATACCAATACTGGCTGTAATCCGAATCGAGTTACCCTCTAAAAAGAAGGGTTTTGCCAGCATACTTACTACCAACTGGGATAGCTTGATCGCGCTCTCAAAGGAGGGAATTTCCGTCAGAGCGATCGCAAATTCATCTCCACTCACATGAGCCAGAATATCTGTTTGACTCATACAGGTTGTCAAACGCTGGGCAGCTGCTCTTAACAGCAAATTTAATGTTTCCCGATTCAATGTATGACTCATGTCAGTGAAATCGTCGATACCCAGTAAAAGCAACGCTACCAGCTGCTGGTCGTTTTGAGATTGGGATACTGTCTGATGCAAGCGATCGCGGAATAAATCTCGATTGGGTAATCCAGTCAGTTCATCGTAGTTGCTGATGTAATGAATTAATTCATCTAATTTATGAAGAGTTTGCGAGGTATCTGCCATTAATGTGCCTGCTTCATCGGCAAATTGTGTGGGCAGTTCGGGTAATTTTTTGGTATTCAAATAGTCTTGCAATGCAGCAGATGTCAAAATGACTGGGGCGAGGAGAGGAGGTGGTGTAGTGCATAGATAGTGGCTGCTGTACCCGCTAAGGTAGCCAACAGAGCAATAACCATCACTCGCACTGTCATTTCCCAGGAATAAGAGTTTGAGATAACGAAAGTGAGCAGTAAGGTTAAAAGTGGTACGTGAGTGCCTAAAAATGCCACCAACATAATTTTGGCGGTATAACTTTTCTGAAGCCATCCGAACTGAGCTAGGAAGGAATACAGGGTAAGTTTGCGATTGAGTTTCATAGATGCTGAACAAGGGTTGAAAGTTAATAAATTACTTACTAGGTATTCTGGCAGAATAATATCTGGAATTCGGGAGCTACAGAGATTTATTTTTCCTTTAAATCAACCGATACAAGGTTAGATTTATGCTCTTCTAATAGAGCTGGTTACGTAAACTACATTTTGATATTTTTGATACATCTCACTCCACCGTACATTTTTGAAATCCCAAGTGTTCACCGTACAATCACTGATTTGTGCATAAATTAAGAATACATAAAGTTTTTATCTCCGACAAATTGGGGAAAGTGAAAGCGATCGCTAGAGTTTAAGTCACTCAGTATAATGTTTTGAGCGTGTGACGACCAGAAAAGCTGGCGAACTGACTTTTTCTACGCAACGCGCGATCGCATATATAGCGGTTCTCAGTTGGGTGCAGTACAGTGCATGACCTTTCTCTTATAAGGAGAGAGGCTTTTCTAAATACAGAAGGGTGAATTCTATTGGTTCAGCAATCAGAACTCCAGAACAAGTCATCAATGCAGCCACTTCAGCGCGTGCTGGGAAGTTTAAGCGCCTACCGTGGGATCTCGCTGGGGGCGTTGCTCAGCTCGTTGCTCTTAACGGCTGCTTATGCCGTCACTCCTCAACTATTTCGCTGGGGAATTGATGGAGGTATTGCCCGACAAAACCTCCAAATTGTATTCTACAGCGCTGGATGGATGGTCGTTGCGGCGATCGCGCGCGGGTTATTTAACTTTGGACAAAGCTTTTGGGCAGAATCAGCCTCTCAGGGTGTTGCCTACGATTTGCGGAACAAGATTTTCAGTAAGATTCAAAACCTCAGTTTCAGCTACCACGATCAATCCCAGACTTCTCAACTACTGACTCGCGTCACTAGCGATATTGAACAAATCCGCACGTTCCTGAGTACAAGCCTGATGCAGGTGATCGGTGGTGTCCTAACACTTGTAAGCATCGCTACAATCTTGCTGTTAATGAACTGGCAACTAGCGCTGATTACGCTAACAGTCGTGCCAATCTCAGGCTGGTTGTTGGCGCAGTTTTTTAGCAAAAATAGCCAGTTGTTCGGGCAGGTTCAGGAGCAACTAGGCAATCTTAATACTGTATTGCAAGAGAACTTGTTGGGTGTGCGAGTGGTGAAAGCGTTTGTCCGAGAATCAGCAGAAAAAAAGCGTTACACGACGCTGAATGATGCTTTGATCGAGACAAACATGAAGACCATTCGCGCCATCCGCAACACTTTTCCGTTCATCTTTTTGCTAAGTAACTTGGTGACGGTAGTTGTCATCGGCTATGGGGGTGCAGAGGTCATTGAAAATCGGTTTTCAATTGGGGAATTGGTGGCGTTTAACTCTTACTTGCTGTTAATTCTTCAACCTGTTTTATTGATAGGATTTGCGGCTCCCGCGATCGCGCAAGCAGCAGCATCTGCCGAACGAGTCTATGAAGTGGTGGATGCCAAGATTGAAATTAGCGATCGCCCTGATGCTATCCCCTTTAAAACCTGCGGCGGTAGAATTACCTTTGAAAATGTCTCTTTCCGCTATCCAGGAGCCTCTACAGAAGCGCTTAAAAGCATTTCCTTTGAAACTAAACCCAAAGAACTGATCGCCATTCTGGGGATGACAGGTTCTGGGAAAAGCACAATTATCAACCTGATTCCGCGCTTCTATGATGTCACGGCGGGGTCAGTTCGGATTGATGGACGAGATGTGCGAGACTTCACCCTGACAAGTTTGCGATCGCATATTGGCATCGTATTTCAGGAAACCACGCTATTCTCTGGCACCATCCGCGAGAATATTGCTTATGCCAAACCTGATGCCACCTTAGAGCAAGTGATTGAAGTCGCAAAAGCCACGCAAATGCACGACTTTATTACCAGCTTGCCCGATGGTTACGAAACGATTGTCGGGGAAAGGGGTGTAGGTTTATCTGGCGGACAAAAGCAACGGATAGCGATCGCCCGCACATTGCTGACAGATTACAGCATTCTCATCCTAGATGACAGCACCTCTGCCGTAGATGCCAGAACTGCCGCTCAGATTCAGGAGGAACTCGATAACCTGATGCGCCAAAAGGCTTGCACGACCTTTGCGATCGCCCAACGCATTAGTACCGTGCGGAATGCCGATCGCATTTTGTTGATGGATAAAGGACGATTGGTAGCGCAAGGAACCCATGAACAGTTGATGCAAAATAGTCCACTTTACGGTGCAATTTTGGAGTCGCAGGTGCAGCGAACGATTGAAAGTTGAGCAATTTAGGTAATGGCGTCAAGCCAATTAAAGAGGCTTGCGCGATCGCCTTGAGGGGCAGAAAAGTTTGTTAAAAGAACAGAAAGGTTGACGAAGTGTATCGTTAAGAAGTTAGTTGCAAGGAGTAGCAATGAGAAGTTTGGCTCCCGTTGTCGCATCAGATCAAAAAGCGAGTCAGCAACTCTCAACTTTGCGGCGCTTTTTGCAGTATCTCCGACCCTATCGTAAAGAAATTCCAATTGCCTTAACCTTAGTGGCGCTTGGTGCTGCAACGCAATCCATCGGTCCCTTCTTGATTGGTTGGTCTATTGACAATCTGATTGCACGGGGAAATCTGCGGGGATTGCTATTGATGTTGGGCGTACTGGGACTAATCTACATCCTCGGTGTTTGGGCTATTCGGGGACAGATTGTGCGGGTTGGTTCGATCGTGCAGCGCGTACTGGCTCAACTGCGGCAAGATATTTTTATCAAAATCCAAAGCCTTCCGATCAGCTTTTTCGATCGCAGCGAAGCGGGTGATTTGATGAGCCGCTTGCTGAATGATGTCAATACAGTTAATCAAGCATTTGGACAGACGATTGCTCAAATGTTGGGCAACACATTCAGCTTAGTTGGCATTATTATTGCGATGCTCTCGATCGATCTGAAACTTGGCTTGCTGAGCAATTTAGCTGTGCCACTGATGATTTTCACGACTGGCTTGTTTTCTCGCTGGGCAAGAGCGAGATTTCGCGTCACGCGACAGACAATCGGCGATCTTTCCGCCAAGCTAGAAGAAGGTATCAGCAGTGTCCGGGAAGCACAAGCATTCAATCGCATCCAACTCAATATTGAAGAGTTTGATGTTGTAAACGCAGCCAATCGTGATGCCAACGTCCAAGCAGTGGCAATTACCGCCGCATTTTTGCCGTCGATTGATTTTCTCAACACATTAGCCACCGCCGCAGTGCTGGCGTATGGAGGCTATCTGGCGGTGACAGGAGCCGCAACCGTGGGGGTTGTGACTTCCTTTTTACTGTACGTTCAGCAGTTCTTTCGCCCTATCCAAATTCTCAGCCAGTTTTATACGCAAGCTCAATCGGCGATGGCAGGTTTGGAGCGGATCTTTCTGCTGTTAGATGAACCTTCGCAACTTAACGACGCACCTAATGCTACTGAGATGCGGCCTATTCAAGGTGAGGTGCGGTTTGAAGAGGTGACATTTGGCTATACCCCTACTCAATTGGTACTCAAAGGGGTGAATTTGCACGCTCAACCGGGACAGATGATTGCATTGGTAGGACCAACCGGAGCGGGTAAAAGTACGATTATTAACTTAATTCTGCGCTTCTACGATGTGTCTGGCGGCGCAGTTAAAGTTGATGGGATTGATGTGCGGAGAGTGACGCAGGCAAGTTTGCGCCGTCAAATTGGTATTGTTTTGCAAGACAATATTTTGTTCAGCGGTACAGTTGCGGAAAATATTGCTTTCGGCTGTCCCCACGCAACGCAAGCCGATATTGAAGCAGCAGCACAATTAGCCAACGTGCATGAATTTATCATTTCATTACCGCAAGGATACGCGACTCAATTGGGAGAACGGGGTGCGCCTCTCAGCCAAGGACAACGACAGCTGGTAAGTATTGCGCGTGCTGTATTAATCAACCCCCGAATTTTGATTCTGGATGAAGCTACCAGTAGTATTGATACTCGCACAGAAGCGCTGGTGCAGGATGCGATCGCTCGTCTACTCCAAAATCGTACCAGCTTTGTGATTGCCCACCGCCTCAGCACAGTGACGCAAGCCGATCAAGTGTTAGTGATTCAGCAGGGACAAATTGTAGAACGAGGCACTCACGCAGCACTCATCGCCCAACAAGGTATCTATGCCAACCTCTATGCTCTTCAACTGGGGGCAAATTCTACCCAATAGAGTGGCGCAAGGATGCTGTCCTCTACTGGTTAAAAGGTTAAAATAAGTGCGATAGCGAGTAGAGACGCGATTAATCGCGTCTCTACAGAGGTTCGCAAATCAAATAGGATTGCTATATTAGACAATTGAGCGATCGCTCTTCTCTATACTTGCCTGAGTTGATTAGGGATGGGCGATAGCGAAGCGCTCCAAAAAGTCAGTTCGCACTTTTTAGAAACTCAAAGTAAAAAGCTGCCGTACTTTCATCATGGAAGGCACAGCAGTGAAAAAAATAGGTTTGTATTCAGTGGAGATTGTTATTCTATACTTTAACTGTAGCTTTCTGTTGCTGTTTGCGCTTTAAGGCGTTGCTGAATTAGGGTATGATAAAGCGAGCGAGCGTGCGAGCGCCAAAAAAAACACTCATTAAGATGCAATATTATGCAATGCCCTGAATGTCAGTCAACTCATATTAATAAAAATGGTCAGAA
>NZ_JBHZGO010000061.1:0-11946 GCF_042747725.1 Coleofasciculus sp. H7-2
AGTCGCCCGCAATCTAGCTCTCAACCTGTATCGTGATTTAGGCTTTGACAACATGGCTCAAGCTCAGCGTCGTTGTGGGTTCAGCTTGAACCACTTGAAGTCAATCTTTAGAATGAAATAGCCCTGCGATGGTGTATACAACAAAATTGTTTGCATAATCCTGCAACCAGGTCGATGCTGAAAAAAAGTCTATGGGCAAGATTGAAGCAATGGCTTCAACAAGAGCGCAGAGTCCCGATCGCTTCGTCAGCTGTTGCAAGCTGCATCATTATCCTGCGGATGGCTGGGCTGTTTCAGTCTTGGGAGTTGGTAGCCTTAGACCAGTTGTTTCGTTTGCGTCCTCCAGAACCAATAGACGAGCGCGTGGTAATTGTCGAGATTAATGAAAAAGACTTACAGCAGGTGGGACAATGGCCCATTCCTGATGGGGTCATGGCAACTCTAGTCCAAAAATTAAATGCCTTCGAGCCACGGGTGATTGGTTTGGATATTTATCGCGATCTACCCGTACCACCCGGTCATGCAGAATTCATCAAAGCTGGTCAAACTATCCCTAACTTGATCGGGATTGAACTACTGAAACCGGAGAAAAGCTTGAGCGTCCCACCATCCTCAGTATTAAACCGTCTCAAGCAAGTTGGTTTTAATAATGTGGTCGTTGATGCTGATGGTAAGGTGCGCCGGAGCTTTTTATATGCACACGTAGATAATAAACTACATACAAGTTTTGCGCTCCAGTTGGCGTTGATTTATTTGAAGGAAAAAGGAATTACTCCGACTCCGTCGCGGGTGAACCCCGATTATCTACAGCTAGGGAAGGGCATCTTTCCAACCTTCAGGTCAAATGATGGCGCTTATGTGGCGGCTGATGCCAAGGGTTATCAAATATTAGCCAACTTTAAGCAACCCAATAGCTTTCAGATGGTTTCAATGATAGATGTTCTGGCAAATCGCGTACAACCCAGCCTTCTGCGCGATCGCATTGTTTTGATTGGTTCAACCGCACCCAGCCTTCAGGATTTTTTCTACACCCCTTACAGCAGCCGTCTCAAGCAAGGCGCACAAAGGATTTCAGGTGTCGAACTCCAAGCCAATTTTACCAGTGCAATCCTGAGCGCCGCCCTAGACGGACGCCCCTTAATCAACATCTGGCCCGATTTAGTGGAATCCTTGTGGATTTTGGTTTGGTCGTGGATAGGTGCCTATATCAGTTGGCGATTGCGTCTCCCTAGAAAGTCTGGTCTAAGTATTCTATTGGCTGGGGCTGGGTTGTTCGGTATTTCCTACCTCGCCCTTCTCGTCGGTTGGTGGATACCACTGATTCCTCCACTCCTGGGGCTTGTAGGATCTGCGATCGCGATCGTGAGTCATCTGGCTTATTTGGAGGAGGAGTTAAACCGCTCTAAAGAGTTTTTGCAGAAGGTGATTAATACCATCCCCGATCCAATTTTTGTCAAAGACAAAGAACATCGTTGGATTATTTTAAATCAGGCATATTGTAAATTTATTGGCTATCCTTTAGAAACTTTACTGGAAAAGTCTGCTTATGATTTTTTTCCTAAACATGAGGCTGAGGTTTTTTGGCAGCACAATGAGCAAGTGTTCCAAGGTGGTGAAGAGCAAGAAAATGAAGAAGAATTTACGGATATCTTTGGCACAACTCACCTAATCGCCACCAAGCGATCGCTCCACAAAGATGCTGCCGGTAATATCTTTTTAGTTGGGGTCATCCGAGACATCACTGAACGCAAGCGGATAGAAGAAGAGCTGAAGCAAACGGCGGCAGAGTTAATCCGTTCTAACGCCGAATTAAAGCTTTCAGAAGACCAAATGCGTCATCTGGCTTATCACGATCCGCTGACTGGTCTACCTAACCGCAAACAATTCTATGAACGCATGATTCAATCTCTAGAATGGGGTAGTAGTAATAATCAGTTGTTTGCTCTTTTGTTTCTTGATCTGGATGGCTTTAAGCAGGTTAATGACACACTCGGACATGACATGGGCGACTTGCTGTTGCGGATGGTTGCTCAACGACTCACGGGTTGCTTGCGCGGCAGCGATACCGTCTCGCGTTTGGGTGGTGACGAATTTACAGTAATTTTACCCGCAATTACTAGAGTGCAAGATGCTGCCAGAGTAGCAGAAAAGATTTTGTCAACCCTATCTCAGGCTTTCGTCCTCAACGGACATACTGTCGTTGTAACTGTCAGTATTGGTATTAGCACCTACCCTTTTAATGGCAATACCGTGGATACCTTAATTAAAAATGCCGACTCTGCTATGTACCGTGCTAAAGAACAAGGTCGGAATCGATTTGAGTTCTTCTGATACTATTTTTCTTTTGATGAGCTATTTGATCGCTATTAATCAATAAAATTGGAATTACTCATCAGTTTTTAGCCTGTTGCTACTAACTAATAATGAATAAGTAAGAACTAAGGATTGACAGTTCTCTATTCTTGCTTCCCGAAGATATATAGCAGGCATTTATAGAAGCAAGATCGGGTTTTGCAGCTTTTATAATACCATTTCACTTTATGCCTGCAACGGATACATCTATTGCCCCTCTTAAAAAGGGAGGCTGGGGGGATCTGATATGTAACCTGACAAAAGTGAAATGGTATAACACCATTCTGTCTTGAAAGCTTTGCTTAAAATTTGATAATTAATCCCCAAGACAGAGGCTTAATTATTTTTGATTTGATAATGCTCTTATCGAAACTACCAACGTAGAAAATATTAAGTTTGTTAGAAATTTCTGGATTGATTGCCAGGTGTATCGTTGAAAATACGGAACACTAAACTTGAAAATAAACGTTTAGTTGACCACTACCCAGAAGCGCCTGATATTCCCGGAAAATCGCTGGAACAACTTCAATAACCCTTGTTATGCGTACTTTTGCAAATTATAACTTTACATAATCTTTGTATAAGCTCAAGTTTTTATGAAGAGAATGTAAAGAAAAAGATTTGATAAAGGTAGTGGTTACTGAGGTTTTCAGTGGATATACTGATAATACTGGCACTCCCAAAAGTGGCATTCCCAAAAGTCTAGGAACTGTAACGGGTGTTATGAGTAATTACTTTCGACTCACAGGAACAGCAACTTTACTGATTGGATTGCAACTGTTCAGCCCCCAGATGGTGTCTGCCAGAATCGCCCCCAATCTTGCCAACAACAGCCTGTCTAACAGCTTCTGGAGCGCTACTAAGACCCATAATTTACTAAAGTCTGGTGGGGAAGCGAAAGCATTTCAACCGAAAGATAACGGTCCCCCCGGTGGTGATGGAACGGGTGCGGGAACGCGCTGAACCAGGTAAAGGTAAAAAGGTTAAATGAGCTGTTTAGTTTTGCAGTGGTGGAGATTTCCACCAATGGTTTTGTTGAACTAAGGTGTGGACTTGCCAGCTTGGCGAGGTTTGAGGGAAGTCAGTTCGGTAGTGTCCGCCTCGACTTTCTGTGCGAAAAGCAGCACTTTTGAGAATCAGATACGCTACATCTAGTAAGTTGTGAGTTTCTCCCCAAGTTCGCAGTTGCTGGTCGGCATCGGTTAAGTCGAAACTAGCACTCTGACCGGGGATTAAATTCATCAGGTACTGACTCAGAGACAGGGCAGCAAATTCTTGTTGCCAAACTTCGATTTGAGCGATCGCATTCTCTAAAACCACTTGCGATCGACAAATTCCAGCACTTTGCCACACTAAGCGCGGTAACTCTTGCCGTAAAGCTTCAATTTTGTCTCGCTCTATAGGATGACAGATGAAGGATGAGGGATGAGAGGGAGTCAAAGGGGAAATTTCTCCCATTCTCCCACTCTCCCCTTTTTCCTTGGTTTTTTCATCCTTCAGCTTTCCTGCTTCATCCTTTCGAGTCTTTCCTTCTTCCTTCTGGCTGCTTTCTAAATAAGCCAGTTGGGCACCAAACACCAAACATTCCAGCAGCGAATTACTGGCGAGACGATTGGCACCGTGAACGCCAGTACTGGCTGTTTCCCCAATCGCATATAAACCGGGAATCGAGGTGCGATTCATCAGATCGCTGGCGATGCCTCCCATCCAGTAATGGGCAGCTGGCGCAACCGGAACGGGTTCGTGAAAGACATCAATTCCCCACCGCTGACACACCTGGATAATGTTAGGGAAACGGTGGCGAATCTGTTCTTCTGGAATTGGGCGCAAATCCAAGAAAACGTGACCTGTAGCTATTTCGTCGGCAGCGATTTGCTGTAAGTGACTGAAAATCGCCCGACTGACCACATCTCTAGGTGCAAGTTCACCGGCTGGATGGTAATCAAAGGCAAATCGTCGTCCTTGGGAATCGACCAGATGAGCGCCTTCCCCCCGGACTGCTTCGCTAATCAAAAAACGAGGCGCACCCGGCTTGGTGAGGGCTGTAGGGTGAAATTGGACAAATTCTAAGTCTCGCAGGATAGCCCCGGCACGCCACGCGATCGCTACCCCATCTCCCGTACTTACCGATGGATTTGTCGTTTGAGCAAATACTTGACCGCCGCCACCTGTCGCCAGCACCACCGCACCCGCCCTTACCCAGCTAATCTGATTTTGGTAAACCAGGCAAATTCCCTGGCACTCGCCAGTTTCAGAATTGAGCCACAGACTCAGCGCAAATGCTTTGGAGATAACCTGGATATTCTGGCGGCGCAGCACTTGTTCGGTTAAGGTACTAACCATTGCTCGACCAGTTGTATCGGCAGCATGAAGCACGCGGGGACGAGAATGAGCCGCCTCTAAGGTCAAAGCTAGATGGGTTCCTTTGCGGTCAAAGGCGACGCCCATATCCACTAGCGAATCAATGCAGCGGGGTGCTTCCTCTACAAGAAACTGTACGGCTTCTTGGTTACACAAACCCGCGCCTGCCCGCATTGTATCCTCAACGTGCAGCGAAGGCGAGTCTGCCGGGTCGATTGCTGCCGCGATGCCGCCTTGTGCCCAGTCGCTGGCAGAAAGGGGCAGAGTATCTTTTGTAATCAAACCAACTTGATACGAGTCTGGCAAACAAAGCGCTGCATAAAGTCCTGCTGCACCAGCGCCTACTACCAAGACATCAAACTGGATGGGTATTTCCTGCTGGGGTAAAGATTCTAAGCTTATAGGGTTCAACGATAAGTTCCTTAATACTTCCACTCATAATAAATAACCCACTCCATTGAGGAGTGGGTGATGAAAACGAGTCGTTAGGGGCGAATGTTATTTTTATGGTCTAGATTCTGAGTGTACGGTGAGTTTAGCTCACCCGACTTGCGGAATCTTTTCCTTGATAGTCACGACTCAGCACGATTAGCCAATCGCTAAGTTTATG
Source organism: Coleofasciculus sp. H7-2 (assembly GCF_042747725.1). Taxonomy (NCBI): domain Bacteria; kingdom Bacillati; phylum Cyanobacteriota; class Cyanophyceae; order Coleofasciculales; family Coleofasciculaceae; genus Coleofasciculus; species Coleofasciculus sp. H7-2. The sequence goes on from NZ_JBHZGO010000061.1 coordinate 5,324, forward strand.
CTCAAAGGGCTATAGCAATCAGCACTTTAGTAGTAGCCGTTGTTATAGCGATCGCCACCTTCCACGAAGCTTGATTCTATTTCCGTCACCGTGAATTTATCCAGGTTAGCTTGGAGCCGTTCTTTTTGGCTGTCACTCAGCCCTGGAATTTCCAGGACATCTTCTACCTTCTTGTAAGGTGCATTATCGACAACTTTGCTAGCCAGAGTGGGGTATAGCCCTGGATATTGCCGAAACGCTCGCACGTTGGTATTGTTCAAGTCAATCTTTTTCCCAAACTCGGTGGCTAGCTTATCGTCCGCCCGATTCCGCAGGGGTGCCTCGACTGCTGCCAACACTGATGAAGAGTGCAGTGCCACACCCGTCAAATCGGCTGCAATAGCGCTTTTGGGCAGCCCCATCCATCCCAAGCAGCTCACCAACATAGCCAACACTGTCAGCAGACGAACCAATGGTTTCATAAACTTAAATCCTCCTGACACAGCATGATTGAGGGTACCATGTCCTCAACTATTAGTTTAATTTTTGTTTTCTATCCTCTCATCTTATTACCTCTAGGTACCCACTCCACCTCGATGGAACAATTGGAAGTTGGCTATTTTGCCCAAATCTTAATAAAGAGCTAAACTCCGACCGGGAAACTGGGGTTTTGTGGCAAGATAGAAGATTGTTCCTCAAGGTAGTTCACAGGAAATCGTATATGGTTCTTAGATTAGGCGACCAGGTACCCGACTTCACTCAGGATTCTACAGACGGCAAAATCAACTTTTATGAGTGGGCTGGCGATAGCTGGGTAGTGCTATTTTCTCACCCCGCAGACTTCACGCCCGTTTGCACCACAGAACTTGGCGAAGTCGCCCGTCTCAAGCCAGAATTTGACAAGCGCAACGTTAAGGCGATCGCCCTCAGCGTCGATGATGTTAATTCCCACAAAGGCTGGGTTGGTGATATCGAAGAAACTCAGAATGTTGGTCTTAACTACCCCATTCTGGCAGATCCGGATAAGAAGGTTTCTGATCTTTACGATATGATCCACCCCAACGCCGCCAACACCGTCACGGTAAGATCGGTCTTTGTCATCGATCCCAAGAAGAAACTGCGTCTCACCTTCACCTACCCCCCCAGCACCGGACGTAACTTCGATGAATTGCTGCGGGTAATTGATTCGCTGCAACTGACGGATAACTACAGCGTAGCCACTCCAGTTAACTGGAAAGAGGGAGACGATTGTGTAATCGTTCCTTCACTTAAAGATCCGGAAGTGTTAAAAGAGAAATTCCCTAAGGGGTACACCGAAATCAAGCCTTACCTGCGGATGACTCCCCAACCGGACAAATAGTTTTGAGTGGGTAAGTGAGCGATCGCTCACTAGACAATTAACCATAGCCTGATGGGTTGAACGCTAATCATCCGTCAGGCTATTTTCATGAGTTTGGGTGAGCCAACAGTAAAATTTTGTAGTAGGTAGGTATTGCCACTCTAACCGATCGAGGAAATCCAGAATGCTTTCTTCTCCCCTAGTTGTGCGAATTCCGCCATCAATGCTAATGACAGACGAGCAGTTTTTTGAGTTGTGTCAAGTTAATCGTGACTTACACATTGAACGTAATAAAACTGGAGAAATATCAATTATGCCCCCTACTGGTTCAGAAACAGGAAACCGAGATGCCAGAATCATCCAGCAGTTGATGAATTGGGCAGATGAAGACGGAACTGGCATTGCCTTTTCTTCAAGCACGGGATTTATTCTATCAACGGGTGCAGAAAGGTCGCCGGATGCTTCGTGGATGAAACTAGAAAGATGGAATACATTATCGCCAGAACAACAACAAAAATTTGCCCCCATTTGCCCAGATTTTGTGATTGAACTGATGTCACCTAGCGATAATTTAAAGCCTTTGCAAGAAAAAATGCTCGAATACAGGAGCGAGGCAGGATTCCAGCTAGGTTGGCTGATTGACCGGAAAAACCGCCAAGTTTATATTTATCGTCCCGGTCAAGAAGTGGAATGTCTAGACAATCCCGCAACTGTAAGTGGCGATCGCGTTTTACCTGGATTTGTCCTCAATATGAGTAAAGTTTGGTAAGAGTCGATGCAGGCGATCGCTGGGTGTAAAAAAAGTGAGGAAATAAATTATGCTGTCATCTCCGATTGTTTTGCGGATGCCATCAGAATTTCAAATGACAGAGGAGCAGTTTTTTGAGTTCTGTCAGATTAACCGCGACTTACGCATTGAGCGTAATCAATTTGGAGAAATATCAATTATGCCCCCCACAGGCTCAGAAACTGGAAACCGCAACTTTAATATAGCTTTGCAGCTAGGAATTTGGGCAGAGCAAGATAAAACGGGTATCTGTTTTGATTCCAGCGCCGGATTTAAGCTATCAACAGGTGCAGAAAGGTCGCCTGATGCTGCGTGGATGAAACTGGAACGCTGGAATACATTATCGCCAGAACAACAACAAAAATTTGCCCCCATTTGCCCAGATTTTGTGATTGAACTGATGTCACCTAGCGATAATTTAAAGCCTTTGCAAGAAAAAATGCTCGAATACAGGAGCGAGGCAGGATTCCAGCTAGGTTGGCTGATTGACCGGAAAAACCGCCAAGTTTATATTTATCGTCCCGGTCAAGAAGTGGAATGTCTAGACAATCCCGCAACTGTAAGTGGCGATCGCGTTTTACCTGGATTTGTCCTCAATATGAGTAAAGTTTGGTAAGAGTCGATGCAGGCGATCGCGTGTAAAAAAAGTGAGGAAATAAATTATGCTGTCATCTCCGATTGTTTTGCGGATGCCATCAGAATTTCAAATGACAGAGGAGCAGTTTTTTGAGTTCTGTCAAATCAACAGTGACTTAAGCATTGAGCGTAATCAATTTGGAGAAATATCAATTATGCCCCCCACAGGCGGAACAACAGGCAATCGTAGCGGTAGTATATTCGGAGAGCTATATATTTGGGCAAAGCAAGACGGAACGGGTATTTGTTTTGACTCCAGCACGGGATTTAAGCTATCAACAGGTGCAGAAAGGTCGCCGGATGCTTCGTGGATGAAACTTGAAAGATGGAATGCTCTGTCTCCAGAACAACAGGAAAAATTTGCTCCCATCTGTCCAGATTTTGTAGTGGAACTTAGGTCGCCTTCTGATAATCTTCAGCCTTTGAAGGAAAAAATGCTCGAATACATGAAGGAAGATGGAGTACAACTAGGCTGGCTGATTGACCGAAAAAACCGCCAAGTCTATATTTATCGTCCCGGTCAAGAAGTGGAATGTTTAGAGAATCCCGCAACTGTAAGTGGCGATCGCGTTTTACCTGGATTTGTCCTCAATATGAGTAAAGTTTGGTAAGAGTCGATGCAGGCGATCGCTTGTAAAAAAATTGAGGAAATAAATTATGCTGTCATCTCCGATTGTTTTGCGGATGCCACCAGAATTTCAAATGACAGACGAGCAGTTTTTTGAGTTCTGTCAGATTAACCGCGACTTACGCATTGAGCGTAATCAATTTGGAGAAATATCAATTATGCCCCCCACAGGCTCAGAAACAGGAAACAGAGAAGGTAATTTATTTGGGCAGCTATGGGTATGGTCAGAACAAGATGGCACAGGTATAACTTTTAGTTCCAGCACGGGGTTTATTCTATCAACGGGTGCAGAAAGGTCGCCTGATGCTTCTTGGATGAAACTGGAACGCTGGAATACATTATCGCCAGAACAACAACAAAAGTTTGCCCCCATTTGCCCGGATTTTGTGATTGAACTTAGGTCAGCTTCGGACAACTTAAAGCCTTTGAAGGACAAAATGCTCGAATACGCGAGTGAGGCAGGATTTCAGCTAGGTTGGCTAATTGACCGGAAAAACCTCCAAGTCTATATTTATCGTCCCGGTCAAGAAGTGGAATGTCTAGACAATCCCGCAACTGTAAGTGGCGATCGCGTTTTACCTGGATTTGTCCTCAATATGAGTAAAGTTTGGTAAGAGTCGAGTCCTACTACCGCGATAAGCCAAAATTTTTATAAGGAAGAACTTAGGTAATTTCAGTATGGATATCAAAAAGGGTTTTGTAGAAACAGTTGGCAACACGCCGCTAATCCGCTTAAACAACTTCAGCGATGAAACAGGTTGTGAAATCCTGGGAAAAGCAGAATTTCTCAATCCAGGCGGTTCTGTGAAAGACCGCGCTGCACTTTACATTATTGAAGATGCCGAAAAAAAAGGCTTGCTCAAACCTGGCGGTACAGTCGTTGAGGGAACCGCTGGGAACACCGGCATCGGTTTAGCTCATATTTGCAACGCCAAGGGCTACAAATGCCTGATTATCATCCCAGATACCCAGTCCCAAGAAAAGATGGATGCTTTGAGGACGCTTGGCGCAGAAGTCCGTCCCGTTCCAGCCGTACCTTACAGCAACCCCAACAACTATGTGAGGCTCTCCGGCAAAATTGCGTCTGAGATGGAAAACGCGATTTGGGCGAATCAATTTGATAACTTAGCGAATCGACAAGCGCATTATGAAACTACCGCTAAAGAAATCTGGGAACAAACGGACGGTAAAGTTGATGCTTGGGTTACAGCCACGGGGACTGGCGGCACCTTAGCTGGTGTAGCGATGTACCTGAAAGAAAAAAATCCTGCTGTTAAAACCGTCTTAGCAGACCCGATGGGTAGCGCCCTCTACAGTTATATCAAGACGGGTGAAACGAAGAGTGAGGGCAGCTCAATTACAGAAGGGATTGGCAATAGCCGCGTCACCGCCAACATGGAAGGCGTACCCATAGACGATGCTATCCAAATTGATGACACTGAAGCTGTGCGGGTTGTCTACAGACTGCTGAGAGAGGAAGGACTGTTTCTGGGTGGCTCCACAGGAATTAATGTGGGAGCAGCAGTAGAACTCGCTAAGCAGATGGGGCCAGGTCATACGATTGTGACCATCCTCTGCGATAGCGGCGCTCGTTATCAGTCGCGGCTGTTTAATCGGGAATGGCTGGCATCGAAGGGACTTTCACCAGATTAGAAAGGCAGCAGAGGGGAGGCGGTGAGAATTTTCACCGACTACCTACCCTCAGCACTTAGTAGTTTTTATCTAACCATTGCCAGCATCTGGTGCAAGTGCCAGTTCCTTCCACAGCAAGAGCGGCTACGTAGTCGAGTTCCGGTTTCAGTTCCTGGAGTGACCAGCGATCGCTTTCTATGCGATCGCCTTCAATGCTCAGCAGCATCGCTGGTTCCCCTGGAGCCAGCGTTACCTCAATTTGATCCAGAGGTCGAGCCAGTCCTTCTCCAATTGCTTTTAGATAAGCTTCTTTGCGAGTCCAAGCGTTTAAAAATGCTTCCTGCTTCTGAGAAGCAGGTAAGGCACGCAAAACGGCATTTTCTCGCGCCGAAAAGAATCGTTTAGCGATCGCTTCAACTTCGGCAACAGAACGAATATATTCAACATCGACACCGATCTGGCGATCGCGTGTTATTGCATACAGGCAGATATCCTGAGAGTGAGATAAATTAAAACGAAGGCTACTTTCTCCGTGTGTTGCCGCCAGCGCTGGCTTGCCACGGGAGCCATAGCAAAATTGCACCTCGACTGGATTGATTTCTAAGTAGTAACCCAGAATTGTCCTGAGCAGACTCCGCCCGACGATGAAACGCTTCCGATCCCGCTCAAAGTAGAAACGCTCGGCTCTTACTTGCTCATCTTCAGAAAGTATTTGTTGCAGATGCTGAACGTGAAATGCCGATTGGTCGAGGGAAGCACGCCAGATATGGACATCATTGCTCGATAGCACTAAGTCGGTTGGTGGAGGAAGCCACACACAATCAATATCAGTCATCAGTCTGAGCCATCAATCTAAGCCTGCGATCCAACTCCAACGCTGCGCCATTTTGAGTCCGGAGAATTACTGAAGGAAAGCTTCTGTCTCAGCGTGCCATCAACACTGAAACCGAACAAGCTGACAAGAACTCTTAAGCATTTTCTCGGACTCGATCCAATACAGTTTGCTTAACTCTCTTTCTTTTCTAGGAGACGCGATTCGCGCTGCTAAAGCTGCTAAAGCTGCTAAAGAAGTCTGGCTCTCCGACTGCGCCCTCTGCATTATACTTTCACGCATCAGAACGCACCAGAGCGCTTAGATTGGCACTGCTTGCCTTCACCGGGTATTTCTCCTTGCTTGTGGTGCGGAGGTAAGCGATACGCCAAGGACGCTACGGGTAGATTTGTCGAGAAGTAACCTATCCCTTATCCTTTGAAAAAACTAGCTACTCTGAGTAAGTATAGCCGTCTCTATTTTTTGTAAACAAAAATACACTTTGTCGCAAATTTGTTATAAATCTTGACAAATATATAAAAAATTTATATATCGCTTATAGCTAATACAAGGCGTAGTCAAAAAATTGGCTGAATATAGATTTCAGAAAGTTACCTCAGCATAGGCTTTCGGCTCCTTACCAGTAAAGGGGTTCAGCTCTTTTTGCCATCTGACAAGCTATAACCCTCTTCTGTCACTTTCCGGGATAAGCAAGTAGTAAATAAGCTAAATTATCCAGAAGCATAACCAGGTTTAAATTGATTCATTGCTGCAATTAAATGATTGAATCCCAGCAATAAATGTGAATTAT
>NZ_JBHZGO010000062.1:0-11123 GCF_042747725.1 Coleofasciculus sp. H7-2
CAGCCCTCAGTCCTCAGCCCTCAGTCCTCAGCCCTCAGTCCTCATTCCTCCCCACTCTGAAAGCTGTAGATTTTTTGTGTTTCTAAATGGTCGCAGACAGACGAAGGCAGCGTACTTGCACAGAAGTTCTGCCGGTCTAGCTGGATTTGTAAGCCTGTCAGGGGGTCTATTCCCGTCGAAACCATGAATTCCAGACGTTCTAACTGAGGCCATGCGCTCAAAGCATCCAGAATTTGCGCGATCGCTTGGACGTAAGGATGTCCTGTCTGCTGATACCAATCCGGTGACGCGAGATTGGATTGATCAAAACCTAAGTGAACGGTTAACGATGGCGTACCGAACAGAGCGATCGCAACAGGTCGCGTTTCCTCCTGCAACAACAAATCGTAAGTTTTTGCCAAATGCCGCAGTTTCTCTAATCGTTCGTAGCGCTTAGTGACTGACTCCGGTTCATCCTGCCAGTGCAGCGCCACGGTGATTAAATACGTCTGCAACAGCAGATGACCCAGCTTTTTCGCTTTGGTCGCCAGATAGATGGAATTATAATCATTCGCCTCAATCAACAGCGGCACCCGATCCACCACCTCCAAGCCATACCCCTTTAAACCCGCAATCTTGCGGGGATTATTCGTGATCAGGCGAATTTTTTTCACTCCCAGATCGTTGAGAATTTGCGCCCCCACCCCATAATCCCGCAAGTCAGCAGGGAAACCCAAGCGCTCGTTTGCTTCGACGGTATCCAGCCCCATGTCTTGCAACGAGTAAGCTTTCAATTTATTAACCAGCCCAATTCCCCGCCCTTCTTGGCGCAGGTAAACCACAACCCCCGATCCTGCATTCTCGATCATTTTCAGCGCCGCTTGTAGCTGCATTCGGCAGTCGCAGCGCATGGAACCCAAAGCGTCACCCGTGAGGCATTCCGAGTGCATCCGCACCATCACTGAGTGGTCTGAGAACTCGGCTGGATCTCCCTTCACAATTGCGACGTGTTCGGATTGATCCAGGCTGTTGCGGTAGGCGTAAATTTGAAAATTCCCAAACTGAGTGGGCAGTTCAGCAATCGTCTCGCGGCAGACAAACCGTTCGTGGTTGAGGCGGTAACTAATTAAGTCAGCAATGCTAATAATTTTCAGTTGGTGAGTCTTGGCGTACTCGATTAACTCTGGCAACCGCGCCATCGACCCATCGGGATTTTGAATTTCACAGATTACCGCAGCCGGGTACAATCCCGCCAATCTTGCCAAATCAACTCCGGCTTCTGTATGACCTGCTCGTTTCAGGACACCCCCTTCCCGCGCCCGCAAGGGAAAAATGTGACCGGGACGGCGCAAGTCATTGGGCTGGGTAGCTGGGTTGAGGGCGACTTGTATCGTCACCGCCCTGTCCTCCGCTGAGATGCCAGTCCGGACTCCCATATTCGGTGCAGCGTCGATGCTGACGGTGAAGGCTGTTTGGTTGCTGTCGGTGTTGTTGCTAACCATCAAGGGCAGATTCAGTTCATCCAGGCGATCGCCTGTCAGCGCCAGACAAATCAGACCTCGTGCATTCACCGCCATGAAATTAATCATGTCGGGCGTCGCAAACTGAGCCGCGCCAATCAAGTCGCCTTCGTTTTCTCGGCTCTCATCATCTACTACCACGACTACCCGCCCAGCCTTCAGGTCTGCCAAGGCGGCGACAATCGCGTCAAATTTAAACGGTTGGGTTGAAGAAGCGTGATTTTGCGCTTCTTTGCTTTGAGACAATTCCACAGATTAATTAGAGCAATAAACCATACATCAAGTATCTCTTTTTGATAGTAGCCTGTCGGCACCCCCAAGCGGCGCGATCGCCCGGATTCGAGGGCGATCGCTTAAATTGATACTTATCGTCTGTAGACTTATCGTCATCTAAAATAACATTCTTTCTTAATCATGGTGGCTAATTCCGAACTCGAAAAATTTGGCAAACAACTCCGAAAATTGAGAAAGGCACGCGAACTTTCTCAGGAAAACTTAGCAGAACTGACCGGGCTACACCGCACTTACATTGGTGGTATTGAACGGGGTGAGAGAAATGTTTCCCTTGTCAATATCGTCCGCTTAGCAAAAGCTTTAAGTGTATCTCCCGCCGAATTATTAAAAGGAATTGACTAAATAAATTATACATTGATGGGTTTGATTTACAGCAATTTACATTAAGATACCGGCATTTCACAGCGAACAGTTTACGGCTATAAATTTAATATAGCAGCCTATAAATGCTGAAAAAATAACTAAGTTGAGACGTATATAGAGCAATTTTAAGTGATTCGTAAAATCTTCTTCTTTCTATTTTTTCCTTTTTTTCTGTGTTCTATAAGTAGGTAGACATAATTAAACTCGCGCATCTGAGGTAGGGAATGGTTGAGGCAACGTTACCCAACACTAAAATGGGTTTGATGGGTTACTCTCCCTTGAAGCCTAAAGCCTTACGGCATGAACGCGCCTACGCTTATGCTCTACCCATCCTACAAATATTAGATCCATCTACTTAGCGCTGACGCGCATGGCTGAGCGCGATCGCTAAGACGGTTCGTTTAAAATATATCTTACAAATCCCATAGGACTGCTATAGCAATCCTATTTGAGTTGCGAGATGCCAGCCCTTCAGATCCCCGACTTCGTAAGAGTTGCCCTAGGATGTCGCCTTCACGAATCATTTAGGACTGCCTGCTATAAGTAAAAATCAAGGGAGAGGGGAATCCTTCTCCTTTCCCCTTCACTGAGAGAGAGTTAGGGGGTTAGGTTCTTCTGCCGCATTTGGTTCAAGTGAGAAGCGCGATATGTCATGATGTTGATTTATAACGCTAATTAGACCACGCAGCACCGCCCAAACTATCAATTTGAGCGGTGCTTTTCTATAAGGATAAATTCCCACAAAATTAGGTCAATCCCCGAATGGTTGCTCTAGCCAACCTGGAATTCGCCGCAGCTAACCTTGTAACCCTAAATGATTACGCTGATATTTCTACCACCAAATCTTGGTTTTAATACTACAATGCAGCAAAAGTCGCTTTCAGCCATCAGCTTTTAGCAGGGCTGAGGCTGATTGCCTGACAAATCTCGGATGTGTAGGCTGGGTTGAGTTCACGAAACCCAGCACTGGTAAAGTTTGTTGGGTAACGCTATCGCTCTACCCAACCTACGATTTTTCAAGGGTTTCAGGAGTTTGGTCAGTCAATCAGGGACTGAGGAATAAGCAATGAGAAAGAAGTTATATTCAGCAATCATTAGGGGCATGGCAATGCCGTATCCTTATCGCTCAGTACTGACTTTGGTTGACTGCGCTTTGCTGACCGCTGAGCGTTTAAAATTTAAACTTTTTAGGGAACAAGCATCATGGGTGATTTAGGGCGCGTGCCTGTTGGAATTGTTGGCGCGTCAGGCTATGGTGGTGTGCAACTTGTACGACTCTTGATGGAGCATCCAGGGGTCGAACTGGTTTACTTAGGCGGCGAGAGTAGCGCTGGAAAGCCGTTTTCCGACCTTTACCCCCATTTAGGCGATCGCGTTGACTTGAAGATAGAACCGCTTGATTTAGATACTATTGCCAATCGCTGTCAAGCCGTTTTTCTCTCTTTGCCTAATGGTCTTGCCTGTCAGATGGCACCGACGCTAGTGGCGAAGGGGTGCAAGGTGCTGGATTTATCCGCCGATTACCGATTTTCCAACCTGGAAACCTATCAAACTTGGTACGGTGGAGAACGTCAAGACCGAGAAGTTGCAGCCACAGCGGTTTACGGCTTACCGGAACTATACCGCGATCGCATTGCCGACGCCCAGTTAGTGGGTTGCGCTGGTTGCTATCCCACCGCCAGTTTGCTAGCACTCTCGCCGCTACTCAAGCAAGGGTTAGTCTTGCCAGAAACTGCGATTATCGACGCTAAATCTGGCACCTCCGGCGGCGGACGGCAAGCGAAAACCAATTTGTTGCTGGCTGAGGCAGATAATACGCTAGGAGCTTATGGTGTTGGCGGACGGCACCGACATACCCCCGAAATTGAGCAAATTTGTAGCGATCTCGCCGGTCACGAAGTTACAGTGCAGTTTACCCCTCACTTGATTCCAATGGTGCGCGGGATTCTAGCAACCGTTTATGCCAACTTGCGCGATCCGGGGTTAGTGCGAGAAGACTTAATTACTATCTTTTCAGCCTTCTACCGTGCTTCGCCTTTTGTGAAAATATTACCAGGCGGCATCTACCCCCAAACGAAATGGGCTTGCGGTACTAATCTTTGCTATATCGGCATCGAAGTCGATCCCCGCACCGATCGGGTCATTGTCATGTCAGCCATTGATAATTTAATCAAAGGTCAAGCTGGTCAAGCTCTCCAGTGTCTCAACTTGATGCTGGGTCTGGAAGAAACGCTAGGCTTACCTCAACTCAGTTTTTATCCGTAGGGATCTGCTTTCAGATTTTTGGGTATTGAGTTGGATGGCTGAGGGATCTGTTTTTCGGAGTAGTCGAATAAGCGGCTGGCGTTGGCGATGAGAGGAGCTTACTGAAGTTAGCTGCGGCGAGAAAAAATTTGACGCGATCGCGCGACCCAATAGCGGCTGAATAAAATATTGGATAACTAGGGGCATACCAAAAACCCGTTTTCTTGTCTAGAAAACGGGTGTCTAAAATAATTGACTGGTTCGCGGGCGATCGCTACCGATCGAGACTCGTTGGCGTCAGCAAAGCTGTTGTCTCAAACATAAAAAGTATTGATTACGGTATCAATTGAAATGAGTCGAAAAACTTTTGAACATCGTTGGTGTTTGAACCAAGCGTACTGACTTGATACAGCCGCTGCTTCACCAGAAAAATCCGGGCTTGACCAATGGAACCGTCAGAATCTTCATACTTAATTTCTCTGCCAGGAATTCCATCCAGCGAAATTGGGCGCTGAGTTATTAACTTCGCTCCATCCGTCAAATAACCCTCAGCCGCCGCACCCAAGAGTTCTTCAGAGTCTAGCTGAGCGATCTCGTTTGCGAAGTCAGCATAGGAGACTAAAAACACACCCTCTGACGTAGCGACTGTAAACAAATGCTGCTCAGAGTCGCCGTCTTCAGTTTTTTCGGTTTGTGTCTCCTCCTCCGGGGTTCCCGGCATTAGCACCACAAAGCCTCCTTCAGAGGAAGAAAACTCCTGCCAATCCTCTTGAGCGACTAGAACCGGCTTAGCAGTGCCGATGAGCTGACAGTTAGCACAGGGTTGGATTTGAGGTAACTGTGCGTTCCCTTCGGCTCGGACGGCTGCTGACACAGACAGAGGAGCAAATAGGGTGGCGATCGCCAGGATTTTTAGTTTCATATTGAGTTGTGCAAAAGTCGGTTAATCCTTTTATAGCAACGCACAGATTGACTGAGTTCCTGGACGAGCCACCCGATAAGCTGGCACAAACTGCCCCAATTAATCTGCTTTAGCGGGGGCCTAGCCCAATCGTAGCGGCATAGACTGCGCGATCGCCTAATTCATCTTCAATTCGCAGCAGTCGGTTGTATTTCGCCACCCGTTCGCTGCGGCAAAGCGAACCTGTTTTGATTTGACCTGCTCTCGTGGCTACGGCTAAATCGGCAATTGTGGTGTCTTCAGTTTCGCCGGAGCGATGGCTGATGATTGACCGGAATCCGTTGCGAGTAGCAAGTTCAATCGTTTCGAGAGTTTCAGTGAGAGAACCAATTTGGTTGAGTTTAATCAGGATCGAGTTAGCTGCGGCTTGCTCGATGCCTTTTTGCAGGCGGATAGGGTTAGTGACAAACAGATCGTCGCCGATGAGTTGAACGCGATCGCCCATTTTCTCTGTTAATAGTTTCCAGTTTTCCCAGTCTTCTTCGTGCAGTCCGTCCTCAATTGAGACAATCGGATACTGTCCCACCAACTTACCCAGATACTCAATAAAGTCAGCCGGGGAATGGGATGAGCCATCGTAGACATACTGCCCTTCTTTATAAAACTCACTGGCAGCAACATCTAGCGCCAGCGCCACTTCTTCTCCGGGTTTATAGCCAGCCTTCTCAATCGCCGCCACCAATAGTTCCAAAGCCGCTTGATTGGACTCTAAATTAGGCGCAAAACCGCCTTCATCGCCGACTCCAGTCAGCAAGTTTTTGTCCTTTAAAACTTTGCTGAGAGCCGCAAACACCTCGGCACCCCAACGCAACGCTTCCTTAAACGAAGACGCCCCAACCGGCACAATCATAAACTCTTGGAAATCCACGTTATTATCCGCGTGGGCACCGCCATTGATTACATTCATCAACGGCACCGGCAATACATTAGATAATGGGCTACCCAGATAGCGATAGAGCGGCAATTCCAGAGCCACCGCCGCCGCCTTAGCGTTTGCCAGCGAGACGGCGAGGATGGCATTCGCTCCCAAATTCGATTTATTCTCCGAGCCATCCAGCTCAATCATCGTGCGGTCAACCGAAACCTGATCGAGCGCATCCATCTCCAACAACTCAGGAGCAATTTTCTCCTCGACATTCTGGACAGCTTGGAGGACGCCTTTACCACCGTAGCGGCTGGCATCCCCATCCCGCAGTTCGTGGGCTTCAAAAGTCCCTGTGGAAGCGCCGCTGGGAACTTGAGCCAATCCCATCACACCGTTGATCAGATAGACTTCGGCTTCCACTGTCGGACGCCCCCGCGAGTCGAGAATTTCACGAGCCACAATGGCGTCGATGGCAGTATCTGGCGTGTTAATCATTCTGTTTCACCCTTCAATAGCAAAATTGCAAGTGTCTCACACATCAGCAAGCCTTAGACTTTTTAGCCCGCTTGTTATAGCGGTTTTCATCCCTTGTCGAAAACACCTGGCGTGACTGAATGTATTATTGTATCTATGGTGACGTGGGTTGTTTTGTAAAAATCCCTATCAGCGATTGAAATAGAATACGTCCTGAACGGACGCTCAAGCGTCATCTTAAAAGGGAATTCGGGATCAAAACGATGCGAATGCTACATACGATGTTGCGAGTCGGCAACCTGGAAGAGTCTTTGAAATTTTACTGCGACGTGCTGGGCATGAAGTTACTGCGTCGGAAAGATTATCCGGATGGGAAGTTCACGCTGGCATTTGTGGGTTACGGCGACGAATCTGACCATACCGTTGTGGAACTAACCTACAACTGGGGCGTAGAGCAGTATAACCTGGGAGATGCCTACGGTCATATAGCTCTTGGCGTTGATGATATTTACGCCACCTGTAACGAAATCAAGGCGCGTGGCGGCAAAGTGTCGCGGGAACCGGGACCAATGAAGCACGGTTCGACGGTGATTGCCTTTGTGGAAGACCCAAATGGCTACAAGATTGAGCTAATTCAGCTAGGAAAGGGATCTGCCCAGAAGTCAGAAACCGCTGAAGTAGCAAGTCGGTAGGTTTTTGATCCCCCCCAACCTCCCTTGAGAAGCACAGTTGTTTCATTGGTTGCAATACCCGCCCGGAAATCAATTTCCGGGCTAATAGCTGGCATTCCGTTAAAACGGAATGCCAACCTTATAAATAGTCGGTTTCAACCGACTTTAGCTATGAGCCAGGGACTTGAGTCCCTGGCGGACTGAGTGGGAACGAAACTCGATCAAACGTGTGGCATCAAAACGTATGCATCAGTATTAGCAGTCTGGAAAAAGCAGCGACTGACTTGTAGAAATAACTAAAACTAATTTTTCCGATACCCCTATGACAGGACTTGAACCCATAGTTGTAGATGCAGCAATTAAAGGTTTAGCTAGCGTTGTTATCAAAACAGTTTGGGAAGGTGGGGGTAAATTCCTCGGCTTGATAGGCGGAAGCCTAGATGAGGGAAAAAAGCAGCTAATTTTTAACGCATCAAAGCAATATGTCAAGAACTATACTGAGCGTCACGGCATCCTGAAAGTGTTGGGAATGCGGGAGCCTGTAGCCTTGGAGTCAGTCTATACTGGCGTTCAGTTTTTAGATAAGCAAGATATTTGTCGATTTGAGACAATTGACAGCCTGGAAGAAGCTTACCGCCAAGCTCAAAGGCGCAGTTATCAGTCTAAAGATACCCGTAAGCAAGAAGGGCTGAAAGTTGCTAACGAAAAGCAATATCTCATGGTAATCGGTGGGCCAGGAGCGGGAAAATCCACATTTTTACGGCGGATGGGGCTGGAAGCACTGAAGGGCAACAAGGGAAATTTTAAGCACTCCTGTATCCCTGTTTTCATCGAACTCAAAATATTTAACACAGGTGAAATCAATATTGAGCAAGTCATCACTGATGAGTTTCGCACTTGTGGTTTTCCTTCACCTGAAAAATCTACGAAGAAATTATTAGAGCAAGGCAAGTTGCTAATTTTGCTGGATGGTTTAGATGAAGTGCCAACAAAAAACTTAAATGAGGCAATCGGTCAAATCCAGAATTTTGTTGATCGTTACGATAAAAATCGCTTCATTGCCTCTTGCCGCACGGCTGCCTATCGCAGTGGGTTTCGTCGCTTTAGCGATGTGGCAATGGCTGATTTTGACGATACCCAGATTGAGCAGTTTATAGAACCCATTTGACATCTTTCAGGAGGATGAGGTAGGGTCATTGCAACTCACCTAATTCCGCCTTTATGCCGTACTCCAGTAGTTTAACCGACCGAGAGTGGGATCTTCTTGAACCGTTACTCGCTGAAATCCTGCCTCAGAAGAAACGAACGAGACCCACCAACTGGACAAAGCGAGACCTCTTAGATGGCATCTTCTATTAACTGAAGAATGGCTGCAATTGGGAAGACCTGCCCTGCATACCTACCGCCCTACTCGACGGTCTACTGGCACTACAAGCAGTGGCGCCAAGCTGGAGCCATTGAGAAGCTGATCAGCGTTTTACATGGGCAAGTGCGCGAACAAGTAAAAAAAAAGCCAAGTGGACAACGTTGATCATCATTGACTCGCAGGCAGTCCAGAATACTTGCAATGCGAGTATGGAGTCAAAAGGGTTCTGCTTCTACAAAGCCACCAACGGGATTAAACGGCATCTGGCAGTGGATACGTTAGGCTTTCCATTCTTCACGCACTGCACAAAAGCCAGTGTTTCCGATGATGCGGGATTGATTGAGATGTTGACCCAAAACATCAAGTATTTTCGTGCCAAACCGATGAACATTCCCAAGATTACTATTTTGTTAGACCACGGCTATCATCCAGAGCATCTCACCCAAGAATTAGAGAAGGTGTATCCCCAGATCATGCAGAAGATTAAGTTTGAGCGCTCAACGAAACCCTCTAACCAAGAGAAAGCAGCCCAAGGTAAGTCTGGATTTGTGCCAGCTATTGCTCGGTGGGTGATTGAACGATCTAATGCTTGGATGGAGCGTTGTAAGATTTTAGTGAAGAACTTCGAGCGAACCTTGCCGAATGCAACCACCAAGCTGAATCTTTGTTTCGTCAGGCTGATGATTAAGAGATTAGCAACTTCTTAGAGATGTCAAATGGGTTCTATATAAGTTTCCCGATGTATAGAACCCATTTGACATCTAGCGATGCGCTAAACGCTTGAGCATCAGTCGGATAAAGCAGAGATTGAGTTTGGCAGTGGCATGGCGAGAGCGTCCGCTCAAAGTTCTTGACTAAGCTCTTACAGCGTTCGACCCAAGCATTGGATCGCTCTATCACCCATCGCGTTGCAACCACGACAAATCCCGTTTTCCCTTGCGCCGCTTTTTCCGCTTTAGTCGGCTTGGGTGCGAGTTCAAACAGAATCTTGGTCATGATCTGCGGGTAAAGGGCTTGTAAGGCTACGGTCAGCGTGTCCGGGTGATAGCCATTGTCCAGCAGAATGGTGATCTTTGGGATGTTGACGGGCTTGGCACGAAAGTAGTCGAGGTTCTGGCTCAACATCTCGATTAAGCCCTGGTCATCTGAGACATTCGCTTTCGTGCAGTGGGTGAAAAACGGAAAGCCTAAAGTATCGACCGCAAGATGCCGTTTGATGCCATTGGTGCTTTTGTAGAAGCTTTTATCCTTTTGACTCGACACTCGCGTTGCAGGTATTCTTCACCGCTTGCGAGTCAATCATCAGCAACGTTGTCCATTGGGCTTTTTTTTCACTTGTTCTCGCACTTGTCCGTGCAAGACCGTCATCAGTGTCTCTATCGCTCCCGCTTCCCGCCACTGTTTGTAGTGCCAATAGACTGTGGAGTAAGGCGGCAGATCTTTCGGCAAGTCTTCCCAATTGCAACCATTCTTCAGTTGATAGAACATTCCATCAAGCAGTTCTCGCCTTGTCCAATTCGTCGGTCTCGTTCGTTTCTTTTGCGGTAATATCTTGGCGAGTAAGGGTTCAAGAATTGTCCATTCTGCGTCGGTGAGGCTGCTAGAGTACGGCATGGCATCTGTGTTTGGGTTTGGCAATGACCCTACTGTATCTAGGTAAGAGATGTCAAATGGGTTCTATAGAACCCATTTGACATCTTTTATAATGGTGAAAGTAGGCACCTACACCCTCTAATCTAGTCGCTATGGCATATTCCAGCAGTCTCACTGATGCAGAATGGGAGATTCTTGCACCCCTGCTGCATCAGATCCTACCGCAGAAGAAACGAACCCGACCTGGTGATTGGACAAAGCGGGAGATCATCGATGGCATTCTCTATCAACTGAAGAATGGCTGTAATTGGGCAGACTTACCCAAAGACTTTCCTCCTTACTCGACGGTCTATTGGCACTACAAGCAGTGGCGGGCGGCAGGCGCTTGGCGAGACACTGATGATGACCTTGCATGAAAAAGTGCGGGAACAGGTCAAAAAAAAGCCCCAGTGGACGACGTTAATCATCATTGATTCCCAAGCGGTGAAGAACACTTGCAATGCGAGTGTCGATTCAAAGGGGTTCTGTTTTTACAAAGCGACCAATGGCATTAAAAGGCACCTAGCCGTTGATACGCTTGGGTTTCCCTTCTTCACTCACTGCACAAAAGCCAATGTTTCCGATGATGCCGGATTGATTGAAATGCTCACGCTCAACCTCGATTATTTGGCGTTGCTGAATTAGGGTATGATGCGAGCGAGAATGCGAGAGGGGAGCCGAAAATGATTTCTTTGATTTTGATAGGGAATTGGAACATCTCCAAATCTGAGATAATGAATTAGTAATCGAATTG
>NZ_JBHZGO010000063.1:0-7841 GCF_042747725.1 Coleofasciculus sp. H7-2
CTTTCCTGGTGCTACTAGCGTTGTGGAACCACACCGACTCCATCCCGAACTCGGAGGTGAAACGCAACTGCGGCGAAGATACTCGGCGGGTGACTGCCTGGGAAAATAGCTCAGTGCCAGGTTAATTATCTACAAAGCTCTCTTACATAATTATGCAAGAGAGCTTTGTTGCATTTGCTCAATTTCTTGAATAACCTTTAACGTAGAATTGTTGAACGAGAGATTGAGCTGTGGATGCCATATTAGAGCGATCGCACGAATTAAAGCAAGCCTTGATTGAGTTTGTCCTGGAGGCGGAAGGAGAGCTAGCACAATCGCTAGAAGCCTATGCAGCTGCTCAGTCACATCGAGAGCGTCAAGATATTGCTCAAAGAGACCTAATAATTGATACCTTCTTGACTGAAGGAAAAATAGGTGATAAAAACGTTTTGGATTTGTTTCTGGAGAGCCAGCCAGAATTGTCCGAAAACGATCGCAACTTAGTCAGTAGCTGGCGGTGCAGCTTCATTGGTTTGTTTGCGACGCTCCAAGTATTACCGGATGGCTTTGAGTTGATGAACTGGCTGACAGCTAAGCACTACATCGTCAAGCCAAACAATCTTCTAACGTTGCAGGAGATGAAACGGTTTAAAGAGGGAGAAATTTTACTCACTCGCATTGCACCCGTAACCGATAACGTCTGGATGTTTTCTGGTCCTTGTATCCCAATGGGGAGATTAGGAAAACCCAAGCTGGCGGTAGCAATCGGAAATTTTAAGGAAAATTACAAGAAATCGCTTTATAGCGATGCCCCAGAACTTCTAGAACTGGCGTGGCAATCAGTAGAACAATATCACCAAGATTTTCTGGGCTTTTTTGGTAGCGATGAAGTCGTAATGCCTGGGTACCAGATGAATAAGAAGATAGAAGAATTTCAGGAAGTACTGACTAAGAAACGCTTAGCAGCGGCAGGCATTGATGAAAATAAATCGCTCTCGCAAATAGCCGCAGAAGCTGGGGTTACACAAGAGGAAATGAAAGCAGCCGCAGAAGAATCCGGTGCCGATTCAAAAGCGATCGCTCAGATGTTTGACAGCAAAAACCCAACTAGAATGGTAACGCCTAAAGTTGAGTTGCCTGCAAATCTCAAGAAAGCCGAACAGCTAACAGCTCTCACCCATCCTCGTTGGGGTCAAATGTTTCTGCCTGCGTACAGCCGGTTCAAGGCAATGCTAGAAGTAGAAGACTGGCAGAACAACATCGAAAATACTGAGAAGCTGGTTTGCCAGTATTTAGAAGACTCGACGATTAATGCCTTCATTTGGCATCGCTTAGCGGAAACTTATCCAGCCCAAATGGAAAAGCTGTTGAAAACAGTATTACAGCGTCCAGAATTGAAAATTGACCGCGATTTAGACGCTTTACTGCAAGAATATAACAAGCCGATAGAGCCTGATTTACCGGAGATTGCCAGTGTACCAGTGCATTTACATAATTTGTTTCAGGAAGCGCTGGTAGAGGTTAACAAATCAAAATCTAAGGGCAAGGGTAAAAAGAAGATAGGAATAGGCTTTCAAAAGTAGCGATCGGGATCTGAAGTGGGTACTAGCTCCAGTGCCATCGCCAGCGTCACCAATTGGTAGAATCACTATTTGCAACTTCATCCTAATCCATCTCCATGCCAGCCGCAGTTGTCACGCTAAAAAACACTGAAAATCAGGATCGTTTAATCATTCAAAATCCCGCATCAGGGCTATCCTTGCAGGGGCGTATTCGGGTGCCAGGAGATAAATCTATCTCCCACCGGGCTTTGATGTTGGGAGCGATCGCCCAAGGAGAAACTACCATTCAGGGACTCCTCTTGGGGGAAGATCCCCGCAGCACTGCTAGCTGTTTTCGGGCGATGGGTGCCGAAATTTCGGAACTGAATCCGGAAATGGTGCGAATTCAGGGCATCGGACTCGGCTGCCTGCAAGAACCGACCTCAGTCTTGGACGCCGGTAACTCAGGTACTACCTTGCGGCTGATGCTGGGGCTTCTAGCCTCTCATCCGGGACGTTTTTTTGCGGTGACGGGGGATAGCTCGCTGCGATCGCGCCCGATGTCCCGCGTTGTCAAACCGTTACAAGAGATGGGCGCTCAAATTTGGGGACGGCAGGACGGTTCTTTAGCACCCCTGGCAATTCAAGGACAGCAACTGCGACCGATTCACTATCACTCCCCGATTGCCTCAGCACAAGTCAAATCTTGTATTCTCCTAGCTGGATTGATGGTGGAAGGACAAACTACCGTTACCGAACCCGCCCTCTCCCGCGACCACAGCGAACGGATGCTCAGAGCTTTTGGGGCAGAACTCAGCATCGATCCACAAACCAATAGCGTCACCATTACTGGCTCAGCCAAGCTACAAGGGCAGCCAGTGATTGTGCCGGGGGATATCAGCTCAGCTGCCTTTTGGCTGGTCGCTGGGGCGATTGTACCGGGTTCGGAGTTGTGTGTTGAAAATGTAGGGATCAATCCCACCCGCACCGGCATTCTGGAAGCTCTGGAGAGGATGGGCGCTGACATTCAGATGGAAAATCAGCGGGTTGTCGCGGGTGAACCTGTGGCAGATTTGCGGGTACGTTCCAGTGCCCTCAAGGCGTGTGAAATTGCTGGCGAATTAATTCCCCAACTAATTGATGAAATTCCGATTTTGGCAGTGGCGGCAGTGTTTGCCCAAGGAACTACTGTAATTCGAGATGCAGCAGAGTTGCGGGTAAAAGAAAGCGATCGCATTGCCGTTATGGCATCTCAGCTCAACCGCATGGGTGCCAAGGTTACAGAAAGACCCGATGGGTTAGAAATTACTGGTGGCACTCCCCTCATCGGTACTGATGTTGATAGTCATACCGACCATCGGATTGCCATGAGTTTAGCAATTGCCGCCCTTAATGCAGAAGGCACTACCACGATTGGGCGTGCCGAAGCAGCTGCCATTTCTTACCCTGACTTCTTTCAATCCTTAATCGGGATTATCAGGTGATGCTTAAGCTCAGATGCTTACAGCATTTGCGTTTTCACCCTAGTATTATAAAAAGCAAAGTGGGTAGTGTCCACCTTGCTTTTTAAATGAGGAACTAGACAGCGATCGCGTTTGCTACTTTGCGTGTTAACTGTTCGCGGTTATGAGGTTCCTCAAAATCAATTAACGGCCCTTTAGGAACAATTCCGGTAGGATTAACTTTCGGGTGGCTTTTGTAGTAATGCCGTTTGATGTGATCGAGGTTGCAGGTTTCCTTCACCCCCGGCACTTGGTAGAGGTCTTTGAGGTAATTCCAGAGATTGGGATAATCCACAATCCGGCGTAAGTTGCACTTGAAGTGGACATAGTAAACGGCATCGAAGCGCAAGAGAGTGGTAAACATACACCAATCTGCCTCGGTGATGCTTTCCCCACACAGATAGCGTTGCTCCTCTAACACCTTTTCCCAACGATCGAGAGCATCGAATAGTTCCGTCACCGCTTCATCGTAGGCTGCTTGGCTAGTCGCAAATCCCGCCCGATAAACGCCATTATTAATCGGTTGGTAAATCGCATCAATCGTCTTATCAACCGCTTCTGGCAATTCTGTTGGATAAAAATTCATATCTGACTTCGCGAAATCATCGAATTCTGTATCAAACATCCGAATGATCTCGCGGGATTCATTATTCACAATCGTCGCAGTTTCTTTATCCCAAAGAACTGGGACAGTCACTCGCCCATTGTAATTAGAATCCGCTTTGAGATAGACTTCCCAGAGATAGCGACTCCTATTTACCGTATCGGGAATACAACCTGGTTCGTCCGAGAATTCCCAACTATTTTGCTTGATTTCGGGTGCCACAACCGAGAGGCTGATGACATCTTCTAATCCCTTCAATTGGCGCATAATTGCGGTTCGGTGCGCCCAAGGACAAGCCCAGGAAATATAGAGATGATAGCGACCCGGTTCAGCCTTAAAGCCACTAGAACCATCGGCTGTAATTTTGTTGCGGAAGGTTGTTGATGGGCGAATGAATTTTCCTTGGGAGTCTTCTTGTTCTCGTTCGCTAACCCACTTTCCATCAACCAAAATACCTAAACTCATAACTTTCTCCTTTGAGAGTATTAAGGGCAACCCCAGGAGAATTGCCCTTACACTCATTGGCTCAGGTTATCACCTGAAATTCATCGGTCTTAGGTGCAAAATATGGGGAGTACCTCACTCAGCACTAAGAATTTGCGGCACTTTGAAAAAGTCACCCTCTTGCTCCGGGGCACCTGTGAGAATAGCTTCCCGGTTAGAGTAGGGTTGTAGTTCATCAGGGCGTGTCACATTGCTGACATCAATTGCCCGTGTTGTGGGCTGCACATCACTGACATCTAGTTCGCTCAGTTGTTCAAAATACTCCAAAATACTGCCTAGTTGGGTCGTAAATTGGGCTTCTTCCTCTGGAGTCAGTTCTAGACGAGCCAGATGGGCAACTTTGCGAACTTGTTCGCGGTCAATCATAACAGTAGTAATGGCTAATTGGTGATTGGTAATTTGATAGTAGGTAGTAGGTAATTTTTTCTCTTTTCTTGATTACCTATTACCTGTTACCTAAAAGAAGATATCCATCGTAGATCGCCCAGTCGTTTTGAGCCAATTTTGGGCTTCGATGTAGTTATTAGGAGCCATGCTAATCGCTTGTTTCCAATACTCTGCTGCTTTATCAAACAAAGCTTCAGCGGCTTCTGGATCTCCATCTTCCTTGATCTTTTCCCCTTGGAAGTGGTAAATAACGGCGATATTATTCAACGCTTGAGGCAGGCGGGGATTACAGTCAAGCGATTGGTGGTAGTATTCCAAAGCCTGCTCGTGATCCCCATTGCTGGCATATATTAGTCCCATATTGTAGAGGATATAGCTGCGATCGTAAGTGTCTTCCTCTAGCGTTAGGGCTTCCCTGTAATTGTCTAGAGCTTCGGCGTATTCACCATCTGCCTGCGCTGACATACCATCGCGGTAGTAGATGAAGGCTTCTTTTGCTTTCTTGTTGGCAGGCAGGATTTTCAGGATTATATCCGCCATTACCGTGAAGCTTTTGTCAATGAAATTATCGTTTTTTTGCGTTCTTGGCATATCCGCCTCTGTAATGCTGGGCTACTGCGAGAGTGTAGCCGGTCAGTTTATTGCTCAGTAATGCTCTTTAAGCTAATTTAACGCGCTCTTGGAGTCAACTGGATTGAGAATAACAAATGCGATCGCGCTTTTGTTATTCTTTCCTCAATCAACCCAGTTTATGTGCGATCGCGCAATATTTTCTTATCTCCATTCGCCTTGCACCACAAAAGCCGCCCAGTAATAGGGAGCTTTCCATTGCTCAGTTTGCCACATTTCCAGTTGTGCTGCTCTCAGCGCCGCTACGGGATTTAGTCCTTTGTCTAGCATCTGTTGGTAGTATTTCTCCATCAGCTTTGAAGTTGCCGTATCGTTAACGCGCCACAAACTTACCGCCACTCGCTTTGCGCCAGCATACATAAAGCCGCGTGTCAACCCAACGAGTCCTTCTCCTTTGACATCTTTACCGAGTCCGGTTTGGCAAGCGCTGAGGACAACGAGTTCGGCGGGGAGATTGAGGTTGTAGATGTCGTGGAGACGCAGGAAGCCATCGGTGGGATTGCCTTTTTCATCAAAAAGCGATAGCACCAAGCCGGATAATTCTGGATGTTCTTCGTTGATGCAGCCGTGAGTGGCGAAATGCACCATGCGATACTGAGCTAAATCGGGACTGGTGGCGGTGGCGCGAGAAGCATTAAAACCCAAGGCTTTGAGTTGTTGAGCAGCGGGTACAAGAGTGAGAATTTCTTCGGCTTCTTTACTGCTGTACTCAAGGCGTTCGAGATCGGAGGTGCGACAGGCTTCTGCGGCAGAGCGTTTCGCGTCGGTGGCAATTGTAGTGTTGCTGGGCTGGGGTTGGGATGTCAACCGCTGGTCATCGGTGGTGAAGATGGGATCTGCTAAGACGGCGACTGTTTTGGCGGCGGGGGCGCGTCCTTTGAATTGGTTGCGGATTACGCTGATGGTTGAGGCGGAGGGGAGAGAGACGATTTCGTTTTGTACGAGGAGGGGAGTTACCCGCTGTTGCGTACCCACCACCCGCCAGGGATTGAAATCCCTGGCTAATATCTCAAGTCGGTTGAAACCGACTGGAGATTTCGAGTTAGTCCGTTTTAACGGACTTTCGCTATTAGCCCGGAAATTGATTTCCGGGCGGGGTTGAGGGAGAACCGACACCTGTTGCGTACCCACCACCCGCCAGGGATTTCAATCCCTGGCTAATATCTCAAGTCGGTTGAAACCGACTGGAGATTTCGAGTTAGTCCGTTTTAACGGACTTGCGCTATTAGCCCGGAAATTGATTTCCGGGCGGGGTTGGGGGAGAAGCGACACCCGCCAAGGATTGAAATCCCACAGCTTAAGCTGAAGTCGGTTGAAACCGACTTGAGATTTAAAGTTAGTCCGTTTTAACGGACTTGCGCTATTAGCCCGGAAATTGATTTCCGGGCGGGGTTGGGGGAGAAGCGACACTCGCCAAGGATTGAAATCCCTGGCTAATATCTCAAGTCGGTTGAAACCGACTAGAGATTTGGAGTCAGTCCGTTTTAACGGACTTTCGCTATTAGCTCGGAAATTGATTTCCGGGCGGGGTTGGGGGAGAAGCGACACCTGATTGTTTTCAGGTATCGGCAGTGCGGCGAAGGGAATTGATTGCAGTGCGCCGTCGCTGACGATGAGTAAGCGTTTGTTACCGAGTTGATTTGCAACGGGAGAGAGTAGCATCTGGCTCAACTTTATGCCAGATTCGAGGCTGCCTGTTTCTGATGTGAGTTGATTGTAGAATTCCTCGGCTGCGGCTTTGATGTCGGCGCGTTTGGGGAGTTCGTAGCTGGTGATGCTTGTCTTGGTGACAGCCCAGAGATAGCTGCGTTCTTCGCCTAAATAATATTCCAACAACAGGGTATTGTCGTCGAGTACCTGTTGTTGAATTTGTTGCAGATTGAGGGTGAAGGCTGCGGGTTGAGATATTGCTGCGTAGGCGGGGTTTTTCTGGCGGATTTCGGCTTGGACTCCATCCAGTTCGCTGAGGAAGGATTCAATTTGTATTTTAATCTCGGCTAACTGCTTGTTTGTGTAGGAACCTTCGAGGAGTTTTACCCGGCTTTGTTCTGCGGCGTTGAGTTGCTGTTGTAAGGTGCGCTCTTGTTTGATTAATTCGGGGTTTTCACGAGAGCGAATGTTAACGTTAGCTTCGGTGAGGAGTTCTAGGAGATTGCGTGCCTTGGCGCGTTCGCTAGCTTGCAGTGCTAGAGCGTCGTATCCTTTGTCGGGGTTAGTGAGGTGCAACTGCATTAGCAGGTCGATGTAGAACTGGTAATAATCCTGCACAGTGGCGAAGTATGAGGCGCGGAGTTGCTGGCTTGCTACGTTGGTGCGGAGGTCTTCAATGATTTTGATTGCTGCTTTCATCTGAGTGAGAGCTTCGTTAAGATTGCCTCGGTTACGTTCCAGGTAGGCGAAATTGTAGAGGGTAACAGCTTCCCCAGCTTTGTCCCCAGTTGCCCGACTCAAGGGCAAGGATTGATTGTAAAATTCCAGGGCTTTTTGCTTTTCTCCTAAAGCGGAGTAGACTCCACCGATGTTATTGAGGGTAACAGCTTCCCCAGCTTTGTCCCCAGTCGCCCGTCTCAAGGGCAAGGATTGATTGTAAAATTCCAGGGCTTTTTGCTTTTCTCCTAAAGCGGAGTAGACTCCACCGATGTTATTGAGGGTAACAGCTTCCCCAGCTTTGTCCCCAGTCGCCCGTCTCAAGGG
>NZ_JBHZGO010000063.1:7939-10699 GCF_042747725.1 Coleofasciculus sp. H7-2
GGCAAGGATTGGTTATAGAACAAGAGGGCTTTTTGCTTTTCTCCTAAGGCGGAGTAGACTCCACCGATGTTATTGAGGGTAACAGCTTCCCCTTTTTTGTCGCCGACTGCTCTATAAAGGGGGAGTGCCTCTTCCCATTTGGCAATTGCCTGTCGTAGAGATTCTGCTGTTCCTTGTCGATATAGTTGTAGTCCTTCCAGGAAAGCTCGTTCGGCTGCGGCGCGGGTTGGGTCTTGGGAGGTGGCGGCTGGCTGTTGGGCAAGGTTTCGAGTCCCCCCCAGCCCACCATCCCCCTGCCTACGGCACCCCCCTTCAAAAGGGAGGCAAGGGGGGAGAATCGTACAGGTGTGGCAGCGACGGACTCTGATAATAAGAGAATGCCGATAAATAGCGCTAAGCCTAAAACCTCTCCCCCAACCCCTCTCGATCCCTCCTTGCCCCCCTTAAAAAGGGGGGTAGGAGAGGGGAGTAATGCTCCCCCTTCCCTGCAAGGGAAGGGGGCTGGGGGGTTAGGTTTTTTAACTGGAAGCGATACCAGATGCAACAGAAAAGGCGATTTTCTCTGCGTGTTGTCTTTGTCGATGGGTTTAGCCACTATCTCAGTCATAACTCCTCATCATTGCCCTACTTTAAAAATCTGTGCGGCTGTCAAATTCAACTCTGGGAATTTGGGCGATTCAATACGGTCATTCTCTCTAAACTGATTAAAGATATACTCGCCATCAACGAGTTGATAAACCGAAATTGTGGGTTGCTTCGGTTTGCCAATGTAGCGCCTACCTCCCAAACCGAGATAGTCTACAATCCAGTATTCGGGAATTCCAAGCTTTTCGTATTCCGCTAGTTTAGTTAAATAGTCGTCTTGCCAGTTGGTGCTGACTACTTCAATAATGAGGCGTATTGTTTCGCCCTTGGTAATTGTGGAACGTTTCTTCCACATCGGTTCGGAGTCTAGGGCATTTTCATGGAGAACGATGACATCCGGGATATAGCCTGAGTTGTCGGAATCGATAGTGACGATACATTGTCGAGGAATGAAGTAGGGAAGTTGTAAGCGATGAATTTTGATTGCTAAGTCGATGGCAAGTTCTCCCGCTACCTGTGAATGGCTTCCAGTTGGTTGCATTTCGACAGCGACTCCATTATGTAGTTCAAAGCGACCGTAGCCGTCTGGATACCAGTCAAGAAACTCCTCTAGAGTCATTGTTGTAGAGGTAGCTTGAATCATGACGAGTTTCCCTCGGTGGAGATTGAAAGGATTACTTCTGTTATATGCGATGTGCAATTTCCAGGGGATGTTTGCTGGTGGAGAGGTTGGGTTGATTTCTTGGAGTTGCATCTGGCATCAACCGGATATCCGCCAGCCAGTACACCCGCCAGCCAGTACATCCGCCAGTCAGTACACCCGCCAGCCATTACACCCGCCAGCCAGTACATCCGCCAGCCAGTACACCCGCCAGGGGTTTAAACCCCTGGCTAATAGCAAAAGTCCTCTAAAGAGGACTGGAAAGCCTTGAGTAGTCCACTTGAGTGGACTTCAGCTATGAGACGTGGACTTAAGCCCACGGCGGAAGAAAAGTACAGGTGCAATCTAGAATTAACTATATAAGAGGACTCGAATGCCTTGAGTAGTCCTCTTTAGAGGACTTTAGCTATTAGCCGTGGACTTAAGTCCACGGCGGGAGAAAAGTGCAGAGGCAATATCTGAGTTAACTATATAAATCTTGTGTGCGATCGCTCTCTTGGTTGGGAATCCTAATAATAGATGGCGAATGCGATCGCCATCAGCCACCAAAATCATCGCCGGAGTTCTCCAATGCCTTATCAAAACATCTCTGCCTCCCTTTCGGAAACCGATGTCCGAGAAATCAAAGCAGCGCTTGAGACTATCGAACAAAAGCTGCCTTTCCTCGTTACCCTGTCTACCGAAGAACGACGCAAGCTCTTTAAGATGGGATCTAAAAGCCTTTCTTTTGTCAACAATAGTCTCACTGCTGCCCAATCCAACCGCGACATCCTCCCTGCTAGTTTTGACTTAGAGGAATTTATGCGGGACTATCAGCTAACCGCTTCGCTTACGGAAATTTTATTCAAACTCGAACAACTAACCGAAAAGGTGGATGATACGCTGATGGCTGTCAGCAGCGAATCCATGAGCAGCAGTCTGACAGTATATGATTACGTAAAGACGGCGGCGAAAAAGACTCCAGGGCTAAAAACCCTTGCCGAACAGTTAGGCGATCGCTTTAAGGCAATCCGAAGCAAATCTCCCAAAGCTACATCAGTCTCGTAGGATGCAAAAAGACTCGTTGTTCAAGAGGAAAATCTCGGCAACGAGTCTTGATAACTCATGGGTGAAGTTTAGAATCTCGGCAACGAGTCTTGATAACTCGTCAGCGAGTATAAAAGTCTCATTAACGAATCTCTATAATTCGTCAGCGAGTATAAAAGTCTCATTGACGAGTCTTAAAGGTACAACAGTAAGTGACAGAACCTCGTCTACGAGTCTTTGAAACTCGCTTGCGAGTATAAAAACCTCGCCCCCAAGTCTCAAAGCTTACCCGTCCAAAAATTAATTTCTACAGCTTAAGCTAAAGTCCATTAAAATAAACTGAAATCTTTAAATAGTCCTCTTAACGGGACTTGAACTTTGTTCAAGCCCAAACAAGCCCTAAATGGGCTAGGTGTAAGGCAAATACGTCAGTATTCTCCTGAAGCCAACGGACAAACCGATAGGATATAGCTGTTCTAAAAGCTGAC
>NZ_JBHZGO010000064.1:0-178762 GCF_042747725.1 Coleofasciculus sp. H7-2
TATCGATTTTTTCGCATTGCATCGTCCTGATCCTCTGGGACTGGGAGATAGGTTGCAGCTGCATAAGTTCCATACTTTTTCAGCTAGGGTTTTCCTACTAATTCTTAATTATTTCTTAAGATTCCGCACTTGGGAGCATCTGCCACCTAATCAGTGTATCCCTAACAACTGATTACGCAACCTGAGAGGGAGCCATCGGTAGTGGGGTTGCAGATTCGGCAGACTGCTGTAGCGGAATTTCTAGAACAAACTCTGTCCCTTGTCCGGGCGTTGACAGACACTTCAGTTGACCTCCGTGACGCTCCACCACCACTTGGTAGCTAATAGACAACCCCAGTCCAGTGCCTTTTCCTACAGGTTTGGTGGTAAAAAAGGGGTCAAAGATTCGTTTTTGTACGGCTTCGGGAATGCCGCAACCATTGTCTGCAATCCGGATAACTACTTGATTTTTGTTGTTAAGTGTTGTGCAAATCCGAATCGTCGGTAGTGGGGAATTGGCGATGGGGAATTGGCGATCGCCACTTTCTTCTCCATGATTCATCACCCATGACTCACGATCGATTTCCCCTTCCAGGGCATCAATGGCATTGCCCAGCAGATTCATAAAAACCTGATTCATCTGCCCAGGGTAGCACTCCACTTGGGGTAAGTTGCCGTATTCTTTGACAATCAGAATGCCTGGTTTTCCTCCCTGCGGCTTCAATCGATGCTGCAAGATCAACAGGGTACTGTCGATGCCTTCATGCAAATCCACCGGCTTTTTCAGGCTCTCATCATGACGGGAGAAATTCCGCAAGCTAAGGACGATTTGGCGGATGCGCTCCGCCCCCATTTGCATAGAATCCAGTAGTCTTGGGAAATCTTCAACCAGGAATTCCCAGTCGATTGCCTCGGCTTCTGTTTGAATTTCCGCCGCTGGCTGAGGATAGTGCTGCTGATAGAGGTTTAACAAATGCAGCAAGTCTTGGGCATACTGCAAAGCCGGGGTCAAATTACCATAAATGAAGGAGACAGGGTTATTAATTTCATGGGCGACACCCGCCACTAGCTGCCCCAAACTGGACATTTTTTCGCTTTGGATCAACTGGGTTTGGGTTTTCCGCAGCCGATGCAGAGCTTGTTTAAGTTTGGTCGTTTTCTTCCTTAATTGGGCTTCTGATTTCTGTAATGCTTCCTCAGCTTGCTTGCGTTCGACCAGTTCAGCTTCCAGTTGCTCAAATAGCGTCGATTGCTGAATGGCGATCGCTAGCTGCACGCCAAGCTGTTTGAGCAATTCCACTTCCGATGCCTGCCATTGTCGCGTCCCGGCGCAGTTTTGGGCAACGAGCAGTCCCCATAATTGAGGAGTGGATGAGGGATGAGGACTGGATGAGGAGTGAGGACTGAGGGATGAGGACTGAGGAGTGAGGAGTGAGGAGTGAGGACTGGATGAGGACTGAGGACTGGATGAGGACTGAGGACTGAGGGATGAGGACTGAGGACTCAGGACTGAGGACTCAGGACTGGATGAGGAGTGAGGAGTGAGTGATGAGGAGTGAGGAGTGAGGGATGAGGAGTGAGGACTGAGGAAGAGTCCTTTCACCTCAGCCCGGTTTTGCACAATCGGGACGACCAGATTGGCTTTCACCTGAAACTGCGCTAGCCAATCAATCTGACACTGACTGAGATTCGCCGTGTCGATATCCTCAATCGCTTGAATCTCACCTTGTTGGTAAAGAGGAAGCTGATTTTCCCCAAAACATCTGCTGTGGATCTGGGTTCCCAAACTCTCAGCCCAACCCGTGCCGACCGATTCTACAGCCCCGATCCCACGCCCATCTGGATGCAAGCGGTAGATCGTTACCCGGTCGGTGTTGAGAAATTGCCGCACTTGTGCTACAGCCGTTTTCAGGACTTCTTCCAGGTTCAGAGACTGGCGGATGCGCTGATTCATGGTTCTGAGCAGCCGTTCTCCGGTCGCTTGCTGCCACAAGGCTGTTTCTACCTGTTTGCGACCTGTAATGTCCATCACCGTCCCAGCCACCCGTGCCGGTGTATTGGTTTGGTCGCAAAACAGGGTCCCTGTAACGGCAACCCACCGAACTGCACCATCCGGGCAAAGGAGACGATGTTCGATGCTAAAGAGACGACCTGCCAAGTTTTCTGTCTGTGATGCTTCTACAATCTGCGCGATCGCTTGTGTCACGCGATCGCTCTCCTCCGGATGAATACAATTCAAATAAGCTTCATAAGTGCTACCAGAACCGGCTGGGAAACCCAATAAAGATTCTGCATTTGCCGACCAGGTTAATTGACCCGTCTGCATCTCCCACTCCCAAACGCCCATACTGGCAGCATTCAGGGCAAGTCCCAGCCTGGTTTCGCTTTTTTGCAACGCCGCTTGTGACTGTTGAAGAGCTTCCCGGCGTGTAATATCTGTATGAAAAACGAGAAACTGAGTCAGTTCACCAGTGGCGTCCCAGACAGGAGAAATAGTCAGCTCATTCCAAAAAGGCGTGCCATCTTGGCGATAATTCTTTAAGATCACCTGGCACTCTTGCGCTACCTGAAAGGCTTGGCGAATTTGTTCAATCGCAGCGGGGTCAGTATCGACTCCTTGCAAAAAACAACAGTCGCGTCCGATGACTTCTTCTGAAGCATAGCCGGTTATCTTCTCAAAAGCCGGATTGCAATAGACGATAGAAGGCTTGGGGCAGCTAGCATCCATAATGACAAGACCACCGGGCATTGCTGCTAGGACGCGATCGCACAAGCCTAGTCCTTCCGGATGCTTACTAACGTGGTGGAACTTGCCTAACGTGCCTTGCTGGCTTGCCATTGCAGCTCTCCGAAGCGATCGGTAGCGAATATTAAGACCCGGTTTCTTACGCTACACGAATCTTAACTTCTCTCTACTATACCTAACGGCATATCCCTTCAGTGTGATGTGTTATACCAAACCCAGTGCTACCTTCTTAGCGTTCCTACCTGAGGGAATTACAAGAGATTAATCTCTACGCTCCTGATAATCATCAGAAGACATAGGATCTAATTCCCAACGACGGTCATCGCGCTGTTCTAAAATTTCGTTAGTCCGCAGAAATGCGCGATCGTCCATTTCCAATCCGACAGCTTTTTCTAAATCTTCTGTTACGTTCTGATCCGGAGTGGCAGCGGTTCCACCCACGGCTTCATCACCGACTGCATCTGCCTGTTCCCAAGCGGCATCGACATCGCCGCCAGTCAGTACGGGGCTAGTCGCATTATTATATTGCGCGATCTCATCCCGCAGTCGGCGATTTTCACCGATATTGAATCCGGGTTCTGGGTGGACACCAGTGCCATAGGATTCAGTTATTTCCTGCGGTAAATCTTCGTTAGCGGTCTCTTGAGCTTCTGTATCTGGTTGCTCGGTCATACGACTACTCCTTATTCATATCGCTATCTATGCAAAATACCCAACTTAGAAATTTATCTAAATCCTCAAATAGGAAGAAAAGGGGTGCGCTCATTTAAGTTAATAACGACTTGCTACTCGCAATGCTTAGAATTGTCCGCACCCCGCAAAAATTACGGTGATTAGATTTCAGCATAGCGATTTGGTGGCAAGTAGACCTATGACTTTGGAGCGAATTAAAAGCAAATATATATATCACCTAGGAGCGAAGCAGACCGTTCGAGGGAATACATAGGCTTAAAGTCAAGACCTAGCCTCTATCGCTGAGTTGTTAGGGAAAGCAAAAGGAGGGAAAATGACGCATCACGACCATGATGATGAGCGCATCACAGGAACCGCAGACGAACACTACAACCTGATCAGCGTGCTATATCATGCCCTAGAGGGTGCTAGTACCTACGAGATTTATATTCAGGATGCTGAGGAAGCTGGAGATGATGAACTTGTAGAGTTCTTTCAGCAACTAGAAGAAGAAGAGTGTCAACGCGCCGAACGGGCGAAAGAATTGCTTGCCAAGCGGATTTCTCCGCAGCGGGCAGTTGCTAGATAGCGATCGCGAAAGCTAGCTCGGACTTATCCCCCTTTAAATTTTTGAGAGGATTCGTGGTTGAAGCAGCCACGAAGCCCCCTGTTTGCATGAGTAAAAAGCGTGCAAATCAAAAACAACGTGCAATTACGGCGCGAACTTCAGGAAGTAGAGATCGTACTTTTTCTAGAAATATTCAACGCTTCGACGAGTAATTAAGTTAAGCCAAGCGTGAAAGTTGGAAAGATTTAAGAGGTCAAAAGTGAAATACGAGCAGTTCATTAAACAGGTTAAAAGCGTTGCCCAACTCATTTTTGCCGGAAGTTCATTGAGTGAAGTTCCCAGTTTGTAAGAATTATAAAAGTAAAAAAGCATCAAAATAAGTTTTACTTGTTTCTCGCGATCGCCAAAAAATTTTCCCACTTAAAAATGTTGATAAAAGAGGAAGTTTCATGACACAGCCAAATAATCCCGGCAGCAAGAAGCGCGTTGCCATCCTGATCGAAAACGGCGTTGAAGATGCGGAATTTCAAGTCCCTTATAAAGCCTTACAGATGGCGGGAATGGAGGTCGTTGTACTCGGTTCTCGCATGAACGAGAACTATGTGGGTAAACAAGGCAAATTGTCCCAGAAACCGGATGGCACCACGACAGAAGCCGTGGCTCTGGATTTCGATGCGGTCATTATCCCTGGCGGCATGGCTCCCGACATTATGCGGACGAACCCCAACACCGTCAACTTTGTAAAAGACGCATTCGAGCATGGAAAATTGGTGGCTGCCGTTTGCCACGGACCACAAGTTCTGATTGAAGCCGATTTGCTCAGAGGTAAGCAAGCGACTGGCTTCTTCTCTATCCGCACAGACATGATCAATGCCGGTGCCCATTATGTGGATGAGCCGCTAGTGGTTGACGGCAACCTGCTCACCTCGCGTCAACCGGGTGATTTGGCAATTTTTACCACCGCTATTCTCAGCCGTCTCGGTTACGGTGGCAAAGAAGCGGCTTTACCGCATGAAAGCGATATCACTGCTGAATGGTGGAAACTGGCTGATGCTTGGGGTGGTTCCACCAAGGGCGACATTGCAAAAGGTTTGAACACCGCGCTTGCAGGCGAACGTTATTCGCAAGAAGCGTTTGAACAGTATGCCGAGAGAAGTACGGATACAGAATTGAGTTCGATGCTGCAAGACATGATCAAAAATAAGCAGCATCACATTCAAATGCTGGAAGAACGGCTAAATGCTCTGGGAGAAAAACCCTCGATTCCGGCGCAAGCTGCTGATAAATACGCTAAGTTTAAAGCTTCTCTGCAAGGCAGTGACGACACCGATCTGTTGCGTCGCACAATGGGCGATTTGCAAACCGGAGTTGTCGATATTAACAACCTGCGAATGAAATTTACCGATCCCATTTCTACCGCCATTCTCACTGAGATTGAAGTGGATTTGTCGAAGTACGAACAGTGTTTGGCGGGACTATATAAATCCCGGATGGCAGGTGAAGAAGTGAAGCCTGCGAAGCCGACGACTGGCGTTTCCGTCAAGATGTAAGTTTTGAGTGCCAAGTAAGCTGGGCATCGCCCAGCTTACTCATCTATTTGCTAATCGCTAATTCAACACTCAAAACGTTTCTCAACGACAGGAATGAGCATGAGTAGAAGACTGGAAGGTAAAGTTGCCATCGTTACGGGTGCAGGTACTGGAATCGGCGAAGCGATCGCGCATAAATTTGCGAAAGAAGGTGCCAAAGTCATTGTCAACGGACTCCCTAGCGATCCGCTTGATGAAGTCGCACAAGCAATTCAGCAGTATGGTGCAGAAGCGATCGCTTACGCGGGGGATATCTCGGAAGAATCCCACGCTCAAGCTTGTGTCAAAGCCGCCATTGACTACTACGGGCGTCTGGACATTTTGGTGAATAATGCGGGTGTGTTTTTGGTAACGGCTGAGACTCAGGACTATCCCATTGATGTTTTTGACCAGACGCTGCGGATGAACATCCGTTCCGCCTTCCTGATGACCAAGTATGCCCTACCGCACCTACAAAAAACACGCGGAAACATTGTCTCCGCTGGGTCTGAGGCTGGTTTTAATGGATTGGCGCGAAAT
This sequence comes from Coleofasciculus sp. H7-2, assembly GCF_042747725.1. Taxonomy (NCBI): domain Bacteria; kingdom Bacillati; phylum Cyanobacteriota; class Cyanophyceae; order Coleofasciculales; family Coleofasciculaceae; genus Coleofasciculus; species Coleofasciculus sp. H7-2. The sequence continues at coordinate 6,074 of NZ_JBHZGO010000064.1, forward strand.
ACTCCCTACGGTGGCACTAAAGGCTGGATGCATTCCTTTATGAAAGGCGTGGCGGTCGAGCAAGCTCAATACGGTGTTCGCGCTAACTGTGTTTGTCCTGGTGCCATTGATACCGCTTGGACGCACAAAGAAACTGGGCCAATGGATGCTCAGATGGAGAAAATGCTGATTAATGCGACTCCAATGGCTCGACGCGGTACCCCAGAGGAAATGGCAAACGTCTATGCCTTTATTGCTTCGGATGAAGCGAGTTACGTCACGGGGGCACTGTGGCTGGCTGATGGTGGCGTCACAGTGGCGAAAGGAGCCGTAGGCGAGCAAACGCCAGAATCTTTGCGTACTGAACCGCAAGGAGAACTGCGTCTGGATCATGCCAGAGAAGGGCTAGAACACAAACAAGTCCAAACGATTAGTTAAGCGCGGTGGAAATCAATGTAACTCAGTTTAAGGTCGGGAATTGTCCTTAGTTGGTTGCAAATCACCCATTATCAATTACCGTTTGAGGAAAACAGAAAATGACATCCAAAGATATCGTTCCCAGCGGTCAGAATGAACCCAGCAATGTCGGCGATCAGGAGCGTTGGGGATCGTTACTCGGCGGCGGCGCACTCGTACTGATGGGTTTAAAGCAAGGCTCTCTCAGGGGAGCGTTAATGGCGATCGCGGGTGGCGGTCTGATTTATCACGGTGCGACCGCAGAAAAAGGGATTCAAGACACCATACAGGAAAAAGCAGGCATGAACCAAAGCATCAAAGTTGAAAAGACCGTCACGATCAATAAACCAGCGGATGAACTTTATCGCTTTTGGCATAACTTTGAAAACTTGCCGAATTTCATGAAGCATCTGAAATCGGTGAAGGTTGTCAACGAGCGGCGATCGCACTGGATTGCCAATGCGCCGATGGGTGCAAGTGTGGAATGGGATGCAGACATTATCAACGAGAAAGAAAACGAGTTAATCGCCTGGGCTTCAACGGAAGGAGCAGACGTTGAGAATGCTGGGTTTGTGCGCTTTTCGCCTGCGCCTGCTAATCGGGGTACGGAAGTAAAAGTCGTCATCGAATATAACCCGCCGGGTGGTCCGGTCGGTGCTGCGATCGCTAAACTTTTCGGCGAAGAACCAGAGCAGCAAGTTGGAGACGATTTACGCCGCTTCAAAATGATTATGGAAGCGGGTGAAATTGCGACAACAGAAGGTCAACCTTCTGGAAGAAGTTAAGAATTTTATTTTGTGAGATTCTTAATTACAAAGAGAGACAACTGAATTGTAGGTTGTTCTCAAAACAAAAATAAGCAACGGAGATTGAGATGAATCAAGGAATTAATCGTTTGCAAAAGATTTGTTTGCGTCTTGCCACTGTGGTTCTGGCAGCGATCGCCTTTCTAGTAATTCCGGCTTTTAGCTACAGCCCAACTTTCCAAGCGCAAGCCCAAACCCTGATTGCTGACAATGCAGATTTTAACAGAACCAGCAGCGATCGGATTAAAAAAGCCATTGACATGGCTGAAGACCACGTCGGTGACAGAGATGGAATCGGTAATACTGGCTTGAAAAACATCAAAAAGCTGGGAGAAAATATTCCCGAAACCGCCGATGTGATTCGCAGCCAAAGATTTGATAACGATCAACCCGGTGACGTGGGCGATCCCAGTGTTGTTCAAGACAAAAATAATCAGGGAGTAGCCAAGACTAAAAATCGGGCTGCTAGATAATTCGGCTTCTCACTCAATACGTGTCGTGAAATTAAGCGACTGACTGTATTACCTGAGGCTGGGATGTTTGAGAAGTAACCGATCCCCCTAGCCCCCCTTAAAAAGGGGGGAACAAGAGCCTCAAAGTCCCCCAATTTATCGGGGGATGCAAGGGGGATATCCAAAGGGTTGGTGTATTATCAACAACTTTTTAAACATCCTCTGAGGCTGGGATGTGAGAAACCCCGTCCTGCGAATAGATAAGGGCGGGGTAATTAATAAAAGGATAAACAACATCAATGAAAGCAGTTTGTTGGTACGGTGCCACCGATGTGCGGGTCGAAACCGTCCCAGATCCCAAAATTCTCAATCCGCGCGACGCCATTCTCAAAATTACTTCGACGGCAATTTGTGGCTCCGATTTGCACATTTATGACGGCTACATTCCGACGATGCAGCCGGGTGACATTATCGGTCACGAGTTCATGGGAGAAATCGTTGAAGTTGGTAGCAAAGTGACCACTTTGAAACCGGGCGATCGCGTTGTCGTTCCTTCCACTATCGGATGCGGTCACTGTCACTATTGCAACCACGATATGTGGTCGCTGTGCGACAACTCCAACCCGAACGCTTGGATGGAAGAAAAGCTCTTCGGTAACGTCACTTCAGCAATTTACGGCTACTCTCACTTATTCGGCGGCTATGCAGGCGCTCAAGCTGAATATGTGCGCGTTCCCTTCGCCGATGTTGGTGTCGTCAATGTTCCCGCAGAAATTCCCGACGAGAAATTATTGTTTATCTCTGATGCCATTCCCACCGGCTTTATGGGCGCAGAGTTATGCGATATTCAGCCAGGAGATACTGTAGCCGTCTGGGGTTGCGGTGCTGTCGGACAATTTGCCATGATTAGCGCCTATATGCTGGGTGCCGAGAGAGTCATCGGCATCGACCGTTTTCCCGAACGTCTCCAAATGGCTAGGGAACACGCGAAAGCGGAAACGATTAACTACGAAGAAGTTGATGCTGGCGAAGCGCTTAAAGAAATGACCGGCGGTCGGGGTCCCGACTGCTGTATTGACGCGGTGGGATTAGAAGCTCACGGCATGGGGGTTGAAGGGGTCTACGACAAAGCGAAGCAGGCAGTCCGACTGGAAACAGACCGTCCCCACGTCCTGCGGCAAATGATGGTCGCTTGTCGCAAAGGCGGCACGCTCTCAATCATGGGTGTTTACGGTGGCTTTGTGGACAAACTGCCCTTTGGTGCTGCTTTCAACAAAGGCTTGACCTTCAGAATGGGGCAAATGCACGGGCAGAAGTATATGCAGATGTTGCTGGACAAAGTTTTGAATGGCGAACTCGATCCATCTTTCGTCGTCACCCATCATTTACCCCTAGAAGAAGCCAAGAACGGCTACGAAATGTTTAAGCACAAAAAAGACAACTGTATCAAAGTTGTGCTGAAGCCTTGAAGTTAGTAATTGGGAAGTAAAGATTGACCGATTACGAATAATCAAATAATAAACTGGAGTGTTTTCATGAACCAAGTAATTTCTTTTTTGCAAGGTATCCGTCTACGCCAGATTGCCACTGTATTTCTGGTTAGTACTGCATTTTTTGTGATACAGGCTTTTGGTTACGGCACCCCTCTGCAAGCCCTCGCTAATAACACGACATTGACACCGGAAACGAACTCTTACCAAGTCAAAGGAGCTGATGGTTCAGTCAATGCTAGGGCTGAAACGCTAAAAGACCAGACTGAAGATACAGGCAGTAATTTATTGGAAAAAATTGGGGCAGCTGCTGAAAATGTCAAGGAAAAGCTGAATCTTGATGAGCCGACGCCTCCCAGTACCAAAAAGTTTTTCAATCAGGTTCAAGACAAAACTGACAATGTAGTTGACAAGACAGTTCAAGGGGCGCGGGAAGGTTTCAACGATGCGGCGAATAACGTTACTGGCTCTTACTCAAAATAATCTGTAATACAGCGTGTAAACTTATGTAGTTTCCTCCTTGACAAGGGGGAGTAGTGGGGGGATTTGACAAAGTTTGCTTGACATTTCAATCCTCCCAACCTCCTTAACAAGGAGGACTAAGAAGAAGTTGCACATGGCGTATGTGTAGTTATTAGTCGTTAGTGAATAGTTCCTAGTTATTGATGATGACTAATGATTAATGGCAAATAACCCATAACTAATGACGAATGACTTAAGGAGAAAAATTTAATGAAAGCTGTTTGCTGGCATGGAAACAACGATGTGCGGGTGGATAATGTACCCGATCCAAAAATTCTCAACCCGCGCGATGCTATTGTCAAAATTACGTCAACAGCGATTTGCGGCTCCGATCTGCATATTTACGATGGTTATATCCCGACAATGCAACCGGGAGATATCCTCGGTCATGAATTTATGGGGGAAGTGGTTGAACTTGGCAGCGCCGTCAAGAATGTAAAAATAGGCGATCGCGTGGTTGTTCCTTTCACTATCTCTTGCGGTAACTGTTTGTTCTGCAACCGCGATTTGTGGTCGCTGTGCGATAACTCCAACCCGAACGGCTGGATGGCTGAACAGATGTACGGTCATTCACCATCGGGTCTTTTCGGCTACTCCCACTTGTTCGGCGGCTATGCTGGAGGTCAAGCGGAGTATGCGCGGGTGCCTTTTGCCGATGTCGGTTTGTTCAAAATTCCCGATGGATTGACAGACGAACAGGTACTGTTCCTCACGGATATTTTCCCGACCGGCTACATGGCAGCGGAAAATTGCAACATTAAACCCGGCGATATTGTAGCAGTCTGGGGTTGCGGGCCAGTCGGACAGTTCGCCATCAAAAGTGCCTTCATGCTGGGTGCCCATCGCGTTATCGCCATCGACCGCATTCCCGAACGCCTGCAAATGGCTAAAGAACAATGCGGGGCAGAAGTTCTCAACTATGAAGAAATCGATGTCGGCGAAGCACTCAAAGAGATGACTGGCGGACGCGGACCCGACTCTTGTCTAGATGCAGTCGGCATGGAAGCACACGGCACCGGACCTGATGCTTTTTACGACAAAGTTAAGCAAGCCGTGCGAATGGAAACCGATCGCCCCACTGCCCTGCGGCAAGTCATTGTCGCTTGCAGCAAAGGCGGTCATGTATCGCTAGCGGGTGTTTACGGTGGCTTCCTCGACAAGATTCCAATGGGTGCAGCTTTCAACAAAGGCTTGACGTTCAAGATGGGACAGACGCACGTCCACAAATACTTGCGCCCGTTATTGGAACATATCCAAAATGGCGATATCGATCCATCTTTCGTAATCACACACCGCTTGCCTTTAGAAGAAGCAAAGCACGGTTACGAAATTTTCAAGAATAAAAAAGACAACTGCATCAAGGTTGTACTTAAACCATAAGGTCAAACTATGGAACTTGACCGATCTACTCAGGGTGAAAACACCGTCAAGATTAATAATTTGCTTGAAGAAGTCTATCACTTGGTAGAACAACTCGAACAAGAGGCACAAGAAAATCGCCAGCGTTTCCAACAAGAGATAGAAGCTGGCGAAATTCTCACCACTGAAGGTCAATCTTCTGGACAGAAATAGTTGTTTTGTCAGTTCTCTGGTAGAGATGCCGATTGATTGAGTCTCGTGAGTGAGTTGAAGCCATGATGTCAAACCCTAACAGAAGACGGGGCATCGGAAGCCTGTTAGCGCGTCACTGGTGGACGGTGGCGTTGCGGGGTGCGTTACCGAAGCGGTGCGGAACTCACTTCGCGATTCTCTTTGGTTTGGCAGTGTTTATGTAACTGGATATCAACTGCTTTTTCAGTCAGTGGTGCTGACACCGTGAAGTATCTGGAGAGAAACGTGCGAAACGTGCGATGGCTGCCAACGACTTACTTAAACGATGTCAGATTTGACTTGCGACGCGGCAAAGAAGGAATGGCATTCATTACCGATTCTTCTGATTCTGGGCCAAATGCAATTATTGTCGTAGACCTCGCTTCTGGGAAAAGTTGGCGACGGCTGAACAATCATCCCTCCACCAAAGCCGAACCAAATTTTTTGCCCAGCGTCGAAGGACAACCGTTGATGATGCGAAAGCCCAATCAACCACCCAGCTACAGCGTTTTCTTTCTGGATGAGGTACAGTCAAGCTTCCAAAATCAAAGGTTTTAGGCGATCCTCGTACCTCACTAGCTTCAAAAGTGCTGTATATTAAAATCGGTGCGGATGGTATTGCGATTAGTGCTGATGGCGATCGCTTATTTTACTGTCCTCTTGCGGGTCGCCGCTTATACAGCGTCAGCATTGATGCTTTAGCAAATGAGCAGTTATCAGAGTCGCAAGTAACGGCAACTGTGGTGGATCTCGGCGATAAAAGTGGTGCCTCAGATGGACTGGAATCAGATGCCGAAAACCGAGTTTACCTGACGAACTACGAACACAATTCCATTCTTCGCCGCCTACCAAATGGAATGTATGAAACTCTCGTTCACGATCCTCGTGTTTTGTGGCCCGATACGCTTTCTGTTGCATCAGACGGCTATCTCTATTTCACTGCCAATCAACTGCATCGCCAACCGAATTATCATAGCGGCAGAGATTTAAGAGAAAAGCCCTACAGTCTATTTCGAGTCCGCATTGATGGGAATCCAATCTTGCTCCGCTAAGAGCATTTAAACAACATATCTGAACAAAGAAGAGGCAAATATGACTGATACAACTGTAATGAAAGTAGATTCTACCAATTCCCCCAAAGGTGAAATGGGTCAAAAGTATCTCGCATCAGGCAAAACTATCTCGATGCGCCTTTGGGAAAATGAGCAACCCGACGAACCAAAAGAAGCAACTGCGCGGGAATATGAGACTGTTGGTTATGTGATCAACGGTCGCGCTGAGTTGCACCTGGAAGGTCAAATAATTTTGCTAGAACCAGGCAACTCTTGGACTGTACCAAAAGGGACATCCCACACCTACAAAATTCTGGAGCCTTTCACGGCAGTTGAGGCAACCTCTCCACCCGCCCAAGTTCACGGACGCGACGAAGCTTAATCCAACATTAATTAAGCAAAACTACTTGAATAGTACCAAACAAAAACCTGTTTGTTTTTAGAGAACAGGTTTTTGTTTGGCAATAATCACTAAGCATTAATATGATTTACATTTTAAAGAATCCATCATCAATTAGACACAAAATAACGGGCAAAACATACATAATAGATGATTGTTGAAAATTAGCGATCGCTAGATAAACTGGCAGCTAATTGTTAATTATTCAGACAAGGGCGATCGCACTCGCCCTTTTTTTGTTGAAGGCGATCGCTCTCTACTCCACCATGTCTAAATGCTGTACGCAGTGTTTGACAGCTTTACCCTCTGGTCTGGCGAACTCGTCCGGGGTTTTACTCTTTCACTTTCCTGGTGCCGGATTAACTTTTCCAGTTTCAGGTCGCCATATTTAGCATAGAGCTGTTTGATCTCTTCATTCATCTGGTCGCACTCGGTCTGTAGCCGCTGATTTTGATGGCGTAGCTGTTGAATCGCTTCCTTATGTTCCTGACAAGCTATCAGGTAAGTTTGGCGAGAGTTCGCCAGTTCATCCTGTAGCTTCTGAATGTCCTGTTTCAGCTGCTCTAATTCCTGGGATTCAACCGAGGTTGTTAAATGAACTTTTTTTGGAGCGCTTTGTTGACTGGAAACACTCTTATTATTCTCAAGCTCTAGGCGAGAGTTCGCCAGTTCATCCTGTAGCTTCTGAATATCCTGTTTCAGCTGGTGTACTTCCTGAGATTCACCAGGGAAATTTAAATGGACTTCTTGTATATAACTTTGTTGACTGGAAGGACTATCATTTTTGGCAGTCTGTAGCAATTGCAACCCGACTTCTCTGAGTCGCACCAACGTTAAATCTTTACTAAGCCCGATGTAACAGTGATAGAGTTCACCATTTATTTTCTTGCAGGCGGACCAAAAATCTCCATCGGTTTTAGTTTCTTTGCTAGCTATGAAATCAGATGTACGTTGATCGACTGGCTCAAATTTAAATGACTTAGTACTTGGTAAGTTAAGCCATTGGAACCATTGCTCAGAATCCAGATGAATGTCTTCTAGTCGTTCACCCCGTCGTGGATCTTCTACCCAAAATTCTAATGTTGCCCTCTCAGTGAATGACCAAACCTTTGGTGTCTTAGCCGCCATAATTAAGTTACACAGATAAGTTATTCGCAAAAGTAACAAGTTTCAGCATTATCCCTGGTATACCATGTAACTTTTTATCCCAGTAACGTTCCGAATTTTACGGTGGCTCTTTGCCGATAAACGTATAATTACTGAACCTCTTCAATGCACCTCACTTGTTTTGTCAGTAAATATACAAGGAATTTTCACTGGTGAAGATTTTTAGGCATAAGGTTTATTAAATCTTTAAAATAGTCAGGATTACTCTTGACATAATCTTCATAATCAGGGGCAGGCTGCAAGTTATACAGTCTAATTCGCCGGGTGAGGGCGCTAGAGGCGGAACAAGGACAAATTCCATCTGTGGCGTTGACGGCTTATGTCAGAGTAGACGACCAGAAAGCAGCCCTTTCGGTAGGTTTTCAATCTCATGTCGCTAAACCAGTTGAACCCGCTGAGTTAATTGCGGTCGTCGTGTCCCTTGTCGGACGAACTGGAAATGTCTAATTTCATCGTCAGCGACAAAAGTTTCAGATACCCAAAATGCCAAAAACGAGCGTAAGTATAGCGAATGCTTTTAGCTTATAGTTTCCTCCTCTGTGGTATGAGATAGGCGCAAAGACGGTATACCATCACGGGTGCGACTTCGGATATAAGCAAGGAGAGGGACGTAAATTTATCCTAAATTTTGCTTTCTTTAGAATGGGTCAGCAATTAGGAGAAACTTTTAAATGAAAGAGAATAGGATTACTCGAAAGCATCTAGTTTCTAGTCTGCTAACGGGTCTGTTGCTCGGCGCGATCGCTGGGACGCCGATCGGCTGGTTTACGCATCGAGCCTATGCTGAGCAACGTTTGGCTAAGAATTTAATTTGCCGAGAGCAACATCGAAATGAGCCTGAAGCGGTTGTGCAATCTATCTGCGGCTCAAGATTCTAAAGTTTTCTAATAATTGTCTTCGTGGGTGCGATCGCGCCCTTTTTTATTGCATCGGGAAGGATGCGATCGCCGTACAGGTTATTTTGGCAGATTTGGATTTTTGCGGAGGATGCGATCGCTCTAAACAGACAAACGAGCGAAAAGAGCGATCGCCTAATCCTCTTCTGAATGCGATCGCTGCGTTATCAACGAATTAGGCAAATCGTCCAAACTCTTGTTAACTGCGCTACAGAAAGCCTTCATTTGCCAAACCGTCATCGTCGGTTCTGCCAATCCCCGTTCCCAACGGCGAATGGTTGAAACTGACACGCCCATCAGTCTTACCAAGTCTTCTTGAGAGAGTCCAGCTGCCAAACGCAGTTTTTTAAACGGAGAATCAGTCTCCTCTGGTTGACTTTTCTTTGGTCTTGCCATTAACATGATAAAACCGCTCGAATTAAACGGTTTATTCAAGCGTTAGTTTACACAGAACAACAAGCAGACAGCTCAAAAAGCCGTCATTTGGCTAGTTAGCTGCCCGGAATAGTTGTTTCTCACACCATTTCACTTTATGGCTACAACAGATCCGACCATTGCCCCCCTTTTTAAGGGGGGTTGGGGGGATCTTCAATGTGTCATCACTCAGAGTGAATTGGTATCAGAACAAAAAGTTTAACAGCCTATGCGACCAAATCGTTCGCCTTGGCAATCTTTGTCGTGTCCATAAAAGATTTATGACCTACTTTAACCAGCTGCATCCCTGGTGCATCATCCTCCCACTGCCTTCCTTACAGTCAATTGTCGTTGCCCGTTTTCGTCGTCGCGGCGACGCGGAAGCACATCTGCAAATCCTCAAGCGAACCATCCCCAACGTCACCTACGAAATCATCTTCGACGTGACACCCAAACCCGCCGACCAGACTAACGAGATGGAATTACCCCAACCCAATCCTCACCTCAACTGAAGCGATTATGACGATATTGTTTCGCCAGATTAAACCTTTCAAATTTCGGATCGCCTTTGACCTGATTGCCAAATTCTTAGGCATTCCTCAATCCCAGATTGTACGCGCTGAATGCTGGCGTTATATTCTGTTTGTTCATCGGCGCGATCGCGGTGGACAATTCATCAGTTACCGTAAACTGGTGAGTGTGGATACAAGCGATCGCTTCCCTGATTCAAACTTGTACAACCCTGGAAGACTTGCGCCAAATCTGGATTAAACGCAGGGATGATCTCACCAGTCGGTTGGCATGAAGTGCCGCGACGGCGCGATGTACATTCGCTTTCTGGTTAAAACTAGCAAAAGAGCGATCGCAATTGACACGCTTAGTCACGGAAATTTGGGTTCCAAGCTTCCGTACCAATCAGCAGCAACTCTTCCAGCGTCAGAATCCGATTCTCAGTCGGGTGTTCGGGTTTGAGAACGTCTAAGAGTATCCACAAAATATCAGGTGCTGGTTTATTCAGGTTTCCATTCTCAATTCTCGAAATGGCTGCAATGCTCACCCCAAGAACTTTAGGCAATGACTCTCCCAACTCTCCATAGAAGTGGGCCTCATACTCCTTCGTCTGTTCGCTCAACTTATGAACACTAAAGCCTTTCGCTTCCCGACAGGCTCGTAAGAAGTTGCCCATCTGCCGCAGTCCTTCATCTGTAAACCTTCGTCTCAACGACTCTCTCTTCCTTCTTACAGGTAAAACTGCCAGTAATCGCCTTTACTGCCTAAAGCTAAGCTATTATGCCTCACTTTGCGACTATTTTTTTCAAGTTAGTAACTTGAATCATTTTATGTTACAATGTTATAAACAAGGGTTAACCTTTTAACCTTCCAGTAATCCCCAACGAAGTAGTATTTCCAGCTCATAGCTGCTGGAAATTAAGCCAGATGAGTGCTGTTTGTGCTAACTACAAGGTTCGCACGCCTGTACGCATCTACCCAATCAAATATCTATGAACAAATCCAAAGCGACAGAAGCACTGCGGGTAGCACCGGGAATTGCTGCCATCAAAGCAGCACTGAACCAACGCGGCGATCGCATCTGCTTTCCTCCATAAACAGCCCATCTGGACTGTCTGGGTTACAGATAACCAATACTAACTGGCATTTCAGCGCACTCCCATCAGCCGATGGAGACTGCACTCGCAAAAGAACGATAGCGATCGCTACACCCTCATCGCCATCATTCAAAGCACATTCACCAAAAAAAACCTAGGTATCATCGGGAAAGTTTTATGACCTACTTTAACCAGCTTCACCCTTGGTGCCTGATGCGTCGCCTACCCAAGTTGCAAACCTCGGTTGTCGCTCGTTTTCGCCGCCGCTGTGACGCAGAAGCCCATCAGCGAGTTCTCCAGCGCATGGGTCCAGGCGTGAGCTACAATATCGTTTTCGACGTGGCAATAAAATCTGCCGATGCAACTACCTAATTAAAATCACCCCAATAAAACTCTCACATCAACTGAAGCGATGATGAGAGTTTTATTTTGCCAAATTAAATAATTGTTCTACTTTTCCCAGTTGGCTTGATAGCGCCATTTCCGCTATCTTGTTAAGCGTTACCTCTGCTTTTGTGAGGGTAAAAATCTACACTCAGGCGGTTCAGCCTCCAGACAGACGAGAGACGGCGTTTGTACCTTTAAAGTAGCAGAGATAATTGATTGCTCTGCGAGGCATCATGCGTTTGATGAAGGTGTTGCCGAAGGTATCGCGCCCAATTTTCCTGCTAGCTTTAGTTGTCGTCGTCATCGGCTTTTTGGCTTTTCAAATTGAGCTAGCCATTCCCGCAACACCCAGTCTCTACAACACCTTTACACCCCTCACGAAGCCTGCACCGCAGGAGATCGGCTCCTATGATGTGTTGGGATACGCGATCGCCAAAGACGAAGCACAAAGCCTGCTGGAAACTGAGGATGGGCGCAAGCAACTTCAAGCAGAAAATGGGGCGGTTGCGGTTACAGAGGACTTGATTAACCTGGGACGCAAGGCTTTTTACTCAGAAACTTTTAAAGATCAGGTCTTTCAGACTGATGTAGTCGGGGCGCTGAATGGGCCAATCAACCTAGTGACGATGACGAAAGCGATCGCGCGACTAGGAGGAAAACATACCACGAACCTCCAGATTCCCATCGATAAAGATGTCACCATCGGCGGGAGAACTTTTACCGCCGGAACCTTGCTGAACACCGGAATGGACGTGCCTGCTGGTTCAATTCTGCCGCTGGGAATGCGTACCAGCATTGAGAAGGGTAAGGTTCGAGTCGGCATCACCTGCGCCTTGTGTCATGCAGCAATCGATAGCAAAAGTGGGCGCGTTATCGAAGGTGCGCCGAACAACAATGTCGATCCAGGCTTAGTCTTAGCGATGGCTACCAACTCCGCAGCGATGTTCCACCAGACGGGTGTAAATCCCAGCAAACTCCCCTTGGGCGATCGCACTTACATTAACGCTGATGGGGCAATCGCCCGTCTCCCAGATGTCAAAGCCGTAGAAGATGCCGTCGATGCCGATTTGCTCGCTTGGCCTCCGGGTAGCTTTGATTCTACCGGAAACATGGTCAACAATCCCTCCCAGAATCCTTCCTCCTATACCCACAAAGCTTGGCCCTACGGCTGGAGTGGAAACGCTGCTATTGGCTGGTTTCACGGACTGACTACCCTCAACAGTAACGTTCACGCCACCAATTCCGACGCAACAACCGGGGCTGATTCCAGTCAAGCGTTACTGAATATTGACAAAGAGACATATTTGGGAATTATTTTCCAAAATTCAGCCAATAAAGCTTTCCGGTTGCCAGAAGGCGCAAAACCATCAGAATTCTTTGAAAAAATCGATCCCACACCAGGGGAACCGGGAATGAACCAGGTGATTAAGATGCCTGGATACCCGAAAGGTTCGCCTTTTATTTTGGATGGGTTGATGGCAAATTCACCCGGATTCCCTGTCGGCGAACAACTTAACGGAATGTCAGCTTTTCAGAATAGTTTGGCACCGCCCCCCGTTCAAACTGCTAGCACAGACACCCTGAAGCGGGGTGCAGCAATCTTCTCAAAAGCTAGTTGCGTTGAGTGTCATAGCGGACGCTACTTCACCAACCATGAAGTGATTGCAGCAAATGAGATTGGAACTCAGCCCTCACGGGGTCCGGCGCAGTCTTCCTTTGTCCGCATCTTGACAGCACCCCAGACGTATCCCAGTAACGTCCCAGTCCCCCTGCCGCCCGATCCGCCCGTGTTATCAGTGCCGACCGATATCACGCCACAGCGATCGCTAGAATTAGCCTTTGCCATCAGCAACCCAGCTGGCGGTTACAAGGTGCCTAGCTTAATTGGGCTTGCCGTAACCGCGCCTTAATCTCCATGATGGCGGTGTGGCAGCCAGTTCCGAAGCACTGAAGCGAGATGAAGATGGCTTTAGCGTTGCCGATCCCAATCGGCTGGGTATGGCAGGTACGTTGCTCAAAAATATCCAGCCCGATCCCAGCGCTAGCTTGCGAGTGCTGCTGGATCGCCACCTGCGCGAAGCCACGGTAGCCGCTAACCGAGAGAATTCTGACTTACAACAGTCGAATGTAGACGGCAGCGGACACGCTTATTGGGTAGACACCGAGGCTGGTTTCACTCCCCAAGATCAGACTGATATCATTCAATTCCTCCTCTCGTTGGATGATGACCCGGAAGTGCTGCCAGCGGTAGTGTCAAATTAGCAAGCGATCGCACTTTTTCTTCGCCTCCCTAGGAATTGGGGGGTTGAAGGGATGGAAGCGGTAATCAAAGCCAAGAAAATCCCGCTTAAAAAAGGGGGACAAACACAAAATCCCAAATTAATACAACAATGAAATTGCAAGGCGTAATTTTAGATGTCGATGGTACCCTGGTTCTGAGCAATGATGCTCATGCCCAAGCTTGGGTTGAGGGATTTGCAGCGTATGGTTATGACGTACCCTTCGATAAAGTTCGACCGCTGATTGGGATGGGTGGCGATCACATTATCCCGAAAATGGTGCCGGAATTAAATGACGAAGAAGGAGATGGGAAAGCCGTTTCCCAGAAGCGTAGAGAACTGATGGTCAACCGCTTTGCACCAACATTGCCTCCTACAAAGGGCGCGAGAGAACTGATCTTGCAAATGCAGCAGGCTGGATTAAAGCTGATTATCGCTACCTCTGCATCGAGTCAAGAACTCTCCCCGCTGCTGAAAGCCGCACAAGTTGACGATCTACTTGATGAAGCGACAACATCTAGCGACGCCGATGCCTCTAAACCAGCACCAGACATCGTGGAAGCAGCATTGAAGAAGATCCAGATGCAACCAAATCAGGTAGTGATGATTGCCGATACACCCTACGATATTGAATCTGCGAATAAAGCTGGCGTGGGTGTAATTGCGGTGCGCTGTGGTGGCTTTGACGATAATCAACTCAAGGATGCGATCGCTATCTACGACAACCCAGCCGATCTGTTAGCAAATTATGCCAGTTCTCCCTTAAACCCATCTATATAACTCTAGTCAAAAAGGCAGCAGCATCATTCGCCACTGCCTTTTTTTTACGGTTTTATGTCGGAAATGGTGGCGAAAGCCTGACCATTAAGCGTATTCTTCGTCTGCGGGATCGCCATAAGGATCTTCACTAGCAGAACGAACATCACCAAACTGTCCGTACTCGCCGGAATCCGCCGGATCGCCAAATGGATCTTCGCTGGCGGGGCGGACATCGCCGTACTCTCCGGAATCCGCCGGATCGCCAAACGGATCTTCGCTGGCGGGGCGGACTTCCCGATCGTCGTAGTTGGTAGCGTCTTGGTCGTCATTAGACCCAAGCACGGCATCCTGCACCTTTTTAAAAAACCCATCTACCATGATTTGTCTCCTTTTTCAATTGGTGTTGAAACGGCTGTGTAGAGGGTACGGATTTATTCCACATTGCCGTTGTGTATCTTACGGGCGTTTTTCGGGCGTTTTTCGTGGCTAGTGGTGCGATCGCATATTTGCAACGCAGGGATAGCAGCGCTTACTGTGCTGGGACTGGGGCTTCACTCGCTTCAGGCAGTCCCTTCAGGTCGCGCCCCGTGGGTCTGTTATTATAGCCCTGGAAGTCACGATACTGTTGCGCCTCCTCCTCCGGAACTCGAATTCCTTCAGCTGGTGGCGTTACCCAGTGAGCGCGATTTTGGGCATCGCGGTAGTAAACGCGCCCGTTCTTGGAAAGGTAGTATTTCCCCTGCGCCCCCTGCTGTTGCTTGTTCTTATTCTTGTTGTAAAGATAGTAGAGTGCGGCTGCACCCGCCAAAGTGATTGCCACTTTCTGACCCGTTGATAATCCTTTCTTGGCTTGGGGTTGGTTTGTGGGGGCAGGATTGGTCACTGTTCCACCCCGCGTATCGTCAACAGGTGGCGGCGGAGTGCTAGTCTGCGACTCTCCGCAAGCATTTAAAAACGGAACCATTAGCAACGCTGAAAGCAGCAGCGCCATTGGGCGTAAAAATCTTTTACCCTGCGGGGCTATTGTATTCATCGATTTCCTGTTCTCCCTCCGTTTCAGGATGCCTTTTTATCGAGCTGTTATGGGAAAACCTGGCGCTGTTGCAAAAACACTTTTTTAGGCAATGTCAATTAATTTCCAACAAGCAGTTGAAATGGGACATTTGCAAATGACTGAACAACAGCACAAGTACAGTATTTTTGTTTCCCTTGAATCATGAACCAATTTATTGACAATTGTCTACAACTCTAGATAGAAATTTTGGCTAGTCTTTTATCCAAAAGGAATAGACCCGAAAGTTAGTCATAAATTAGTCAGTATTTGACAACAAGCAATTGCCTCCTAATAGGGGTTTTGCCTCCCTATCGTTCGGTTGATGTGCCAGCGGAGTCATCGGGAGAGCGATCGCCTACAATCACTAATTAGCTCTGTTGATGCCTTATGTCAATTTTTTAGGCAAAACTGTATAAAAAAATATACAAACCAGCAAATATAGCGTTTCCAGAGTTGGGTGGAATATATTGCCGTTCTCACGTTTAGTAGGGGCATGGCAATCAAAATGCCCCTACAGATGTATTGCACCCAACCCTTGAATTGCTATAAATGCTCCGTGAAGCGATCGCCCGATTTTATTGTATGCTTCAATAATCAACCAATCTTCCTCGGAAATCCTTCAAATGGTATACATAATGACAGTTCCAGGCAGACAAGAATAGTCTTATGAATGCTGCCTTAGTGAAACGGTCAAAACAGATGCAATGGATACGGGTAGGTAGTCCTTTATTGTTGTTGACATTATTAACCGCTTGTAGCAGTCAATCCTCCACTAAAAACATAACAAAGGATCTACAAGTTGTCACCTCGTGGGCAGCAACAGTTCAAATGGTGAGTAATGCTTGGATACGCGGTGCTGTTCCCACAGCCTATACCAAACAAACACTGAAAAAAGCGAAGCAAGAACTCGAAAAAGAAACAAGTAAGCTAACACTACAAGCTTCCACAGAACCAGAGCGAAAACTTCTGGAGGAGCTACATCATCTTGAGGTCACGCTGAGTCAGATATCGCAGGGAATTGAGCGGGAAGATCGCCCGAATGTAGCTCAACAAATCCAAGAATTAACCAAGGAAAATCACGCGCTTAACACGCAGGCAAAAAGTGTAGGTGTACAGCAATGAGTAAAATCCTAGAAATCGCCCTCGGAATTGTTACGAGTATCGGAGGTTTCTTGGATGTGGGAGCGATCGCCACCGCATCTGAAGCAGGTTCTACATTTGGTTTCCAACTAATCTGGGTAATTATCCTAGGCACCATTTGTGTAATGTTTCTAGTAGAAATGTCAGGACGATTAGCCGCCGTCAGCAAACATACTCTAGCGGATGCAGTACGCGAACGGTTTGGGTTCAATTTTTATATCATTCCACTAATTGCTGAAATCCTGGTTGATTTTCTGGTGCTAGCCGCTGAAATTGGTGGTGTTTGTATTGCCCTACAACTGGTAACGGGTATTAGTTTTCAATGGTATGCTCTACCCGTTGCATTTGCCATCTGGTTACTTTTGTGGAAAGGAACCTTTGGTCTCATCGAAAATGGCGTTTCACTCCTAGGACTAATTACACTTGTTTTTGTCGTCGCCACCTTCAAACTGCATCCAAATCTAACAGAACTTGGCACGGGTTTATTGCCAACCCTACCCAAACATGACACCGCACATTATTTATTTATTGCTGTTAGCATTTTGGGTGCATTAATCAGCCCTTATTTGTTTTATTTCTACTCATCCGGTGTAGTAGAAGACAAGTGGGATGAAAAGTATATCGGTGTGAATCGCGCCGTTGCGATCTTAGGCATGGGCTTCGGCAGCATTGTATCGCTTGGAGTGTTAATTGTGGCGGCACTTGTCCTTTATCCCCAAGGCATCCAAGTGGATAGCTACGAACAGGCAGCGCTGATGCTAACACAACCTTTTGGTTACTGGGGCTTTATCCTGTTTGCAGCATCGTTGGGCATCGCCTGCTTTGGCGCAGCCCTGGAAGTTACCCTCGACACCGCCTACATTGTGGCTCAAGCGATGGGGTGGAATTGGGGCGAAAATCTGCACCCGAAAGATGCCGCACGGTTTAGTTTCGTCTACACCGCGTTCGTCTTTCTCGCTTCACTGCTGATGGTATTTGGTATCGATCCTTTGCAATTGACTCTCTTCTCAATGGCGATCACTACGCTGATTTTGCCACCCGTGATTTTGCCTTTTCTGGTTTTAATGAATGATGAATCTTATGTCGGTCAGTATCGTAATGGTTGGATTAGTAACAGCGTTGTAATCTTGGCGATCGCGCTAGCTTTTGTACTAGCAATTGTTGCCATCCCCCTAGAAATTATTGGAGGCTGAGATGGATATCATTCGAGATGTTCTCGATAACCAGCTAGTTGATCGCAATCAGCAGAAAATGGGCAAAATTGACGGGATTGTAATGGAATTGCGAGATGGAGAACCACCACGACTGGCTTACATCGAAGTAGGTGCAACAGTTCTGGCGCGACGGTTGCACCCGCGATTGGAACGTTGGGTAGCAGCAATCTTAAACAAGTGGGGTGCTAAGCACAGCCAACCGTTTCGGATTCCTCTATCCAAGGTGCGCGACGTTGGCATTGATGTCGAAGTCGATCTCGAAGCCGAAGCAACGCCAGCGTTAGCCTACGAACAATGGCTGCGCGATCGCATCATTGGGCGGATTCCAGGGGCAAAATAATGGCTCATAGTGAAATACATCTAGAACTGCTCCTGGGCAAACAAGTGCTAGATTCGACCGGCAAACCCGTCGGACGCCTTGAGGAGGTGCGAGCCGAACGGGAAGGCGATGAATGGATTGTCCGGAGATACCTGATTGGGGTTCCCGCTCTGTTAGAACGGTTATCAACTTGGACAATTGGGTTAGCGATTTTGCACAGTTTGGGAGCGCGTAACTTGCACGGTGGGTATGAGGTGCCGTGGGAACAGATGGATTTGGCTGACCCTCAAAAGCCGCGCTTGCGCTGTACTCTAGAAGAATTGAAGACATTGGAGCAATCAAATTCGCAGTAGGAAATTGGAGATTTTGCGACCATCACAGCAAAATTGCCCTATATTGTGACCTCTCCCCAACTCCTCCTATTAGGAATGGGAAAAGAATTTTTAACTTGGGAGCTAAAAATCCAAAAAAAGGTAGCATAAGCATTTGTTGGGTTTCGCTTACGCTCTACCCAACCTACAAATACAAGAACCGTTAGGTCTTGTATTTGAGTCAACTGAGACCCGCTATAAACGAACCGCACAGGACAGAGAATGCAGAGAAATCCCTCTTCCTCTGCGCCCTCTACAGTTCCTCGTTAAGGTGATAATCGCTCAATTACCCAGTTGCCATCGTCAAGCCGTCGGTAGTACAAGCGATCGTGCAGCCGACTCGGACGCCCCTGCCAAAATTCAATTGCTGTGGGAATGACTCGGAAGCCTCCCCAGTGTAGCGGTCGAGGAATCTCCCGATTTTCATATTGCTCTTTGAGTTCCTGCAACCGTTGCTCAAGTACCTCGCGGCTTTCAATGACTTGGCTTTGCCGCGAAGCCCAAGCCCCTAGCTGGCTTAAGAGCGGACGGCTGTGAAAATAGGCTTCTGATTCAGCATCTGACACCTTCTCCACCCGTCCCTCAATCCGCACTTGGCGTTCCAATTCCGCCCACCAGAAGACCAAGGACGCCCACGGATTGACGAGAAGTTGTTGTGCTTTTTGACTCTCGTAGTTCGTGTAGAACACGAAGCCTTGTTCGTCGAAGTCCTTGAGCAGCACCATTCTGGCGCTAGGCTTGCCATCAGCCCCGACGGTCGCAACAGTCATGGCATTGGGTTCAAGAAGCTGAGCTGCCCGTGCTTGGTCAAACCACTTTTGAAATTGTTGAAAGGGATTGGGGTCACTATCCGCTTTGCTAAGTCCAAATTGGGTGTAATCTTTACGCAGATCGGCTACGCTTGTATCCATCTTTATGTTTTTTCAATCCCTAATTAAGTATTTTCAAGCCTTGCTTGACCCCAGTTTTCATACATCCTACAAAAAAACTTATCACTTGCGGCTATGTTTATGGACTTTAGACTTTAGACTGTCTATGGGCTAGAGTTTAAAGTCTAGCCAGTCGTTCTACGAGTACCCAGGGAGCCACTGCTAGAGGTTGTGAGTGCGATGCGCCGTTCAGCCAATCTTCAACGCCTGCTGATTCTCGGTTTGACCGGCCCGATTGTGGCTCTAAATATCTGGGTTCTGTCCCAGATATTTCGCTATTTTGAGCATCTAATTACCATCCTCACCATTGCGGCAATTCTGGCTTTTTTACTGAATTACCCGGTGCGGATGTTAGAGCGGGTTCGCTTCAATCGGACGCAGGCGGTAATTATCGTTTTGGTGGCGACTTTAACGCTACTTGTCATTTTGGGCGTGACCCTGGTACCGATATTGGTAGATCAAACGACTCAACTGTTAAAAAACATTCCAGATTGGTTAGAGGCAAGCAATCAAAATCTAGATCAGTTGGACACTTGGACAAAAACTCGTCGTTTGCCTTTGGATCTCAAAGGGTTTAGCCGTCGCGTCAGTTATCAGATCGAAAACCAAGCGCAGGCTCTAGCTAGTCAGGCGTTTGGCGTGGCGCTAGGAACGTTGACCGGATTAATTGATGTCGTGTTCGTGGTGGTGCTGGCATTTTATATGTTGCTGTATGGCGATCGCTTGTGGAAAAGTTTGTTTAACCTTCTCCCACCTCAAATCGGTCTGCCATTGAGCGAATCCCTGCGGCTGAACTTTCAGAACTTTTTCATTACCCAAGTCCTCCTAGGACTGTTTATGATGGCAACGCTGACGCCAATTTTTTTGAGTCTG
This sequence comes from Coleofasciculus sp. H7-2, assembly GCF_042747725.1. Classification (NCBI taxonomy): domain Bacteria; kingdom Bacillati; phylum Cyanobacteriota; class Cyanophyceae; order Coleofasciculales; family Coleofasciculaceae; genus Coleofasciculus; species Coleofasciculus sp. H7-2. The sequence goes on from NZ_JBHZGO010000064.1 coordinate 26,230, forward strand.
AACCTGCCGTTTGCCCTTTTGTTTGGCTTGCTGATTGGGGTTGCCGAACTTATTCCCTTTATCGGCGCTACCTTGGGGATTGGTTTGGTGACGCTTCTGGTGATGCTGCAAGATTTTTGGCTAGCCGTTTGGGTAGCGATCGCATCGATTTTCATGCAGCAGATCAAAGATAACCTCCTTGCTCCTAAGTTAATGGGCGATTTCACCGGACTCAATCCGATCTGGATCTTTATCGCTTTATTGATAGGAGGTCAGATAGCTGGACTGGTCGGGATTCTGGTGTCTGTGCCCCTCGCGGGTACGATTAAGGACACTATCGATACCATCCGCCTTTTGCGTCAGCCCTCAGTTGTGACGACACAGACTGTTTCTCGAAACCCCAATGACAGTTGAAGGATTACCAGAATAGATACCCCCGCCCTAAAAGCTATCAGCACAACAAACCAAGCTAGGATGCGCTGGCGAACTAAAAAAAGATTCTGCACGATCCTCAATATTGGTTTGTCTCGTGTCATTTCAACACTTTTATTTTTGTTCTATGAGGAGAAATCGGCTTCCACTGTCATCCAAAATCAGCGCGATCGCTCCTGCACTCAGACAACATTAACAGTTGCAGCTTTTTGGTTCGTTATTTTCTCAAAACTGAAGAGTATATGCACTTGGCGTGGACGTAGATTAGGATAGGTGAGGCTCAACTCATTCTCATCCTTAAATAGCTAATTCATCCTGTTCTTCCTTGTAAAATTAACAATGAATCTGCATTGTTTAGGAGTTAACTGATGCGACAGATTAATTTTTTGCTGATCTTCGCGGTGTTACTAGCGCTAGTTTTATTCAGCTTAGAAAATACCGAGCCTGCCGCCATTCAAATTGTTCAAGGTGTCGAAGTGCAAGCGCCCTTGTGTATTGAACTGATTCTGGCGACAGGTCTTGGAGCTGCCTTAGCGTGGATTTTTAGTATCTGGACGCGGTTGCTGCGAAGTTTAGAATCCGGAAAACAATTGCGTCAGATGCGTGCCAAAGACGAGCGCATCCAAGAATTAGAGGAAAATATTGAACACTACAAGGCAGAAATCGAAGAGAAACAAAGCCTGCCCTTAAACGCTACCCTCCAGACTGAAGACACAGAGGCGAATGGGGGGAAGCTAGCTAGTCTCGCGGCAGCAAAAGAACAGGAAGCCCTTGCCCAATCAATTTAGCTTCAATTGAGCTTGAGTTTATGCCGATGACCATTGGCCCAGCCCAGGAAGCGATCGCCCTTTTAATCGATTTGGCTCAGCGGGGAGAAATTGATCCCTGGGATGTCCAGGTGATTGAGGCGATCGATCGGTGCTTATTGGAACTGGAGAAAGCCGGGAACAAGCCCTCTGGCACCTTTGAAGTAGAACTGTCCCAATCCGGGCAGGCTTTTCTATATGCATCCATGCTGGTGTTACTCAAGGCGGATACGCTCTTTACGCAATCGACCCCAGACAATCTCGATCCCACCGACGAGCTGGACGACACCGCCGCCGATCCCAGACAATTGCCAACGCGGCTGGAACGCCATTTGCGACGCCGAGGGACAGCAATGCCTCCTCAAACTCGTCGCGTCACCCTACAGGAATTAATCGAACAGCTACAGCAGATAGCCACTGTACTGGAAGAAAAACCTGCTGGCCCAAACGCGACCAAAGACCCCAGTTATCGCGCCCAGTCCCGTTCCCAAGCCGCCCGCGCGATCGCTGCCCTCGCTCACCAGGAAAATCTGACCGAAACCGCAGCTCAGTTAGAGCGCTTTTTGAGCGGTCATTGGCCCCAAATGCCCCCTGGTCAGGATTGGCTGGAATTAGACCAGCTGCTAGAGTTATGGGCAGGGGTAAGACAACTCTCAGCACCGTTAAACGCGCATCAATTGCCTGAAGAGGTGGATACTGCGCCGAAACACCATGACCGAGTGGGAGTTTTTTGGGCGCTGTTACTCCTGTCTGCTCAGTCTAAGGTAGAGTTAGCCCAAGAGGAGTTCTACCAAGACCTAAAAATCCGAACGCTTTAGCGAATGATGATTCTGTACTTTCACAGGGGCGCATTCAGCGACTGCCGGTACGTTGATTAAACGCTAGGGGTAGAAACATCTAGAATATCGACAAGGTCAATCGACTAAAATGTTTGACCCGCCATCCTTTGCCTTCAGTCAAGGGATGGAATGCAGCTAAATGCACGAAAACAAAGTGGCCTAGGTTGAGGAAAAAATATTCATGAAAGCCATGATTCTGGCGGCTGGTAAAGGTACCCGCGTTCGTCCGATTACCTACACCATTCCCAAACCTTTAATTCCAATTCTGCAAAAACCAGTGATGGAGTTCTTGGTGGAACTGCTCAGGCAGCATGGGTTTGACCAGATCATGGTCAATGTCAGCCATCTTGCTAACGAAATTGAAAGCTATTTCCGGGATGGTCAGCGTTTTGGGGTGCAAATTGGCTATTCCTTTGAAGGCCGGATTGAAGAAAATGGCGAATTGATCGGCGAAGCGGTCGGTTCGGCTGGTGGGATGCGGCGCATCCAAGATTTTTCTCCGTTTTTTGACGACACCTTTGTGGTGCTGTGTGGAGATGCGCTGATTGACTTGGATCTGACCGCAGCGGTGAAGTGGCACAAAGAAAAAGGCGCGATCGCGACGATTGTGATGAAATCAGTGCCACGGGATGAGGTTTCCAGTTACGGAGTCGTCGTCACCGACGAAGAGGGACGAATCAAAGCCTTCCAAGAAAAACCGGCAGTGGAGGAAGCGCTCAGTACCAATATCAATACCGGGATTTACATTTTCGAGCCAGAAGTTTTGGATTACATCCCCTCTGGTCAGGAGTACGATATCGGTGGTCAGTTGTTCCCCAAACTGGTAGAAATGGGTGCGCCTTTCTACGGCATCCCGATGGATTTCCAGTGGGTGGATATTGGCAAAGTGCCGGACTACTGGCGGGCAATTCGCAGCGTGTTACTGGGAGAAGTCAAAAATGTGGCAATTCCCGGACAGAAAGTGGCTCCCGGTATTTATACGGGCTTGAATGTGGCGGTGAACTGGGACAACGTTGACATCACAGGTCCTGTCTACATCGGTGCCATGACGCGCATTGAAGATGGAGCCAAGATTGTCGGTCCCACCTACATTGGACCCAATTGCTGGGTGTGCAGCGGCGCGAAGGTGGAAAATAGCGTAATTTTTGAATACTCCCGCCTAGGCCCAGGAGTGCGCTTAGTCGATAAGCTGGTGTTTGGACGCTACTGCGTGGATAAGACGGGTGCCACGATTGATGTCCAAGCCGCAGCCCTCGATTGGCTGATTAACGATGCTCGTCAAGTTCTGCCCTCTAATCCGCCAGCAGAACGGCAAGCGATCGCCGATCTGCTGGGGATGGAAGCGATTTAAGTCATCGGGAAGCGGTAATCGGTAATGGGTAGTCGATAACAAGTAAATTCTCTACTCATTACCCATCCCCCATTCCCCATCACGACGAGAGATAAGTGTATCGACTCAAACTCTGCTCGTAGTTTTGCAGCAATCGCTGGGATTCCTGGATGGTAATGCGCTTATCTAGGAGTGCTTGTTCGCATAACCGACGAATCTGCTCAATCAGATCCTCGGAATCGTACTGTACATAACCCAAGACTTCCTTCATGGTGTCACCTTTGACGACGTGTTCAATTCTGTAGCTCTTGGGGGTCAGATGAATGTGAATCGTATTGGTATCGCCAAATAAGTTGTGCAGATTGCCCATAATTTCCTGGTAAGCTCCATTCAAGAACATCCCCAGGTAATAAGGTTCGCCAGACTTCAGCGTATGCAGTTCTAAAACCGACTTGACATCTCGCAGGTCGATAAACCGATCGATTTTGCCATCGCTGTCGCAGGTGAGGTCTGCCAAAATTCCGCGCCGCGTTGGTTCCTCATCCAGCCGATGAATCGGCATAATGGGAAACAGCTGGTCAATCGCCCAACAATCCGGCGCTGATTGGAAGACAGACAGGTTGATATAGTAGATGGAAGCCATGATTTTTTCCAGGTCTTCCAGTTCGTCGGGAACGTATTCCTGCTTCCTGGTAATCGCTAGAATTTTTTCACAACAAGCCCAGTAAAGACGCTCGGCTCTAGCTCGTTCGGTGAGGCGCAAAATCCCCAAATTAAATCGGCTGATGGCTTCTTCTTTGAATTGAGTGGCGTCGTGGTATAGCTCTTGGAAATTCTCCTCATTAATGGATTGGTAGGTTTCCCAGAGATAATTAATAATCGGAGATTCGCCCTCTTTTGGGGGTTCGGGTGCCCCGGATGGCACGTCGCTAGTGCCGAGGACATCAAAAATCAGCACCGACTGATGGGAAGCGATCGCTCTCCCACTCTCGCTAATCAGCGTAGGAACGGGTATCTGGTGTTCGGCACAAGCTTCCTTCAACTCTGCCACGATATCGTTGGCATAGTTCTGCATATTGTAATTTTTGGAAGCATAGAAATTGGTTTGAGAGCCGTCGTAATCCACGCCCAAACCGCCGCCGACATCGAGATATTTCATGTTAGCTCCCAGCTTGGCTAACTCGACGTAAATCTTGCTAGCTTCTTGGATGGCATCTTTAATGACGTTAATCGCAGAAATCTGAGAGCCAATGTGGAAGTGCAACAGTTGCAGCGAATCCAGCAAGTCAGCGTCTTGTAATTGGTTGACTGCCTGGATAATTTCGGGAATGGTCAAACCAAATTTAGCGCGATCGCCCGTAGATCCTCCCCAGCGTCCCACACCTTGGGTACTCAGCTTCGCCCGGATGCCCAAAATTGGCCGAATTCCCAACTGACGGCTGGCGTCAATACAAAGTTGTACTTCTTCAACCTGCTCTAACACAATCAGCGGCGTTTGCCCCAGTCGAGAAGCTAACATCGCCGTTTCGATGTATTCCCGGTCTTTGTAGCCATTGCAGATGAGTAATGCCCCAGGCGTATCCAACATCGCCAAAGCAATCATCATCTCTGGCTTCGAGCCAGCTTCCAAGCCAAACTGATGGGGTTTACCAAATCGCACCAAATCCTCAACCAAGTGCCGCTGCTGGTTGCACTTGACCGGAAAGACGCCTTTGTAAGTACCGGAATAGTTGTAACGAGCGATCGCTTTCGCAAAACAAGCGTTCAATCGCTCAATCCGGTCTTCTAAAATATCTGAAAAGCGAATCAACAGTGGCAGCCCCAGATTCCGCTGCTTCAGGGCATTGACCAGTTCAAATAAATCCAGAGAACCACCACGCTCTCCCTTCGGAGAAACTGTAACGTGACCGGCTGCATTAATCGAAAAGTACGGTTGACCCCAACCTTCAATCCGATACAGGTTCTCACTCTCTTCTATTGACCAGGATGGGGGCGAGCTTTCACGGCTTATCCGCGTCAAAGCCATGTCATGTTTTTCCCGTCCTGCATTTCTCCGGGCAAGGGCACCGGAGGTGCCAGGGTTATTCGATGAACTCTGTGCCACAATTTCTTCCTGTGATGGCTCTTCTTCAATTGCTGGCGTAAACTGCTCGCCCATTTTTTATCTATCCTCCCTGTCCCCTGTCGAGTAGCTAGTCTATCGCATTCACTCATCATAGGCAGGCGTGTTGTCTTGAATCAGTACCTGCGGTTGGATGTCTGTTTAATTCCCATTCCAAAATTTGCACTTGGGGATTGTCTATGAGTAATTCTCTGCTTTGAAAACTCTCAAAGCTGCAAAAGCTCGGCTTCTTGCCTGCTACAACCACCTCTTTTTCCTGGTTACTAAATTTCTTTGTCTGAAAGATGGCAGACAATTTTTGCTAAAATCTGCCTCTAGTGAGTTATACCGAGTTTTTCAAATTTTGATAAAACTTTGATATAAATTACCCAATATCTATCAGCCGTGCTAGTTGAGGGCGTTCAATGCTCAATCAGCCCGATAAGCCTCCTATACAGCGCTTTAGCCTTGTTTTTCTGTACCAGATGGTTCAGAAGTACCCACTCGCCTTTTGGGGTGGTTTGTGGGCGTCCGTGATTACCATCGCCGCAGTAGCAGCGCTAGGTCTAGTTAGTACAGGCCCCGTCGAGCCGGAGGAATCTAAACCTGTTGAACCAATGCCTACCGTAACGACGGTTCCAGAACCAGAGACACCACCACTGCCAAGCTTCACAACCAGTCAGTCATCCGAGACCCCGTTGCCAAGCTTTACAGTGGTTCCGGAAGCTCCGAAGCAACCGGAAGTGCCACGGTGGTTGTATGGTGCGATCGCATTGGGCTTTGTCACTGGAACGCTGTTGATAGCGCTGAACCTGAGTCGTTCATCGCAGCGTAAATCTCTCAAACGGTCAAAGCCGACTGCAAGCGTCCGCAAAAAAACACCCCACCCGACTCAAAAGCGTCGTCCCATGCCGCCAAAGCAAGCGGCAGAAGACTTCCCTAAACCTCAAGAAGTGCCCCTAATGATGACAAATTATGGGATGACTGAGGTAACAGTGGTGCCTCCAGACGAAAATCATCCTCTGGATTGGGGCGAGGATAGTCTGGCAGAAATCATGGATATGCGAAAGCGGCAGTCTCTCTCTTCGTTGCTCAAAAAGTAATCGTTAATGAAAGTTTTGAGTTTTGAGTTTGAAGAAAGTTTTTAATTCAAAACTCAAAACTCAAATTTTTTTACCAAATACCAGAATTCAAGATGCAAGTAAATATTTTTTAGCTAATTACTTTTGACTTGCCGAAAGTAGCGATCGCCAGTCTTTAATTGCTTTTTCTGACCAGAGCCAGTTTTTACTAAGGGCTTCGGGTTGCAAGTTAACCGGGTCTTCGGAGATCGCCTTTTGCCGCAGCTTACGCGCTTCATCCAAAAGTTTTGCTTGCTTATCAGCGGGTTGGGATGCAGCCAATTTACTAAGCCCGATCGCTAATCCTGCATAAGTGGTCAAAGCTTCTTGTTGGGCAACCGATCCGGCGACAGCGGCTGGCTTTTCTTCTATCAAGTAAAACGCATCAAACCAAATTTGGTTAGCACGATCGAGATTCCCTTCTAAGTAGTAGGCAAACCCTAGGGCATTGAGGTATTTGGCAGACTTGGGTTGCTTTTTGACAGCTAGCTCCCAGAATCGACGGGCATCATCCAAGCTGTAATCCTTGCTGCCAGTTTGAACAGACTGCCACGCCAGACGCCCTCTCAGGAAGCTAATGGCTGGGTCATCGATTTTCTGTTTGCTAACGTTGTCAAGCGCCCCTTGGGCTTGCGGTAACGCTCCTCGGTTGAGCAATTCTTCTACAGCCACCACTGCGGCGGATAAGTTATTTTGACTGAACTGTTCAATAGCGATCGCCGTGACAGTCGGGGTATTGGCTGTCTGGAGATTGACATTTTTGAGGTTGGGACTAGGGAGCGCCGGAAGCGAGGTGATCGGTTTCTCCTGAGAGAACAACAAGTCTGAAGGTTGCGGACGACGTTGCAATAACCAGAAACCCAAAAGCGCGATCGCCATCGTCGATCCTAACGCCAGCAAGGCTCGGAGTGGGACACGCTTGACTCGTCGCTGTGCGTCCTTCCCGTCCCCACGCTGCCAGAATCGCTGCCAGGGTTTCCGGGCAGCATATCCCAGTAGCGATTCTTCCGACCCCGCGTTTTTAGGTGCTGACTGAGCAGCGATCGCTGGAGTGACGGGTTGAGGGGATGTTTTCGACACGAGTAGCGGGTGAGCGGTGATGGTCGTCAAATTCTCCCTTTCTCCTGGTCTGTCCCTCTGCTGGTCTGCTTCTGTTTCCCTATGCGCCTCTGCTGCTAAAGGTTCGGGCTTCAGCTGGCGAAACAGATCCGCTACCATTGCTGAGTCGTCTTCGTAGCCAATATCGTCATACTCCAAATCATCAACCGGATCGACCCAGTCGGGATCGTCATACCCGTATAAGTCATCCTCTAAGGAAACGTCTGAAGCCTCGTCGGTGCTTAAGAAACCGGATCTAGACACAGCCGGTGCCGTGAATACCGCTTCTTCCTCCCGATTAGAAAGCGTAGAGCCAAGCCCTCCCCAAGCCAGGTCTGCACCAGTTGCGTCAGGCAACTGAAGTCGCTCTGCTTTGGCATTGATGGCATGATGACCCGGTGTCAAGTAACCGTCAAATTCCGGGTGAAGATAGAGGATGGGTAAAGCCCAGTAAAGCTGGCGAGAACCGTAGGTAGAAATTAAACTTTGCCGCGCTCGACTCAGGCTGAGGTCAATCGGATAACCTTGATTCAGATTGCCGTAAAACCGCCGCGCCAAGGTCAAAGCGACTTGATCCGGAATTCGTTCTGCCATCGCCAGCACGCTCTTGATTCCGCGTTTGACGAGCGCTTCTGCCAAATTCCCCTCTGCCGCACCGTCACTGGGATCTGAGGCGGCGGTATGAGCGCCCCGACAAGAGTTAAACACTGCTAGCTGGACGCCATTATTGACGAGCAACCCCGCTAAGTCATCCCCGCTTAACATCTCCGTCAGCCCGGTTTGGCGGCTCACTAGGTAGAGATTGCCGCCGTAGGCTCCTTGGTCGCTATGACCTGCGTAGTGGAAAACTTGATATTGACCTTGTTCCAACTCGTGCGTCAGCTGCTCCGTACCGGGTTGTTCCAGAACGGTGAGTTGAATTTCTGGTAAGCCATTCCGGGAACGGTGACTCAGTTCTGCTTGCAGGTGACTGACTTCTTGTTTGAGCGCCAAACTTTCCTGGTCGTTGGGGGCGGCGATCGCCATCAAAATTTTCAGCAACGGTTGATTTGACCCAGAACCTAACGAGACGGTGGGACTTCTCAACCTTGTACTCGTCTGGTAGCGGGAGAAGGCAACATCGGTGACCGTCGCTAGGGGGCGATCGCCATCGTGCAATACTTCCCAAGGCAAGCTGAGTAAGCGACTATCTTTCAATCCCAAGCGCAGCCGCAATACTTCTTGCCGGTCTTGAGCGATCGCTTGAGCGATCATCCAACTATCTCGCAGCGTCCCTTGGAACAAAGCATCGTAAAGCTGCTGCCCTAGCGCCACCAAGTTAAGAGAAGATTGAGTAACTTCTCGGTTCGGGGAACCCGATCGAGAAGTATCGCTAGGAGACAGAGCCATCAGCAAAGGATCATTCATCAGGTGCCTCGCCTGAGCCAACCAATCCTCCACTTGCCACGTTACCTGCTCTTCAGCAAATGGGACGGCACCCGGTGCGGCAACCCATTCTGTCCGCACCCAATATTTATTTTCCCCTAAGGGATTTACAGAGATATGAAATTCCTGAGCCACTGCTACTATGCACTCCTGCTTCAGTTAGAACCCTCTAGCTGCTTTTCTGACCTGGAGGAGGAATTGTTTCCCTTTCTTCCTAGATTGATTCAATTTACTTAAAGTTTCCATGAAGAGCAATTTCGTTTTTTTTGAACGCAGATGCTGTTGATGGATGCCGGGAAGAGCAGGGAGAAAATTTCTAATTTAATCGTTAAATTTGCCCCGACTTAATCCGGATAGTTGAGGAATCCTTCAGAAGAGTAGATTGGTAGATGCACCCTGATTGACATCCCCTGGCTCGCCGGTTTGAGCCGGGGATTTTTTTTGTGATTCGTTACGCGGTGTACAACTTTCTGTATTTCTCCCGGCTTCAAGGGTGGGTAGAGGGAGAAGAGCAAAATTTGCTTGACATTTCTATCCCCAACCCCTGCGATGGGAGCGCCGTTGCGCTAGAAAAAAGACAAGCTAAGAAAAAGTTGCACGTAGCAGATTAGCGATCGCTCCCACCGCTTTGAACGAATGAGCGATCGCCGATCGCTCATGACTAATCTAAACTGACTTCCTCAAAAGATTTAACTTCTAGAACCGGGCCAATCATCGCGAAGGTCATCACGTCGTTTCGCACCTCACCTTTGACTTTCACTTTTAGTCCCGATTTGCGTAAATCTTCTGGAGCTTTGTGGAGTTCATAGGTTTGACCCTCTTGTGTGACCAGTGCCCAGGTGCCTGGACCGAGTCCCTTGCGTTCGATGGTACCTTCTACGCTAATGCTCATGCTGTTTGCCCTTCTCCTTTGCTGGATAAATAGGCGAGTCCGATACACAGGAGGGCATTGGTAATTAGGAATAGCCTAGCGATCGCGCCATTACCTAACCACAACATCGCCGGATCTGCTACGGCACTCACTAATAAACAGGATGCCACGCCCAAGGTCGAGCCGATCGCAAACCACTTCCAACTGCGGTGTCCTAGTAGCAATGCGACTAATGCAAAAGGAATCAACACGCTGGCAAAGATGGGATTCAATAAATCACTGCCTTGAATCGTATTGCCCAGTTCCGGAATCGAACTGCCCATCATCCGGAAAGGCCACTGGGGAAGATCGAAAATATAGAAGCCGCGCAGGAAGAATAATCCAGAACTACCGGCAACCAGACCGCTGGTTAGCGACCAACTCCAGCCAAAGGGGAAATAATTCCGCAAGAACCACGCGAGGATATAAGAACCCAATACCATCGCAATCTTGGGTAACAGTGCCACCGCACCGCCATCAATCCAGAAGCGAGGATTGAGATAGCCATTATCGCGCAACCAGCGGAAGAAGTCGCGGAAGGTAATTTGCCCGCGCACCGCCAGTTTTACAGCCGCAGAGGCATCGAGATGACCGGCACCAAAGTAGTTGAGAGCGTCATCTGGAATCACCCGTGCCGACTTTTTGAGGACGCCTAATACTTCTTCCGGTTCTGTCACGCCAGAGGCTTTAACTAAAGCCGCGACACCGGCAACGTGGGGAGACGCCATGCTGGTGCCTTGGAAAGCAGCAAAGGTGGGAATCAACTTACCATTTTCGTCATAGCTAATGGTTTCTTGCAAAATCCCACCCGATGGATTTTCTCCGGTGATTGCGCCACCAGGGGCTGAGATATCCACACCGGCACCATAGCTGGAGTAAAAGGCTTTTTCACCGGCAGAATCAATTGCTGAAACACCGATAACGTGGGGATATCGAGCTGGGTAGGAGGCAGAATTCTCATTAGAGTTGCCTGCTGCGGCTACGATGACGACGCCTTTGTTGTAGGCATAATCAATCGCTTCTTGCATTACCTGACTTTCGCCGCCACCGCCCAAGCTCATGTTAATGACATCAGCACCGTTATCGGCGGCAAACTTGATTGCTTCGGCAATATCGGCAACGGTGCCGCCGCCTTCTGCACTCAACACTTTCAGAGGCATGAGGCTGGCTTCGTAAGCAATACCAGCGACGCCATAGCCATTATTGGTGGCTTGGGCAACGGTACCGGCAACGTGGGTGCCGTGCCCGTTGTCGTCATCCGCCTCGTCGCGGTTGTTAACAAAGTCGTAGCCTTGGACAAACTTGGTATCTTTCAAGTCAGGAACGCGACTGATGCCGGTGTCAATGACGGCAACTGTCATACCTGCGCCTTTGGTTTCGTCCCAAGCAGATTCTACGTTGATACTCCGTAGGTTCCACTGCTTGCTGTACTCTGGGTCGTTGGGGACTTCCAGAGCTTTGTAGACATAGTTCGGTTCAATATATTCGGTTTTTTTGGCTAAAGGCGATTTTTTCAGAGCTTTCAGCAGATTGCGATCGCCTTTAATGATATACAAATGATCCGATTCGGAGAATTCGCTGTTGTACTGAGCGCCAAGCGATCGCACCTGTTGCACCACCTCTGCTGGTACGTCTTCGCGGAAATCCAGCACAATCGAGTCAAACTCACCTTGTGCTGCCAGTCCCTTGAAGTTAAACAGGGCAAAACCTACCCCCAATAAAAACAAGCACGCTATCAAAAGCTTTCTCATATTCACCCGTCTTGTGAGCGCCAGTTTCTCCCCACGATAACTCATGCATCTGCCTCGTGGTGTATTTAGTTTTTAGTTATTAATTTTTGTTTTTTGGAGTAATACCGCTCTTTTGCAGTAGCAAGCGATCCGAATCAGGCTGCTTGCTGCTGCAAAAGTTCTCTAGAAGCGGGAGAACCCTGCCCTTATTCTTACTGAGTACTTGTGGGTTTTCAGCCTATGAGCGTCTAATACTCACAGGACTTACGCAAAGCTTATACATATACAGTACTTACGCAAAGCTTATACATATAGCCTTCTTGTCGGTTCAATCCCCTGTGGTTGCCCTCAGATGTCGCGCAAGTTGCGTAAGTTCTGATATAGCCTTCTTGTCGGTTCAATCCCCCTGTGGTTGCCCCAGATGTCGCGCAAGTTGCGTAAGTCCTGACTCAGTTTGAGGTGAGAAAGACATTCCCTTGCCGTTAGCGCGTTCCTGCGCCTTGACTATTGTCCGAGAACCCTTGATTGGGCGGTTCGTAGGTTTGAATTTGTGTAGTATTATCGGGAGTTCTGCTGGTGAAGTTAACTTTAATATTGAGCAGTTGCAAACAAAATATTAAGATAACTATACCTGTGATTTTCATTAGTAGATGACCCATAAAATCTTTGTTAGTTTTGGAAAATGGGTTTAAATGCTATTTTTTGATTTCTTGGTTATAAATTCTAGGTTCTTATGCTAATAAACTGGATGATTTACTTTAAATAGTTTTTCAAATAGAGTTTTATCTTATATACTAATTAAATATGTTAGGTATAGCGCTGACATCAACCTTTGTTGCTCCAAGCGAGAAATTCGACCAGTAACAAATGTCTGATAAATCACTTGCTCGATGGTGAACTGGGGTAGATAAAGGTGAGATTGCATCTTGCTTTGTTGAACTCGATGCTTTTAATTATGAAGGTTTTATAAAGAGCATCTAGTGATAGAAACCTATAGCAAAATGTGACATTATTGCTGTAAATATTTGATTGAAATCCCCAAGTTTGAGTGATGGGCTTGACTCACAAAATGTGACTGGCTCTTCACGGCTTTGTGATCTCGATCGTAGCTAGAAACCGGGTGCATCCCAATCAGAGCCAAAATATCTAGCGATGTTCGCGATCGCGGCTACGCCAACCCCCTTACTCCTCTTCAGAATAACTATGCATTACCCAAATCTGTTGAAATCATGTAGAGGTGAAGCATTCGCGCAGAAATATTTGGGTTGAACAGGACTTATGCAAAGCTTTACATATAGCGCTTTGTAGGGGCAATCCCCCTGTAGTTGGGTCTTTCAGATGTCGCGCAAGTTGCGTAAGTCCTGTTGAAGTGACTTGTACAAGGCGCGAATGCTTCACCCTCAACCTGAGAATCTCTATACCCAGCATTTATACTTAGCAGATAGCCGAAGGGGAGCTAACCAGGGATAGATGCAATCGTCTGTTAGGCTGCAAGATATCAGAATAGTGAAAGGGCGAAAATCCGACAATGGAAAGAGGTTTGTTGTGGCTGCCCCTACTGGCAGCGTTTACCTGGCTGGCTTGGCAAGGCTGGAATGAGTATCAAAAAGTTGAAGCTTATCGCCTCTGGGCACAGCAGTTTGAGCGATCTAAGTACGATATCTATGCGGTGCTGGCTCAAAATGACAGCAATTTGACCTGGGGAAAACCCACGCGCCAAGGTCCGGTGGAGGTGCAAACGTTTTCTCTGAAGGATGTCAAAGCGATTCGGCTGCTGGTAGATGACAAGCCTACAGATTTAGAAGCACTGCCCAGTAAAGGTCGTGTCGCCTCGTTGGAATTTGTCTTTGCACCAGCAGCTTCGGTGAAAATCCCTTTTACTGAAATCCCCCTCGCCGCCGAATGGGGAAAGTTTCTACAGCAGGAATTACAAAACTTGGCAGAGGGGAAAGTGTAGCGATTCTCTGGCAAAGAGGCAAGGCGGGTTTTGGACTTCTATGGGATGGCGATCGCTCATTTCTCCGATGTATGGAATGTCAGCGCCAAAAAAACCCGTATTAACGGGTTTATAAGCGATCGCACTACTTAAAGGGAAAAACTAAACTATTAAAGAACTTCTTTCATGGACTTGACATCATATACGGGTTGCTATGCATAGATTCTGCTTGAGAAAATTGCTTTTTCAGCCTCCGACAATCCGTAAAACAGAAGTGTGCTAGTAAAGGAGAAATTAAAAAAATTGGCTTCCTAACTTTCAGACTTTTTCAACTTACTCGTTTTTCTGAGTGTGTTTTAAATTACAATTGCTTCAGCTCGTTTCTGCGGATCTTCGTGCGAATATTCGTAGGAAAGTTTAAACCGAGGAATTCCCAGTTGACAACCTTGCCATCCACCTTGAACTGTTACGCCAAGGGTTTGACAACAGCCGCCACGTCGTCCCATCGGGTTATAAAATTGACAATAGCGACAGGCTGAAACTGGCGAATTTAAGGGTTTCATAAAGTATTTCCTTTGAGGAACCATTTCAAAAGCAAGATTGATCTGTCTTTATAAAGTATGCGATCTGATTTTTACAATCAGCTATAACTTGTACGATATCCACTTAAAACATTGCATTTCATCATAAAAAGTCATTAAGTTGCTTAACTTAAACATGAGCAGTAACTTACCATAGATTAAGCAATTGCAACATTGCTCAAAACTAACTGTTATCAAGCATTCTATAGACTGGATAAAATTCTCCCACTCCCAAACAAACGGTTGTCGATTGGTTAGAGAAAATTTATAAAGAAAATCCGATTACTTTAATTCTCCTTTTTAAGGGTGGCAATAAGATTCCGGCTTCTTTTTAAGGTACCCTAGGGGGAAATACAGTTCACTACCGAATCGTTGTAAGTTGGATTGAGCGATCAAACCCAACAAATGCTTATGAGTGTTGGGTTTCGTTCCCTCAACCATTCCCTACGTAGGTTGGGATTTTTAGCTTTAAGTGAATCGTATGGCGCTAGGGGGAACCTGCGCCTAAAGTAAAGATTTTTGTTTTTAATATTTACTTTATGAATCGCTTCTTATCGATACTTCTTTTCAACAACAACACAAGAATCGCACCCATTGCTAACCCCACACCATGCGCCCAATACCCAACGCCCACGGGATTGACGCCACCGGAAATATTTAAGCTACCGATTCCATAAAACATCTGCTGAATAAACCACCAGAATAGATAAAACAAAGCTGGCAGTTCAATGGGGATAAACACAATTACCAGTGGCAGGATGGTATCAATTTTTGCCTGGGGAAAACTCAGAAAATAGGCTCCGAGGACAGATGCGATCGCGCCATTGGCTCCAATTAATGGCATCGTCAAAGTAGAGTCCAGCAAAACTTGTACTATGCCCGTCAAAATGCCACCCAGCAAGTAAAGTAGCAGAAACCGCCTATGTCCGAGAAGATTCTCCACACTCTTTCCAAAAACAAATAAGAATAGGAGATTACCCAAAATTTGACCAAAGCTGCTGTGGAGAAACATCGCCCATAGCAGGGAACTGGAAAACATCAGCAAGGCAACCCACGCTGCTGGATTTTCCCCAGTGAGGGCATCTGAAATCACAGCACTTATTCGGGCAGGAACGATACCCCAGTGTTCGATAAAAGCGCTTAGTTTACCTGCAACCTCTAGTTTTAGCTCCCACAGAAACAAAGCAACATTGATTCCGATCAGGGCGTAATTAACAATCGGTTTGCTGCGACTGGGGATGTTATCAGCAATAGGAATCATAGATTGGTAGTTTCTGGAAACGCAAAGGGCAAGAAAGGTTTATGCAAAGGTACACCAACAGGACTTACGCAACATCACCACATCTGAGGCAACCACAGGGGGATTGAACCCGAAAAAACGTTATATGTATAAGCTTTGCGTAAGTCCTGACCAAGTAAAAGATTATTGACTTTCTAAATTCTTGGCGTTTTCTTGGCGCTTTCCTTGGCGTAACGAGAGCGTTTCAAAAAAGACAACTTATCCCAACTGACTAAATAAATCTGCCAAAACAACATTAGAAAATAAAAATCCTTCCGGATCGGTTAATCTCAATCGTCCATTTGGTGCGAGTTTCTGGGCGTCAAGCGCGATCGCTTCCCCGCTTTCGCCGACAATTTCTACCCAACCTTGCTGGTAATAGGGTTGCAAACACGTCCAAATTTGTTGCAGCGTCTGTTTGCCAAACTGTTCGGCTAAGGTTGATAAACTGAGGCCCTCTGCTAGACGCAACCCCAGCATCAATGTTTCCAACAGTACTTCAGATGCCAATGTTTGAGGACAATCCCACACGCCACCTGCTTTGACTATCTGTTGCATCCATTCGTAATATTCCCGTGTTTTGCGGGGACGGGTGAACCGGCACCCTTGCAAATAACTGGCGGCACCCATGCCAAAGCCATAGTAGGGGCGGTTTTCCCAGTAAACTCGATTGTGGCGGCATTGATGACCGGGTTTGGCATAATTAGAAATTTCATAATGCTCGTAACCGGCACTGGTGAGAACTTGCTGCGCCAGTCGGTACATCTCGGCAGCAATTTCATCTGTGGGAAGAGGTTTGGCACCGGGTTGATACTGACGCCCAAAGGCAGTGACGGGTTCGACTTGGAGATCGTAAATTGAAATATGAGTGGGAGCGATCGCTACTGCCGTTTCTAGAGACTCCTGCCAATGTTCCAAAGTCTGATGCGGCAAACCAGAAATCAAATCCAAGCTGAATTCGGGAACCCCCACTTTGCGGACTAGCTCCACAGCTGCAAAGATATCAGAGACACCATGCGATCGCCCGCACACTTCCAACAGTTCTGGCTGAAACGCCTGTACCCCCAGACTGATTCGATTCACTCCATCTGAGCGGTAGCCTTGAAGTTGTTGCCAGTCAAAGGTGCCTGGGTCCATCTCCATTGAAATCTCAGCATCGGTGGCAATGCCAAAGCAAGCATCAAGTTGAGTCAAAATTTGCTTTAGTTGTTGCACCGATAACAGCGAAGGAGTACCGCCTCCAAAAAAAACTGTTTTTAGGGAATTTCCCCATGCTGGTGTAACTTCAATTTCTTGGCACAATACCTTAACATACTGCTCAATTGTGCCAGAGTTCTTACCAGTCTTGCGATCCCCTACCACAGACACTGGAAAATCACAGTAAAAGCACCGGCGTCTGCAAAATGGAATGTGGAGATAAGCAGAGCTGGGAATACCCAAATCAATATTTTTTCTGTCCGGGATTAAATAATTTAATACCATGTTTGCATCAATACTCAATATAGCGATGAAATACTTAAATATTTGATTAACAGTTGTTACTTTACTGAATCGTTGTCAGTTCTTTTCTTATCCTAGCAATAATACGCCAAGCCTATACCCATTATTGTTTCCTGCCTTCTGGAAGCAATATAATTGGCTAATTTTTCGGAGTTGTTCTTTTTAATAAAAAAGAAGTGGCTTCATCAAAATAACTCAAATTGGATTAAATGCTGATGTTAAATCAATTGTCATCCGTAAGGGTGAAGGCAATAACACAAAAGATATAATAAAACCAATGTAAATTTGTATCATTTCCTGAGAGCCGCTTTCAGGAATTGAAGCAATCATCCCAAACAACTGGAAAAAATGCTTGACGCAATCATTATTCTTTTATTCATCCTAGCAGCGGCGGGAATCGGGTTCGACGCGATTGAATTACTGCCCAGCGGTGCCCTACATCAAGTCAGCAATCAGGACGCTTTACGCTGGATCTTCGCCGGGTTTGCCGCCCTGGTTGGGGGTGCTGCCGGTTTACTCGTGCAGACGACCTATCGACGCTTGGAAAAGAGAGTCCGAGAAATGCCGATCGAGGTCATTTTGACCAGAGCAGTCGGCTTGGTGATCGGCTTATTAGTCGCAAACTTGATGCTGGCACCCGTTTTCTTGCTACCAATGCCCTTCGATTTTGCTTTTATTAAGCCCCTCGTTGCCATTTTAGGCAGCGTAATGTTTTCCTACTTGGGGGTCACTTTAGCAGATACTCACGGTCGTTCCTTCTTGAGGCTGATTAGCCCCCACAGCGTAGAAACGATGTTGGTAGCAGAAGGAACCCTCAAAGCTGCCTCGACCAAAGTTTTAGACACCAGCTGTATCATAGATGGTCGCATTGAAGAACTGCTGAACACTGGCTTTATCGAAGGTCAAATCCTCGTACCACATTTTGTCTTGCAGGAACTGCAACAGCTGGCAGATGGTTCCAACGATTTGAAGCGAGTCCGGGGACGGCGAGGGCTAGATATCCTGAACCAAATGAAGGATGCTTACTCAGAGCGGATCGTGATCCACTCCGCCGACTACGATGAAATTCCCAAGGTGGATGCGAAGTTAGTCCGTTTGACGCAAGAAATCAATGGTACTTTGCTAACCAACGACTACAACTTGAGTAAGGTTGCCACTTTGCAGAAAGTGCCGGTGCTGAATATTAACGATTTGGCTCAGGCAATTCGGGCAATTTATCTGCCTGGTGATAGCCTGGACATCAAAATTCTCAAGGGTGGCAAGGAACCGGCTCAGGGCGTCGGCTATCTGGACGATGGCACAATGGTGGTTGTGGAAGACGGGCGCGACTACATGGGTGGCGAAATCCGAGTAGTGGTAACAAGTGCCTTGCAGACTTCGGCGGGGCGAATGATTTTTGCTCGCCCTCAAGCGTCCGTTGTGGCTTGAAGTGGCGATCGCTACTGGTGGCACCTAGAAAGCCCAGAAGCCGCACTCTTAGCTGCACTCTTAAAATTATCAACGCCAAGAAAGGTACGCAGAAGTAAATTGCTTCCTCTGCGTACCGAGAGCGTTAAAAAATCCTACTCCTGCAAAATAGTTTTAGACACAATCCGCGTCTTCTTCCTATCTGCTTCCGAAAGTTCTTCACCCGATTGCAGCCTCGTGGCGCTGGTTTGGAGAACCGTCGCGGCTCCCTTATCTCCCATTTGCAGGGCAGTTTTGGCAGCAGTTTGTAACATCGTCGCCGCACCCACGCGATCGCCTTGTTGCAATTTCGCCTCTGCTAACTGAGTTTGTCGGTATTTCGCCAACGCCAAAATAGACTGTTGCACCTGAGGATTGGGTGCGGGTTGGTAACTCTGGACAACATTCGCCTCGACTAAGACCCGTTGAGAAAGTAGCCCCATTTTATCCTGGGCGGGATCGTCGTAGCGGACTTGTACCTCAGCGATCGCTTGATGCCCTGGGGTCAGCTGGCTGACGTAAAGATTCGCCAAAATGACTCGCGGTACATCTTTCATCAAGTCTCCCAGACGTACCATATAGCGCTCTCCTTCTGGTTGCACCGGCAGTTCAATGGCATCTGGAGCAACTTGGGCAATGGGTTTGAGTTCTGCTAACCGTACTTTCGGCATCAAGGAAAGCAACAGGTAGGCATTTGTCAACCCCACCGCAGAGATCCGATTAAACAAGCGTCCAAACTCATCGACTGCCTGTTCGGGACGCTCAATATACGACAGCGTACCGCCACCCGCATCGGCAATTTTTTCCAAAATATCCTGGTTCCAGTGAGCGCCAAATCCCAATGTATTCAACGTCAGGTTGTAGCCAGTCGCCACTTGGGCAAATTTCAGACAGCGGTTGTTGTCGCCATGCTCATTTTCGCCATCTGTTAACAGAAAAGCTTGAGAAACCGTTTCCTTTTTGCCCTTCGCCAGTTCTTCAATTCCCAGTTTTAAACCCTCATCAATCGCAGTACCGCCATCCGCACTGAGCCGATTTATCTGTTTTTTAATGTTTTCTGGGTTGTCAATGACTTGGTTAGGGACAAGAACTTTGGCTCGGTGATCGAAGGCGACAACAGAGATGCGATCGCCCGGTGCGAGACGATCCACAAGACCGATCGCTGCCTGTTTCACCGTTTCCAGGGGGCGTCCATTCATCGAGCCACTGTGGTCGAGAATTATACATAAATTGAGCGGGGCACGATCTTCAAGATCCCCAGCGATCGCAGAAATCGAAATTTCTAGTTGACGCTGGCTACTCGCTTGAGTCGCGTCAATATTGATATCATTCAAAGCAGGCTGTAAACCAACTCTCATAGCACGCTCATTCCTGGCAGAACAAGAAGGGATCGGAGTAACCACAAGACTAAACGCTAACGCTCCGGAAAGGGAACCGTAAAATTACCCCAACCGCGACCGGGCTTATTTTCTACAATAGCTTGCAGCCCAACATGGCGGAAGCGGTCAGTCAAAAGATCGCAACTCTTTGCAGAAAACGCGATCGCTGGGGTGGATTTTACCCATCGCCTTTCGCAAAAACCGACACTTAAACTCAGGTTTCCCTGTTTAAAAACCCAAAAATTGGGAGATTTGAAGACCCACTTTCCGGCGTTCCGTCCCAGAAAGCCCACCTACAGCAGCTAAAGCGACATCAAGCCACCCTCAACCTTACTAAAAGCGGTAAAGGGAGTAAAACTGCTAGAATCCAGTCAGTACGGTGGGGCACACCGGAATTTAATGTCAAATTAAAGATAGCACCACTATTGCAGCTTTCCGATACGCCATGAACTCACCCATCCAGGCTGTTCAAGCTCCCTACTACGGCGGCGATAGCTTCTACCGGACACCGCCTCCAGACTTACCGTCCCTGATCTTAAAGGAGCGGATTGTCTATCTGGGAACGCCATTGGTGCCAGAGGTAACGAAACTAATCATCGCCCAACTGCTGTTTTTGCAGTACGAAGATTCTGAAAAACCGATCAAAATCTACATCAATTCCACTGGCACCTCGCGTTACGACGGCGAACCGATTGGCTTTGAAACCGAAGCCTTCGCCATCTGTGACACGATGAACTACATCAAGCCGCCCATTCATACCATCTGTATCGGTTCGGCAATGGGAATGGCAGCAATGCTACTATCTGCTGGGACTAAAGGTTATCGCGCTAGTCTGCGCCATGCCACAATTATCCTGCATCAGACCAAGAGCTACGCTCGCGGTCAGGCGACGGATATTCAAATCCGAGCCAAAGAAGTGCTGGCTAATAAGACAACCATGCTGGATATCCTATCGCGCAATACAGGTCAGACCCCTGAAAAAATTGCTAAGGATATGGATCGACTCTTCTACATGACACCGGAGCAAGCTGTAGGATATGGCTTGATCGATCGGGTTCTAGAGTCTAAATCAGATTTACCAACACCGCTTCCCGCTGGTGTCATCTGAAGAATTAAAAATTAAAAATTAAAAATTTGAATGTCTTCATTTTTAATTTTTAATTTTGCATTTTTAATTCTTTGGATACCAATTTTCACTTTTTACGAACGGAGTTCTACATCATGCCTATTGGCTACCCTAGAGTTCCCTACCGGATGCCAGGGGGACAATATACCGAGTGGATTAACATCTACGATCGCCTTTACCGGGAACGGATTATTTTCTTGGGCGAAGACATTGACGATGAAATGGCTAACCAGATAATTGCCGTGATGCTTTATCTGGATTCGGAAGATCCGGGCAAGGACATCTATCTCTATATCAACTCTCCGGGTGGCGTAGTCACGTCTGGCATGGCGATTTATGATACCATGCAGCACATCAAATCAGAGGTGGTGACGATTTGTGTAGGCTTAGCGGCATCAATGGGTTCATTCCTGCTGACCGCTGGGACAAAAGGCAAACGTCTCGCTTTGCCTCACTCGCGGATTATGATTCACCAACCTTCTGGTGGTACGCGGGGACAAGCCACAGATATTGAGATTGAGGCGAGAGAGATTCTGCGGATTCGTCGCCAGCTGAATCAGATTTATGCTGACCGGACGGGTCAGCCTATTGAGAAAATTGAGAAGGACATGGATCGTGACTTTTTCCTGTCTGCCCAAGAAGCGAAGGAATACGGTCTAATTGACCGTGTTATCGAAGAACGTCCGAAGTAATGAGTGATTAGCTGTTAGCTGTTAGCTGCTTGACGGGTAGGTAGCCGCAATTGTAAACTTGGGCTTCCGACAAGATTCTCAAAAGCTAATAGCTAACCGCTAAAAGCTAATGGCTAGAAATAAACTCCCGACTATCAACAAAGATTAAAGACTAATTGATTAGATGATTCCTCTGATGAACCTCGCAGATTGTTACCGGGTGTTGGGGTTAAGATCAGGGGCATCTTTTGCAGAAATTAAAGCGTCTTACCGACGTTTGGCACGGCAGTATCATCCCGACGCAAATCCTGGCGATCGCCAAGCGCAGGATAAATTTATAGAGTTGACGGAGGCTTACAAGTTCCTACTTGGCGTGGTAGATAAGTCTGAGACGGTTGAGAAAGTATCCCATCAAGAACAGACCGCTGCACCGCCTCCTCAACCCGCCGTTACGAAGGTGACTCGCAAAGAGACGCCAGTTCAAAAACTTCCCGACTTGTCGATAATTGAGCAACAGCTGAAGTGGAGTTCTTATCAGCAGTTGCAGCAGTTGCTGAAAAATCGCCGATTTCCCCGCGCGATCGCCCTCATCGAAGGACTCGCTCAACGTCTGCCAGAAGATCCAGAAGTGCGTCAGTGGCAAGCGATCGCTTATCAACGTTGGGGGCGTCAGCTGATCGCTGAAAAGCAACTGGAAAAGGCAAGAATTTATCTAAAAAAAGCCCTGAAAACCGACCCCCACAATCGCTCTCTCTGGGCAGAAGTAGAACGAGATTTTCGCCGCTTAGAGCAGATTTTTTGAGGCTTTAGCGACCTGGAAATCAAAATGATTTTTCCGGTTTGCAATTTCCTAAATTCTTAACTTTATCTGGGGGATAGTCTACAGGTACAAAGGTGTAACTATCAGTCGCACAGTTAGGTGGCACTACTTTTACTAGGGTAGAAATAGGCTCTTTGCGATCGCCACCTTGAAAACTAATCACACCTGTAGCTCCTTGGGCTTGGAAGTTTGTGTCTGCTAAAACCTGTTGTACACTAATACGGCTCGGTGATGATTGTGTTGGTTTTTCTAAAGCCTTTATCAAGGCAAGAGTTCCATCATAAGCCGTAGCAGTACGCC
Organism: Coleofasciculus sp. H7-2; assembly: GCF_042747725.1. Lineage (NCBI taxonomy): Bacteria > Bacillati > Cyanobacteriota > Cyanophyceae > Coleofasciculales > Coleofasciculaceae > Coleofasciculus > Coleofasciculus sp. H7-2. The sequence goes on from NZ_JBHZGO010000064.1 coordinate 49,039, forward strand.
AACTTACATCTCCTTTCCATAACTTTCTAGCTGCCTGGGGAAATTCTTGGTTGGGGCTGTCCATTTGATGCCAAGGTACAACTACCACGAAACGGTTTGAGGCATCTTTCCCTAACAGTTGTAAAGTCTCAGGATTGTAGAGAGTACTGCCTCCCCCTATCCAATTACGACCCTGATTAGCTTTGATTAACTTTAAGGTTTTATCAACGCCATAAGTAGTGGTTCCACCATCGGGAAATACGGCAAACGCTGTAGCTCCTTGTTTTTTTGCGTGAGCGATCGCAGCAGCGGCATTGAAAAGAGGATTAGACAAATCAAACTCCATCACTACCTTTTTGCCGCTATTTGTGAAGCTATGTAGAAATTGATTTCTTAAAGATTGGCTGAAACTGCTCTGCGGAGCGTAAAAGATTGCTGCTGTATTCTGACGGGCTTCTTTAATTAGGTAGTTAGTTAAAAATTTGGCAGTCACCTGCGTATTAGCTACAGTGCGAAAGAAAACATGATTGGGAATAGTACCCCATTGTGAAAGTTCTTCCGATGTGCTACCCGGAGAAATCACTACCAACCCGTGCTTTTGATAAACAGGCATAGCTGCCAGCGTCACTTCACTTGCATAGTGACCGACGACCGCTAGAAGATCCTCTTTCAACACCAGTTTCTCTGCAATTTGTCTAGCTTGATTGCGGTTATTAGCATCATCTGCAATCACTACTCTAAGACCAACACCATTAATCTTTTTCCCCTGATTGATTTCCTCCTGCGCTTGGGCGACTCCTCGCAGAATTTCCATAGCTGTGTCTGGACTTTTGTCTATAGGAGCAACCACAGCGATTATGTAAGCTTTTTGCTTTCCAAGTCTGGCATTATTCAGGTAAATTAAAGTTTCAGGATCGCTTGGCTGTTCGTCCCGTGCCTTATTTAGTAAATTAACGGCTTGTGCATATTTACCACGGGCAAATTTTTGTACCCCCTGTTGCTTAAACGATACTTCATGACCTGGAATCAAAACTTCTTCCCCACAACTTAAATCGTCTTCAAGCTTTGAATCACAAGCTGTAGCTGTCGAAAGTTTCTGAGGTTTCTGAGGTGGCAGGATCGCGAACCGATAGATTACTGCTACTACTCCTGATAGAAGAATTGCACTCATTACTAGAATTAGTACAAGCTTTGTATTTCCTGAGTTCAAAATTCTTGTACGTTCTTCGTCTGAACGATTGTCGCCAGGAGGCAAAGTAAGAGTATCGTCGGAAGGTGGTGTCCGCCGACAACTGTTGATTTGCGTTTCAATTTCCTCTAAGCGTTGCACGATTTCTTGGGCATTATTAGGTCGATTCCCTGAGAAGGGAGCCATCAGGTCATTAATTAAAGTTGCCAACTCTGGTGAAACCTGTGGGGCACTGTTTCGCCAATTCAACTGACCTGTTTTGGGGTTTTCAGGCAGATCGTGGGGATGTATGCCTGTCAGCAAATGAATGAAGGTGCGCCCCAAAGCATAGAAATCAGATTTGGAAACAGCTCTACCATCGGCTTGTTCTGGGGGTGTATAGCCGTGGGAAATAATTACTGTGCCATCCCTTCCGGCTAACTTGTGCAAGTAGGTTTCTGTGGCTTCCCGGACTGCGCCAAAATCAATCAACACCAGTTGATTGTCAGGTCGCAGCATAATGTTAGACGGCTTAATATCCCGGTGGAAATAGTTGCTTTGATGAACTTGCTGCAATATTTCTGCCAGTTGTTTCAACCAGGCGATCGCTTGCTTTTGGCTGATAGGTTGATGGTTCCGACTGCTCAAGCATTCTTTTAAGTTTATCCCCTCAATTTTCTCCATCACCAAGCAGTGCAAGGGCTTTTCGCTATTTAGGTGACATAGCTGGAAGTATCCATCTGCCTCTACTTTGGGAATCCCTTGATGATTCAGCTTCTTTAGAACTTCGGCTTCCCGCTGGAATAGGCAGATTGCCTTCTCATAATCAGTGAGCAAAATTTTCAGGACTTTTTTTGTGCCTTCCCGACGCACGTCCTCCACCTCAAAGGTTTGACCAAAGCCTCCTTTGCCCAGACGTTGGATGACCCGATAGCGCCCTTCCACTAAACTTTCGGAGCCACAGTCAGGACAAGTGCTTTGATTACCTGGTTCGTTGAAATTGCGGCAGTTGGGATTAATGCAATAACTCACGGCAAACACACTATCCCGATTTGAGTGGGAATGTTATAGAATTATAACTTCTATAGCAATCCTAAATGATTTGCACTCTCCCTGTAGAGACGCGATTAATCGCGTCTCTACACTAAGGCGAATACTCGCGCACAACTTAAATAGGATTGCCATAGCGCCAAATAACTTTATTGTTCAACCGCTCGTTAATTAATCTTTCTTTTAACATACCTTCTCACAACTGGCTGAAGCGTATAAATAACTTCATTGCCTTCGATTTGCTTTTCTATCAGCGAACGACGTTCTAATGCTTGAATCGCTTCCATAATTTCTGAAGTTGAAACCTTTACATTGATTTCTCCTTTTAATTTAAGGATGGAGCTGGGATTGAGATTAGTAGCTAAATTAAACATTATTTCTTTTTGAAAATTTGATAATCGTTGCCAGGAAGTATCTAAAATTAGATGGATGTCGCCTAAAAAAATCGTTTCTAGTTTTAGGAAATCAGAAACTTTACCAGCAAAGGAGGCTTTTATATAACTGGCAATAATATTTAAAATTAAGGGATTCCCTCGATAGATTTGAAAAAGGTTTTTCCAGTGGTTCTCGTCTGACAAACCTTTGGCTCTAAATATTTGCCAAGCGTCTGTATCATTGAGATCGGACAGGAGTAATGAACGAACGAGTGGGGTTTCTCCCTGCATTAATGCAACTTCATTAGGTTGCTCCCGACCGATTAGCATTAAGCAGCTGTTGTGGCGCTCTCTTCCCACCCGTCTGAATAGTTCGCCGTAGCCTTCATATCCTTCTCGATAGTACCCAGTTGCTTGACCAGCACCTAGAATTGTTTCGACTTCATCCAAAATCAGCAGACATCGGTGCGAACCCGTGGAAAGAGTCGTCCCTTTGGGATATCGCAGAGACTCAATTAGCTGGGAGATTCCGCGACCAATATCTTTTGGTAAATCGATTGACTGCCCGTTGGAAAGAAATCGGAGCAAGTCTGCTAAAAGGTCCTCTAATGATGGGGCAGAACGTAGCGATCGCCAGATGAAATAATTAAACTCATTCTGAATTTGCTCGGCTAGCATCACGGACAGGGCTGTTTTGCCAATTCCCCCCATGCCGAACAGCGTTACTAGGTGGCAATTATCGGCGACAATCCATTTCTCAAGCAGAGTCAGTTCTTCTGTGCGCCCATAGAAACCAGAGACATCAGGCGCTTCACCCCAATCAAGTATGGGCATCTCACGCGCTTCTGGTTCTTCAACTGCACCTGCATCAACAATCTCCTTCCAGTTGCCGATACCGACAGCTTCGCAAATATTAATAAAAGTCTCTTGCTGAATGGGTTTTTTCTGCCAAAACCGTTTCAAGGTTGCTTGCGTAGTCAGGGCAGCCTGCCACCAAGAAACGGTCATTGTTTTTGTCCAGCCTTTCCTTTTTCTGGCTTTATCAACGCTTTCTAGTCCGCGTGCAGATGCTCTCTCGGAACCCGCCATACGTTAAGCTCTTTATCACAATTCTCGCTTATTCTGGCTCACCTTTCGGTGCAGCGATCGCAGCAGTACCCTGAAAACTGAGCCAAAGAGTCAGCAAAAAAGTGAGCCGTGAAGCTGAAGCGTCTCTGGCAATCTGAGAGTATGGCAAGCAGCATCCCAGTATTGGTCGAGGTAATAGTGCGAGTAGCAGAATCATCGTGATATCCACTAGCTGTTTTGCAGACAAATCTAGCGCGATCGCACATGGCAACGTTAACGCGATCGCTCGCCTTCTGGGAAGTCTGTCCTTCTTTACAGAGATCGCCAGTCCGGTCTTTAAGAAGATTATGCAACCGAATCAAGCCCTAACCTACTGCAATGTCATGGAACTGCTAGTTGCTCAAGAAGTACACCGGCAACTCCAGCAGCTACCGCCAAAGTTGGTCAAGTATATCAATCCAGCACAAGCGATCGCCTACGCCCTGAATCGTCTGCCTGCCCTGTATGCGACCAGTCCCAGAGGATGGTATCTACAGCAGCAACGGGCTAAAGCTAAGTTAGCACCTCAGATTGTCGTGGCGGTAGGTCAAGCATTGGCGGCTGTGCAACAAGATCCCTTGAACGTGGCAATTCCCCTCAACTTTGCAGAAAACGCTGAAAACATCGAAGAAAGTGCATCTGATTCATCTGATGCGGATGTTGAAGAAGCCAAAAGCCCCGATTTCTTCCTTTCTTGGGTGCGATCGCTTTTTGGATTAGGGGGTATTAACAAAGCGGATGGTCGGCTAAAGCGCTAATCTAATGCCAGCACCCTCTAGTATCAGTTCCTATGTCCACTGAAGCGATCGCTGTCACCGTCAAATTATTCGCCGCCTATCAAGAAGCTTATGGCGTTTCAGAACTGGTGCTGAAAATCCCTCCAAATACAGCCGTTTCAGCGATACTAAATAAATTTGCTTCCGAACATCCAGAGCTTGACAAATGGCGTCAAATTACTCGCTTTGGCGTTAATTTTCAATTTGTCGAACCAGACACCATTCTGCATGATGGCGATGAAGTCGTGCTGATTCCCCCCGTTAGCGGCGGTTAGGAAAGGCAAAAGTTAAAAGCAAGAAATTCGGTCTTTTCATCCCAATTCATCCCAAATCCGCTTTAATTACCTCTTTTTCTCAAATCTGCGACTGCGGAGTTCGTTTGCATAGCCCCAGCCTTCAGACTGAGGGCTAAATTTTGTATCCTAAATAACATTTAATCCCGACTAAAAGAGTCGGATATGTTTGACGGGTATTTTTGCCTGTGTTAGTATCAACCGAACGACGGACGTAAGGAGTGTAAATACCCATGATCCAGGCAACCCAGTCAACAACGGCAACCTTTAGAGCGCTGAAGTGTAAAGAGTGCGGCACCGAATACGAACTCAAGGCAACTCATGTCTGTGAGTTCTGTTTTGGCCCTCTGGAAGTAACCTACGATTACGATGCTCTGCGCCGCACCGTAACTCGTGAAAGCATTCAGGCAGGGCCAAACTCAATTTGGCGCTACCGTTCCTTCTTGCCAGTCGCCACAGAAACGCCGATTGACGTGGGAACTGGCATGACACCACTGGTAAAAGCCCATCGCTTAGCTCGTCGTCTGGGTATTAAAAATCTTTATATTAAAAACGATGCCGTCAATATGCCCACCTTGAGCTTTAAAGATCGGGTGGTGTCGGTAGCTTTAACAAGAGCGCAGGAGTTAGGATTCACTACGGTGTCCTGCGCCAGTACGGGTAATTTAGCGAATTCTACCGCAGCGATCGCTGCCTACGCCGGTTTAGACTGCTGCGTCTTCATTCCCTCCGACCTGGAAGCAGGTAAAATTCTGGGTACACTCATCTACGGTCCCACCGTCATGGCAGTTCAGGGCAACTACGACCAAGTAAACCGCCTCTGCTGCGAAGTTGCTAATACACAAGGTTGGGGATTTGTCAATATAAATTTGCGTCCCTACTACTCAGAAGGTTCCAAAACCCTCGGCTACGAAGTAGCAGAACAGCTAGGCTGGAAACTGCCGGATCATATCGTCGCTCCGCTGGCATCTGGCTCTCTGTTCACCAAAATCTACAAAGGATTCCAAGAATTTATCAACGTTGGACTGGTTGCTGATAAGAGCGTCCGCTTCAGCGGTGCCCAAGCCGAAGGTTGTTCCCCCATTGCCCAAGCTTATCGGGAAGGACGCGACTTCGTAACCCCCGTGAAGCCGAATACAATTGCCAAATCAATTGCCATTGGCAACCCAGCCGACGGGGTTTATGCGCTAGAAGTAGCCAGGAAAACCAATGGCAACATCGAATCAGTCAACGATACTGAAATTGTGGACGGCATCAAGCTATTAGCTGAAACCGAAGGTATTTTTACCGAAACTGCTGGCGGCACCACAATCGCCGTGCTGAAAAAATTGGTAGAAGCGGGTAAAATTGATCCCGAAGAAACTACCGTTGTTTACATTACCGGCAACGGACTGAAAACCCAAGAAGCGGTGCAAGGATACATCGGGGAACCCCTGACAATTGAGGCGAAGCTGGAGAGTTTCGAGCGTGCATTAGAGCGTTCTCGGACACTCGAACGCCTCGACTGGCAGCAAGTCCTGGTTTAATCGCTATCAGTTTTTTGTGATGAGTCATTAGTTCCTACTGGGTTGCTAATGACTTATCACTCATGACTACGGATGAATGACTACTGAATAATCTTTAACTATGACAGTCAAAGTTCTCGTTCCTACTCCTCTCCAGAAGCTTACAAACAATCAAGCCACTATTCAAGGCAATGGCAGTACGATTAGTGAATTGCTCGAATCCTTAGAGCAAAGCTTTCCTGGCATCAAAGTGCGTTTGTGCGATGAAAATGGTGAGCCACGTAGATTTGTGAATTTCTACGTCAATAGCGAAGACATCCGCTTTTTGGAAGGAACTCAGACACCCCTAAATGAGGGTGATGAGGTGAGCATTGTGGCAGCGCAGGCGGGAGGCTGATCCAAGCTAGGATGAGCAGTAAAGGATTTCCATCCCGAATAGGGATTTTTAATCCTATCCCCATTCACGCTGCATACATTTAAAAAAATCACCAACTTGCGGATAAGTCCAATGGCAGAAGAAACGAATCACAATGACGCCGGAGAGGTGGCTCCTAGCACTGTTGACAAGCAGGCTCCTAGTGTGGCTGAAGAAAATGCTCCCAGTACGGATTCTGACGTAGCAACCGACATTCCGACAGCAAACGCACCCGCTCCAGAAGCTGTGAATCCAGAGGTGAATCCGAATGCGGCTGGAGAGAAATCTTCTACAGAGGCATCAACCCCAGATGACTCGGCTCAGGTTCAACCAGATGTTCAAAAAACCGCTCAAGCTGCTAAAGAGGATAAGCCAACGGGTGCCAAAGCTGCTAAAGCAGATAAGCCAACAGGTGCCAAAGCTGCTAAAAAGGACGAGTCGCCAGAAGGGGATAAGCCAGCTGCTAAAGCGGCTAAAAAAGAGAAGGCACCTGCGGTAGAAGACAAGCCTTTTGTTGAGTTTATTCAACAAGACTATTTACCAGCTTTGAAAACAGCACTTGAGAAAAAGGGCGTCCAAAATTTAGAGCTGAAGTTTGACAAGAAACCGCTTCAAGAAAGCTCAGAATGCTGGCAAGTCAACGGGAGCTGGCAAGGGGGAAAGCGGAACTTTAACCTTTATTTTCCCGAAGAAGACATCCAAAAACAAAGAGCTTTTTCCTGTTTTGAAGGCTCTAGACCCAGTATAATTGAGCCTTTCTTGTGCGATGAGCGCAAGATTACGCTGGATTTAATGGTGTTTGGCGTGACGCAGCGGTTGAATGCTCAAAAGTGGCTGGAAAGAAATTAGTCGGGGAAGGTGATTAGTCATTAGTCATTAGATAATCACTAATGACTAATGACCAATTACAACTCAATAAATTCATAAATGACAACGCCAGTTTCTGGGTGATTGTCAACCATGACGTAGCCACTTTTGAGCATTTCTTTCAAGGTGGCTTCTACCTTGGCAAAGCTCACACCTGTATCCATCACCGCTTGGGTAACGGAAAGTTTGCCACCTCTAGCAGCAGCGGCTTTCACAAGTTTAACCATCAGTTGATCGCGGGTAAGATCCTGTTTGGTAAGAGCGATCGCTGGTGGCGATAGAGGTACGCCAGTGGAGGATACCCCCAAGCGGTTTTGCGAGTTGGCGTTATGTTCTTCCACCATGCCGGGAATCAGGAATAAATCCACGAACTGCCCGACGCCAAACAAACCCCACGTAAACAGCCACAGCAGACCCGTGCCAATTTTGCCATTGTACAGGCGATGCAGCCCCGCTATCGGTGGGGACAACAAACAAGCTAGCCAAAGAACATAGGCAGTCGAGACGTTCTTCATAAGATTCCTAGCGCTTGAGATGTCCTAACTTCAATCATAGAATTTTGTTCTTAACTCTTGCATCTAGGAATTGAGCAGCGAGAACTCTCAAGATGTCACAAAACTTGACAGCGTGTAGCAAGTCTTAACGTAACAAGTGCGATCGCTCTCCTGTAGATTGGTAGACTGGAACGCAAGCCTTGAGTTAAAGCGACGGAATCATAATAATAAGAGAAACAAGAGAGACAAAGAATATGGTGGATTCCCTCAAAAAACCCAGCTTTGAAGAATTAAGACCAGGGGTGAAAGTACCTGCGAAAGAAACCCTACTGACGCCCCGGTTCTACACCACCGACTTTGATGAAATGGCGAAGATGGATCTGTCGCCAAATGAAGATGAACTCAAGGCGCTTCTGGAAGAGTTCCGCGCTGACTACAACCGTCACCACTTCGTGCGGGATGCCGAGTTTGAACAATCCTGGGATCATATCGATGGGGAGACGCGCCAGTTATTCATTGAATTTCTAGAGCGTTCCTGCACGGCGGAATTTTCCGGCTTCCTACTCTACAAAGAACTCGGACGCAGGTTGAAGGACAAAAACCCCCTTTTGGCAGAAGGCTTTAACTTGATGTCGCGGGATGAAGCTCGTCATGCTGGCTTCCTGAATAAAGCGATGTCAGACTTCAATCTGTCATTAGATTTGGGATTTCTGACCAAGAATCACAAATACACCTTCTTTAAGCCGAAATTTATCTTCTACGCTACCTATCTGTCCGAGAAGATTGGCTATTGGCGGTATATCACCATTTATCGGCACCTAGAAGCACATCCCGAAGACCGCATTTATCCCATCTTCCGCTTCTTTGAAAACTGGTGCCAGGATGAAAACCGACACGGCGACTTCTTCGACGCCGTAATGAGAGCGCAGCCCCAATTCTTGAATGATTGGAAGGCAAAGCTGTGGTGTCGCTTCTTCCTGCTGTCAGTGTTTGCGACGATGTATCTCAACGACATCCAGCGTTCCAAATTCTATGCAACACTCGGTCTGAATGCACGGGATTATGACATTCACGTAATTCAGAAAACCAATGAAACCGCAGGACGGGTATTCCCAGTAATTCTGGATGTAGAGAAACCAGAATTTTACGAGCGCCTAGACGTGTGCATCAACAATAATGAGAAGCTGAGTGCGATCGCTAACTCCAACACCCCCAAATTCCGGCAATTCTTCCAGAAGCTACCCCTTTATGCTTCTAATGCTTGGCAGCTGGTGCGCCTGTACCTAATCAAGCCGATTGATATGACTTCTGTGCAAGGTAAAGCCCGCTAATTTTGAGCATCTTCCCTCAACTAAAGTGGTTCTGCACTAAGCAGAGCCACTTTTTTTAGAAATTGAAACCCAAGCGATCGCAGAGGTTTACGCAAAGGAGTCACGATCCATCTTCCTTTGCGTACCTCTGCTGTTCCCTTTGCGTACCTCTGCGTTGAAACTTCAAGATTTTTGCTGGAAATGAATTTATCTCAAAACACCCTTCAACGACCCATCTGGCTAGTAACAATCAGCATTTGCTTAATGGTGGGGATCTCGCCTACCCAGGCTCAAACCCAGACTCAAACCCAGCCGCCAGGAACGCCCAAGCCAGAGGCTAGCGAGTTGGATTTAAGTCCAGAAATGATTGAAAATAGTCCCGTTTTGCAGCGTTGGCGGCGAGACGTGCCGAATGTGTTAGAAGAAATTCGCAATGACCCCAGCTTTCGGACTAGGGTGCGCCTCGGCTACTCCCAGTTTCCTTCATCTGGGCAAGCTGGGGGAGCCAATATTGGTGTGGAGGACGTGTTTATTGGTCGCACCGGCTTAACCGTCAGCGGCGATTATCAGACTGCGTTCAATAGTCAGCGCGAGGCTTATGGAGCAGATTTACGTTACTATGTACTTCCCTTGGGCGGCTACGTCAACATCGCCCCCCTCGTGGGCTATCGGCATTTAGAAACTGACCGATACTCAACAAATGGCTTAAATGTCGGTGCTAGGCTGATGTTAGTTTTATCTCGCACTGGTGCAGCCGATATCTCCTTAACTCAGAGTTGGGTTGCTCCAGCAACGAATGAAGAAGTCGGTATCACAAAGCTTTCGGTAGGCTATGCCTTTACCCGTAACCTGCGCTTATCGACAGACATTGAGAAGCAAAATGCCAGACAACACAAAGATAGCCGGGTTGGCATCGTACTAGAGTGGATGCCTTGAATGTTTGGATAATTGGATATTTCAATATTTACGACATTTAACCTTAAAAATATCTCAATATAGAATGCCATTACAAAAAGAGCCTTTGCCGACCTATGAACGCCTCAGACAATTTAGAGCTGTTCGGGCTATTTTTGCAACACACACCCGCTGCTGTAGCGATGTGCGATCGCCAGATGCGCTACTTGCTCGCTTCTCGTCAGTGGCTAATCGATTACGGGCTAGATGACCAAAATATCATTGGGCGATCGCATTACGAAGTCTTTCCTCACCTTCCCGACCAATGGCGGCACAAGGCTGAGCTAGTTTTAACTGGGGCGAGTTTAGGGGAGTCGCAGGAAAGTAGCTTTGTTTGCCCTGACGGTTCCTGCGTGCCGGTAAAGTGGAGCCTGCATCCTTGGAAGCACCCTAGCGGTGAAAGGGGTGGATTGATCCTGTCGGCAGAGATGATCCAGAGTGAGGAATTTTTCCATTCCATCTACGAAGGCGTGGAAAACGCCATCTTTGTTTTAGATGTGGACGCACAAGGAGTTTTTCGCTACCTTAGCTGGAATCCACCCATAGCGCTCGTTACTGGCATCAGTAGTGCCCAAGCTAAGGGCAAGACTCCCCAAGAACTATTTGGTTCAGATTTGGGTAATTCTTTGCACCAGAGATATACAAAATGTCTCGTCGCTGGGGAATGTACTTTCTATGAGGATTGCATTCCCTTGCAGGGTGTAGACACTTATTGGCTAACCACTTTAACTCCACTGCGGGATGCTGCGGGTCGCATCTATCGAATTATCGGCACAGCAAGTAATATCAGCGCTCTCAAGCAGGTTGAGGAAGCCTTGCGGCAATCAGAAACTCGGTTTCGAGAACTAGCGCAGCGAGAAGAACTACTCAACCGTCTTGCTAGCCAAATTCGCAGTTCGCTGGATCTCAATACCATTCTGGAAACAGCTGTGCAGGAAATCCGCAGATTGCTGCAAATTGAGCAGTGCCTTTTCATGTGGTATCGTCCCGATGGTGAGTCGGCAATTTGGGATGTATTGCATGAAGCGAAGGTAGACAATTTGCCTAGCTTTTTGGGTTCCTATCCGGCGGAACCAACCAGTTTCCCAGCCAGACAACTCTTAAACCGAGAAATCATCCATTTGGATAATGTTGAAGCTTTAACCGACCCCGATTCATGGCAATTCTTCCGATCGCTGGGGTACGCTTCTATACTAAATTTTCCGATAATGACTCGCACGGGTGAACTCGGTGTAGTTGCCTGCGGTCAATTTAGTAGTCCCCGAACTTGGCATGACGATGAAGTGGAACTGCTCTCGGCGGTTTGTGACCAAATCGCGATCGCCATTAACCAAGCAGAACTTTATACTCAAACTCTTGAAGCCGCTGCGATCGCTCAAGCGCACGCCACCCGGCTCGAAACCACACTTCAGGAACTCCAACTTACCCAGTCCCAACTCGTTCAAAGTGAAAAAATGTCCAGTTTGGGTCAGCTAGTTGCTGGAGTAGCGCATGAAATCAATAATTCCGTTAACTTCATCTATGGCAATTTAGCCCCTGCGAACGAATACACTCAAGACATTCTTGGTTTACTACAACTGTATCAACAGCAATATCCTCATCCAACGCCAGAAATTCAAGACGAAATTGCTGCGATTGACCTAGATTTTCTGATCGAAGACTTGCCTAAATTACTTTCTTCAATGAATGTGGGGGCAGAGCGCATTTGTGAGATTGTGCGTAGCTTACGCAATTTCTCTCGCCTTGACGAAGCCGAGATGAAACAAGTAGATATCCATGAAGGTATCGAAAGTACGCTCCTAATTCTGCAAAATCGCCTCAAATCCAAACCGGAGCATCCCCCTATCCAGCTAATCAAAGAATATAGCAACCTACCCGAAGTAGAGTGCTATCCGGGACAGCTCAACCAAGTATTTATGAATCTTCTCACCAATGCAATTGATGCTTTGGATGAGTACAACAAAAAGCGATCGCTTGAACAAATCAAAGCCAACGCCTGCATGATTCGGATTCGTACCGAAGTGCTTACAAGTAACCGAGTAGCGATCAAAATTGCCGACAATGGGCCAGGAATGACAGAGGAAGTCAGAAAGCGACTTTTCGAGCCTTTCTTCACAACCAAGCCAGTTGGCATTGGCACAGGGCTTGGTTTGTCGATTAGCTACCAAATTGTGGTCGAAAAACACGGCGGTCAACTCAAATGTATTTCAGCGCCCGGTCAAGGGGCAGAATTTGTGATAGAAATTCCCCTACATCCGCAATCACAAATTTGATCTAATCGCCAATTAATTACTAATTATTAACAAAAAGGGCGGACATTTAATTCCGCCCCGAAAAGGATTATTGATTAGACTTACGCACAGATCCCCCTTGCATCCCCCGATGAATTGGGGGACTTTTCCGGTTCCCCCCAATTTATCGGGGGTTAGGGGGATCTCTGCGTAAGTCCTCCTCTTTTAATTTTCTAGCGATCGCCAATTTCTGGTGCCCGCAATGACAACAGGGGAATATCCGCCTGTGCCTGTGTCGGAACCTGTCGCCCACTCGCCAGCGTCGGTACTGAATCTCGCAGTCGCGCCGTCAGCTGCAAAGTGGTTGCGTCGTAAATCTCAGTCAGAATTTTGGGATACAAGCCAATACCAATAATCGGCACCAACAGACAGGCGATGATAAACACCTCTCGCGGTTCCGCATCGATCAAGGCTTCGTGTTCCACTAATTCCTTGTTCTCCGGGCCGTAGCAAATTTCCCGCAGCATCGAGAGTAAGTAAATGGGAGTCAGAATCACGCCAACAGCGGCTAGAAAGACCACCACCACCTTGAAAGTGGGGTTATAAGCATCGCTGGTCGCAAAGCCGACAAACACCATCAACTCTGCCACAAATCCGCTCATCCCTGGCAATGCTAATGACGCTAGGGCACAAGTAGTCCACATGGCAAACATCTTTTTCATCCTCAGCCCGATGCCGCCCATTTCATCCAGCATCAGGGTGTGGGTGCGGTCGTAAGTGGCTCCCACGAGGAAGAACAAGCTTGCCCCAATCAAACCGTGGGAAACCATTTGCAGCACCGCACCGCTCAAACCCAGGTCAGTAAATGTGGCAATCCCAATCAGCACAAATCCCATGTGGGAAATCGAGGAATAAGCGATTTTCCGTTTCAGGTTACGCTGGGCAAAAGAGGTCAGGGCGGCGTAGATGATGTTGGTAACGCCCAAAATCACCAAAACGGGCGCGAACACTGCATGAGCGTCCGGTAGCATCTGGGCATTCATCCGAATCAGAGCATAACCGCCCATTTTCAGGAGAATTCCCGCCAGCAACATATGCACTGGCGCAGTCGCTTCGCCGTGAGCATCTGGTAGCCAGGTATGCAGGGGAATAATCGGCAGTTTGACGCCGTAGGCAATCAGGAACCCAGCATAGATCCAGAGTTGGAAAGTTAGAGGGTAATCCTTGGCAGCGATCGCTCTCATATCAAACGTCACGGTATCGCCGTAGAACGCCATCGCCAAGGCGGCTACTAAAATGAACAGCGATCCGCCAGCCGTATAAAGAATGAACTTGGTAGCCGCGTACAAACGCTTCTTACCGCCCCAAATTGCCAGCAGCAGGTACACCGGAATCAGTTCCAGTTCCCACACCAGGAAAAACAACAGCATATCCTGACCGGCAAACACGGCAATCTGACCGCCGTACATCGCTAGGAGCAAAAAGTAAAACAGCTTCGGCTTAAACGTCACGGGCCACGCCGCCAAAGTCGCCAGCGTAGTGATGAAGCCGGTGAGCAATACCAGCGGCATTGACAAGCCATCCACGCCCACCGACCACTTTAAGTCGATTTGGGGCACCCAGGAGTAACTTTCCACCAGTTGCAGACCGGGATTAGAAAAGTCGTACTGAGTATAGAAGGCATAAACCATCACCACGAAATCAATCAGCCCAATAATTAGGGCGTACCAGCGTACCGTCTTACCATCTTTATCTGGCACCAACGGAATCAACAGCGATGCCGCGATGGGGAACAGGATGATAAAAGTCAGCCAAGGAAAATTAGCTGTATTCATGAGATATCAAATCGTGAGCAATAAGGTTTAGCTGTCAGCTATGAGTAAGTGTACTTAAAAAGGAAAAAGGAAAAAGCTGAAAACTTTTTCCTTTTATCTTTTGTTGACAGCGGGTAGAAACACGCAGCGAACGGTTTCTAAATTTAAGTCACACCAAAGACAACCACGCCCACTAGCACCGCCCCAAATACAATCAGAGCATAGAATTGGACGCGACCTGTTTCAAAGTATTTCAGACTTTCACCACTCAACAGCGTCGCCAAGCCGGTCAAGTTGACTGCGCCATCGACCACCCGGAAATCTACTTCCATGACTTGCCGCGCCAAGCGGCGGCACCCTTGAACGAAGAGAGTGTCATAGATTTCGTCAAAATACCACTTGTTGAGCGACAGCTTGTAAAGGAAGGGGATTTTGGCAGCGATCGCCGCCGGATCGATCTTGCCTCTCAAGTACATCAGAGAAGCCAGCGTAATCCCAATCAAGGCAATTCCGACCGAATTACCCCCCATGATCAAAAATTCTGTCAAATCAAACTCAGTGGCTTTTTCCAACACTTCGGTGATTGGTTCGCCGGGGGCGTGAATGAATTCCTCAAAATAATTGTGGAAAGGCGTCCCTACCAAACCAATCAGCATCGACGGCACCGCCAGAACGATCAGGGGCAGCGTCATCGTCAGCGGTGACTCGTGGGGATACTCGCTGTGGGCGTGGTCATCGTGACTGTCATGGGCTGTGGAGGACAACTCTCTGGTATCCATCGCCCCAGGGCCAAAAGCGAATTCGACCTGGGGAGATTTAGCAGCCGCCAGTAGTTCCTGCTTGATGCCTGATTCATGCCCCCGGAATTTGCCCTCAAACGTCCGGAAGTACATCCGGAACATATAGAAAGCAGTCATTCCAGCCGTCAGCCAGCCGACGACCCACAGCGCCGGATTCGCGCCAAAAGCACTTCCTAGGATTTCGTCTTTCGACCAAAACCCAGCAAAAGGTGGAATCCCACTAATCGCCAGAGTTCCGACCAAAAAGGTGAGGGAGGTAATCGGCATATACTTCCGCAGTCCTCCCATCATCCGCATATCCTGTGCCAAGGCGGGATCGTGACCCACCACTGATTCCATGCCGTGAATCACAGAACCAGAACCCAAAAACAGCATCGCCTTGAAGTAGGCGTGTGTCATCAGGTGAAATAGACCGGCAGTATAGGCACCGACGCCCATTGCCATTACCATGTAGCCCAGTTGGGACATGGTGGAATAAGCTAGACCCTTCTTGATGTCGTTTTGGGTAATGGCAATGGTTGCCCCCAAAAATGCGGTAAAGGCACCCGTCCAGGCAATCACGTTCATTGCCACTGGGATGTCTTCAAACACGGGATACATCCGCGCAATTAGGAAGACGCCCGCTGCTACCATCGTTGCTGCGTGAATCAGGGCGCTGATGGGGGTAGGACCTTCCATCGCGTCTGGTAGCCAGACGTGCAACGGGAACTGGGCAGATTTTGCCACCGGCCCCATAAACACTAAGATGGCGAACAGAGCGGCAAGGCCGGTACTCAGGTAGCCTGATGCGACAAATGCTTGCAGGCGATCGCCTATCACGTCGAATTCAAAGCTGCCCGTCGCCCAGTACAGCCCCAGCATCCCTAACAGCAGCCCGAAGTCGCCGACGCGGTTGACGACAAAAGCCTTTTGGCAAGCATCCGCTGCTGCCTTCCGGTCATACCAGAATCCGATCAGTAAGTAAGAACACATCCCGACCAGTTCCCAGAAAATATAAACCTGTACCAAGTTTGGGCTGACCACCAGACCCAACATGGAGGAACTAAACAGGCTCAGATAGGCATAGAAGCGCACATACCCCGGATCGTGAGCCATGTAGCCATCGGTGTAGATCATCACCAGGAAGGCAACACTCGTCACGATGACCAGCATCAGGGCTGTCAAGTGGTCAATCGTGTAGCCCATATTCAGGTGAAAATTCCCCGCTGCTGCCCACTCCAGGGTACGGGTGTAGGGAGCATGACCTTGAATTTGACTCCAGAGCAACGCCAAGGAGAAACCCATCGCCACCCCTAGCAGGGAGACTATAACCACGGCGTTTAACTGCCGCAGACTGTTGGTAAATCGATTAATCGAGATTAGTCCCAGACCGACCAGCATCGCCCCAGCTAGCGGCAGGACTGGGATGATCCAGGCATACTGATAGAGCAGTTCCATCACTGACGCCTACTTTATATTTCTTCACTAACTTGGTAAGACCGTTTACATTGTGACACAGACGGTCTCTAAAGTATTTATAACTAACAGTTTAGACAGCGAGGAACTTGTGAGCAAAATTAAACCCACCGATAGAGAGGATCGGTGGGCTGACAAAAGGGTAGGGCGTTGGATTCAGGTTGAAAAGTCACCAGGAGCGAAAAAAATTTATCAGGACTTACGCAACATCACCACATAGTAAGGGCAACCACAGGGGGATTACCCATACAAAACGCTATATGTATAAGCTTTGCGTAAGTCCTGTTTATCTTGGATGGTGGATAACTCACGCGATCGCGCCAGTTATCCACCATCCGGGTATCTGAAGAGCAATCTCAGGCAGAATTTGGCAAATAACTTACCATAATTTTTTCTAGCGCCATACGTAAATCATCCCGTCCTTGAAAGCTATCAATGCGGTGAACCACCTTGCCGTTTTCAATCAGGATGATCGTTGGTAGACTCTGGAGGCGATAAGTATTCGCCAGTTTTAAATTTTGATCGGCATTAATTCCGACTAATTTGACTTGTTCGCCCCATTCTGATTGAACTCTGGTCAGCAGGGGGTTAATCAGCCGACATAATCCACACCAGGGTGCCCAAAAATGAACCAAAACTGGGGTGGAAGATTCTAAAACTTCTTGTGTAAACGTCCGTTCGCTAACAGAAAGCACCATGATTCCTCTAGTTTTATTTGCTTTTACTATTGAAAATCAGCCAAAAGGAGGAAGTAAAGCAGTCAACAATGAAGTAAACTCTCTCAGCTTACTCTAGCGCAACCAGTACACCAGTGCGTATCTACACGTCTAGGCATCTATGGGGACGCTAAGACGGTAGAACCAGAGCGTAATTAAGCTGAAAGTTATTTGGGATCATGCTACATCCATTTGGGATCGCGTGGCTCAGCATAATTGCGGAACTACCATCTGACACGAGCTGTCGCCTGGATCAACCAAGGGTGCGCCCACCACAACAGCAGAATGAAAGCAGTGACCCCCAGATAGGCAGGGCGGAGAAACTCCTGCCATTTCAGGGTTTGACGCCCTTGCAGGAGCGCCTGGAAGGGGACAACGGAGGTGCGAACTTTCACTGCTTCAAAAGCTTCCCCATAGCGATCTAAAAGACGGCGATCGCCATGCCAAACTGCGAATAAATGATGCAGCACTAGCCCCACTGAAGTTAAGAGAGTAAAAGTCGTGCCAATCCAAAGCGTATGGGCAATACACCAAATCACCTGTCCGACCATTTGGGGATGCCTGGTGATGCGGATAATGCCAGTTTCGTAAAGATGCACTTGAGGCTTTTCGATGGCGGCAATTTCCAACAAGTTGAAAGTCGCTGGATAAAGAAACAGAAACGAGATCACCGAAAGTACCCACACAACCGACTGGACGCCAGGGACGCCCTGAACTTGCCACAGTTGTAGCCCATCATAACGATGATTAATGAAATAAACGATCAACACCACCGCTAGGGGAAGACTGACGAGGGCAAATAGGATGCGGTAGAGTCGGGGACCGATTTTTTTTTCGCCCCAAGGACGCAGTGCGGCGAGACCACTGTGAGCGATCGCAAACCCTAAAAGCAGTCCTAGCATTGTGTAGTGGCTAGGAGTCAGAACGCCAAAGAAATTCATAAACTTTTACGTAATTTCCAGTAGAAAATAGACCCCCCAAGTATTCCCTGAGAGACTTGATCTCGTGTTGTGTTACTGTCGATGACTGAGAGGCTTTACAACGAAGTGGGCTATCAATCGCTTGAGTTAAGCCCTATCTCTCGCAAGAGAGCGCTTAGCGATCCTTCGGTCATTGGTGATGGGTCATCGGTCAAATGTCAGCAGCAACCAACAACTGACAACTGACAACTGACAACCGACAAAAAGCTAACAGATCGCCGAGCTTTATGCCTCAGTCGCTCCTTTCCCTTTTCAGGTAAAGCCTGTATGTCTGACCTTCCTTTCACTTTAGACCAACTCCGCATTCTTAAAGCGATCGCTGCCGAGGGAAGCTTCAAGCGTGCCGCCGATAGCCTGTACGTCTCCCAACCCGCTGTCAGCCTACAAGTCCAAAACTTAGAGCGGCAGTTGGATGTGCCGTTGTTTGACCGGGGAGGACGCAGGGCACAACTGACGGAAGCAGGGCACCTACTTCTCAGCTACGGCGAAAAAATCCTGACGCTTTGTCAAGAAACCTGCCGCGCCATTGAAGACTTGCAAAATCTCCAGGGTGGCACCCTGATTATAGGAGCTTCACAGACAACAGGAACCTACCTACTGCCCCGAATGATTGGGATGTTCCGCCAGCAGTATCCAGATGTGGCGGTGCAATTGCACGTTCACTCGACGCGCCGCACGGCGTGGAGTATCGCCAACGGGCAAGTTGACCTGGCAATCATCGGGGGAGAGGTTCCTTCCGAACTACAAGAAGCATTAAAAATTATTCCTTATGCTGAAGATGAACTAGCGCTGATCTTGCCAGCCTTACATCCCCTCTCCAAAATCGGTACTATCCAGAAAGACGACCTTTACAAATTGCAGTTCATTGCCTTAGACTCCCAATCCACCATTCGCAAGGTAATTGACCAAGTGCTAACCCGCTGCGGCATCGATACCCGACGCCTCAAAATAGAGATGGAACTCAACTCGATTGAGGCAATTAAAAATGCCGTGCAGGCAGGACTTGGGGCGGCGTTTGTCTCCCTATCGGCGATCGAAAAAGAGCTGCAAATGGGCATCCTCCACTACGCAAAAATTGAAGAGGTGGTGGTCAAGCGGATGCTGTGGGTGATTGTTAACCCCAATCGCTACCGCTCCAAAGCAGCAGAAGCTTTTAGCCAAGAAATTTTACCCGCCTTTGCCTCCCCCGGATGGGCAAAGGAAATGGAAGCGTCATCTCCAATAGAAGCAGATGGGTTCAAGGCAGCTGCTCCTAACTCCGCAGGCAGTTAATTTCAGTTTTAGCCAGTTGTTAGTTGCTAATAGCTAATAGAAGTATGGCTAATAGCTCTTGAACAATTAGCAATTACCAACGCTCGATTAGCCCTCATGGAAATTTACTGCACCCGTCCCGGCTGCCCTCGCCCCCTGAATTTTTTTGCCGATCTTGATGACAACAACCTTGTCAAAACGGTGCAGCAGAAGTATTGCACCGCCTGTGGAATGCATCTGATTTTAGATGGTCGGTATCTATCGACAAAGCTGTTAGGACGTGGGGGATTTGGGGCGGCGTTTTTGGCACGCGATCGCCGCACGCCTGGAATGCGCCGATGCGTAGTCAAACAGTTTCAGCCTGCGGGAGATTTAACGCCGCCGCAGCTACAAATTGCCCAAAATCTATTTGCACGGGAAGGAGAAGTTTTAGAAGAACTGGGCAGCCATCCTCAAATTCCCGACTTATTTGCTTTCTTTGATATCACAGTCCCCAGCATCCAACCAGGAAAGCAAGACAAGTTTTTCTATCTGGTGCAGGAATTCATTGATGGGCATAACTTGGAAGAGGAACTGGCGCAGAAGGGGAAGTTCTCCCAAGACGAGGTGTTGTTCTTGCTGCGAGAAATCCTCCCGGTACTAAAGTTTGTCCATAATAGTGGCTCCATCCACCGAGATATCAAGCTCTCCAACATTATGCGCGATCGCAATGGTCGGCTTTATCTGTTAGATTTTGGTGCTGTTAAGCAGGTGACGAAGGCAACGCCTGGTGGATCGTCAACCGGAATTTATTCAATGGGATTTGCACCGCCAGAGCAAATGGCTGGGGGTCAAGTGTATCCCTCAACGGATTTGTATGCTCTGGCGGTGACTTGCATTATCCTACTCACGGGCAAGCAGCCAACCGAGTTATTTGATGTCTACAAAAACCAGTGGAATTGGAGACCTCATGTGACTGCGAGCGCAAGCATTGCAGTAGCCAGAGAGTGGAATCGCTTCGCCGATATTTTAGACCAGATGCTATTGCCTGCACCAAATCAACGTTTTCAGTCCGCTGATGAAGTGCTGCACGCCCTCACTCCTTCATCACCGTCACCTCCGCCTCCGGTACCAGCTCAGATGCCCCCCCGCGTCCCTGCTCCAGCCGCCACCTCTCCTCCAACTCCAGTCCCTACTCCCCAGCCGCCCGCCCCCATTTCTCAACCCTCGTCTCGACGCAGATTTTCTCTACTGGAGGTTTTAGGAGGGGCAGCTTTTACTGGGTTTGAAGGTGGATTATTGTTTATTGCTTTGGGCAGTTTGCTGTCATCCCCAGGGCTAAGCATTGGATTATTGGGGATGACGATTGGGGGTCTGCTGTTTGCCCAATACCGCCGCGTTATTGAAAAATTTGATTTATTGATTATTGCGGGAATAACGCTGGCGATTATGCTGTTCTTTCCCGCCTTGCGAGACGGGTTTACCCTTCAGTTGGTCGTCTTTGTGGCTATGTTAGCTGGAGCAGGCGCGATCGCAGTGACTGCTCTATTTCGCCTAATTTATAAATTACTTGCTAATTTTCTCTAAGCTAATCGTGAGCTTCCTGAGTAACCATAATGTCTCAAAAGAACGAAACCCCGGTTCTGGTCTTAGCTCTCCTATTAACCTTGGGGTTGCTGGGCGGCGGGTTTTGGTGGTTTACGAATCGGTCAGGCGTTGATTTAGGAGGTTTGCGGTCTAATCCAACCAACCAATCTACACAATCCACAGGGGAAACTTTTGCTCAGTTACAAGGCGTTCCATCGGGACTTTTTAGCTACGGTGGCAGCACAACTTGGGCACCTATTCGTAAAGAAGTAGACTCAGACATTCAAACTGTCTGGCCTAAGTTTGTGCTACGCTACACCGACCCCACGACTGGTGCCCCCGGTTCTGGCAGTGGCATCAAAATGCTGTTAAACAACCAGCTGGCTTTTTCTCAATCTTCTCGCTCCATCAAAGATGAGGAATATCAGCAGGCTCAAGCCAGAGGCTTTACTCTCAAAGAAATACCAGTAGCGATTGATGGAATTGCCCTCGCCGTTCACCCAAACCTGAATATTCCCGGTCTGACCATTACCCAGCTTAAAGACATTTATACCGGCAAAATTACTAATTGGAATCAAGTCGGTGGCTTGAATCTCCCCATCACGCCTTACTCTCGCCGGATAGAAGAAGGAGGCACCATTGAATTTTTTGCCGAAAATGTTTTAGGGGGGCAGAACTTTGGTGCCAATGTTCAGTTTATCGGCACGACGACCGAAGCCCTGAGACAAGTCGCTGATAATCCTGGCGGCATCTACTACGCCTCGGCTCCGGAAGTGGTCGGTCAGTGTACCGTTAAACCGCTGCCGCTGGGTCGGAACTCCAATGAATGGGTGCCCCCTTATCAGGAGCCTTTCGTACCTCTTTCCCAATGTCCAAGCCAGCGCAACCAGCTAAACGCTGCTGCCTTTCAAAGCGGTCAATACCCAATTACCCGGAGATTGTTTGTAATTGTCAAACAAAATGGTCAAATCGACCAGCAGGCAGGCGAAGCTTATGCCAAATTGTTGCTAACGGCTCAGGGTCAGGACTTGATTAGCAAGGCTGGATTTGTCAGCATCCGCTGAGCAAATCGCTCCTTTGGCAACCACCAATTTATGCTATGACCTTGAACAGGTCAGCATTGTTGACAAACTTGCAAGCGGTTATGTCCCAAAAAAACGAAACCACGGTTCTAGTCTTAGCTCTCCTGCTCACTACTGCCTTATTGGGCGGTGGCTTTTGGTGGTTTACCAAACGATCTGGTGTTGACCTTGGTGGTTTAAACAAAACCACCAATCCCAGTGATTCTGCTGCCAACAACCGGGATCAGCCCTATAGTTCGACACCATCCACGGGTGAAGGCTTTCCCGAAGTGCAGAAGGTTCCCACTGGGCTGTTTAGCTATGGTGGCAGCACCTCTTGGGCACCGATTCGACTCGCAGTAGACTCTCGTATGCAAGCGGCGCGACCTGAGTTTCGGCTGCGCTATGTTGAGCCAAATACCGGCTCTGCTAGCTCTGGCGCTGGCATCAAAATGTTACTAGACGGGAAAATTGACTTCGCCCAATCCTCCCGACCGATTCTTCCTGCCGAGTATAACCAGGCACAGCAGCGAGGGTTCGGTCTCAAAGAAATTGCGATCGCGATTGATGGATTGGCAGTCGCTGTTAACCCAAACCTGAATATTCCAGGTTTGACCTTAGATCAGCTGAAATCTATCTACACGGGTAAGATTACGAACTGGAAAGAATTAGGCGGTCCGGATATCCCCATTAAGCCGTATTCTCGTTCCCTTAATGCCGGGGGGACGGTGGAACTGTTTGTTGAAGAAGTCTTGAACGGTCAACCTTTTGGTGCCAATGTTGAATTTGTCTCCACCACGACTCAAGCACTGCAAAAACTTGGTGGTAGTCCTGGGGGAATTTACTTTGCTTCTGCGCCAGAAGTGGTGCCACAATGTAGCATCAAGTCTTTGCCAGTTGGGCGAAGAACGGGTGAATTTGTAACGCCTTACCAAGAGCCTTTTGTGCCGCTTCAAACGTGCCCTGGTCAACGCAATCAGCTGAACATTAAGGCTTTCCAAACGGGTCAGTACCCCCTGACTCGTAAGCTGTTTGTGATTGTTAAACAGAATGGTCAGAGAGAACAGCAAGCTGGTGAAGCTTATGCGAATTTGTTGCAGATAGAACAAGGACAGCAACTGATTTCTGAGGCTGGATTTGTCAGACTCCGCTAATCAATTGCTGTTAGCGATTAATTACTCTGGTTTGAGAGGCGATTTAAAATAAAATTTTTAACGCCTAAAAAGAATTTAATTAGACTTATCAATAAGCCCTATTTCTTCCTGCTTAACCATCCATGTCCCATAAAAACGAAACAACGGTTCTTGTTCTGTCACTATTCATTACAGCAGGTCTTTTGGGGACTGGTTATTGGTGGTTCAAGAGCAATTCCGGTACGCCAATTGCTCCGGAAAAACCCGATTCGGTGCAATCAAGTCAAGTGCCTATAGCACCAGGTTCTATAAGCGCTCGGATTAGTGTAGGGGAAAAAATTTTAGTTGCGGCTAACACGAACTCGGATAAACAAGCCGGGGTGCAAGCCTTTGCAAGTGGGGATTTTGCTGGCGCGATCGCTAAGCTACAATCATCTCTGCAAGCGAATCGCAACGATCCAGAGGCTTTAATTTATCTCAACAATGCCCGGATTGGCAAGCAAATCAGCTACACCATTGCAGTCTCTGTACCGATTGGCAACGATATTAATGGAGCTTTAGAGATGTTGCGCGGTGTCGCTCAAGCTCAAACTGAAATTAATCAAGCCGGGGGAATTAAAGGAATTCCGTTGAAAGTAGCGATCGCTAATGACGACAATAATCCAGAAATTGCCAAACAAATTGCTACCACATTGGTCAATAATCCAGACGTGTTGGGTGTTGTCGGTCCTTATTCCAGCGATGTCACTTTGGCGGCAGGAACTACTTATAATGATGGCAAATTAGTCGTCATTTCCCCGACTAGCACCTCAATTAAACTTTCCGGTTTTAGCCGCTACGTTTTTCGGACTGTTCCCAGTGACTACGTGGCAGCCAGGGCATTATCTGAATATATGCTCAACAAATTGCAACGGAAAAATGCAGCCGTTTTCTTTAATTCTCGGAGTGCCTATAGCCAATCGCTGAAATCGGAATTTGTCACTGCTGTGTCGTTGGGAGGAGGACAAGTATCGAATGAGTTTGACTTATCCGAACCCGGTTTTAGTGCTGCTAGGAGTATTGAACAAGCGATCGCTCAAGGTGCCCAGGTGCTAATGTTAGCAGCGAATACAGAGACTTTAGACAAAGCCCTGCAAGTCGTGCATCTGAATCGCAAACGATTCACTCTCTTGGGGGGAGATGATGTTTACACGCCCAAGACTTTGGAAGTTGGAGGTGAGGCAGCAGTTGGGATGGTGCTGGCAGTGCCTTGGCATATCAATAGCGATTCGACATCAGAGTTTCCCCGCCAATCCAGACAACTTTGGGGTGGCGATATAAATTGGCGCACCGCTTTGTCTTATGACGCTACGCGGGCTTTGATTGCAGCCTTGCAACGCAATCCGACCCGAACTGGAGTCCAAGCAGCCCTCAGGGCATCGGATTTTTCTACTACTGGGGCATCAGGCATCATCCGGTTTTTACCGTCAGGCGATCGCAATGCTGCCGTCATTTTAGTCCGCAGTCAACCGGGTACCACCTCAGGCACCGGCTACGATTTTGTACCGCTTCGTCCTTAATCAGCTGCTAGCCATGAGCAAGCAATAGCAAGGACAACAAACTGATGGCAATACGCCCAAAACAGCTAATTATTGTTAGCACTCAAAGCAGACGCCGGTAAACAGAGCAAACTCTCCCCTTGAGTTCTGATTAATCCTTTTTGACGTAACTTACCCATTAAGCGAGTCACGGTGACGCGAGTAGAACCAATGGCACTGCCAATTTGGGCATGAGTCAGGGGAAATGGTAGACAGTAACCGCTATCTTGAGGTTCGCCAAATTCTTCGATCAACAGCGTCAGGAATCCCAACAGCCGATCGATTGTCCGTCGCTGTCCCAGAGTACTCAGCCACAGTAGCTTGCGCTGGTGCTGATACCGAAACGCATCAAATACCTCGCGCCGGAAGTGAGGCCAGTTGTCCAGGTCATGCCAGTACATCCAAACTACAGAAGTTTGATCGACGTGGGCATAAGCCTGAAGGGTAAACGGTGACTGGGCAACAATTTCAAACGGTTGTCCTGCACCCACGAAGCCTAAAAAAGCTTCTTCTGGACTCAAACGCAGGGCTTTAACAGCGGAACTACTGGTGTTGGCACTAACTTGAGCCGTGCCGACTAAGCGGACTGCACCCCGTTGGACTAGATACAAAAGTCCTGGTCTAGCTGGAATCCGCTCATCTTTACTAAAAGTCCGATAACGGTAGTGTTCCTGCGCCCAGTCTAGAATCCGTTGCCAGGTTAAAAAGGGTCGAGATACCTCTGATGTGGAGGATGGTGAATGCATAAGTGGCAGCGATGATCTTTTATAAATTTTACCAGGATTACAAGGTAGCAAAAAATACTTCCTCATGCGCCTGCTTGAGTTAGATATTCTTCTGGGAAAGTTCTAACCTTAGGTAGAGGCAAGAAAACTAGACTAGATAAGAGAAATACGTTTTTGAAAGGGAGTGAGTGTGAAGGTGAATTTACCTGCTGTTAATTGCCTATCTCTGAAGCAGCAGATGCTTATTCAGCTACAAGCAGCTATCGGTTTGTACAGAGAAAGATACATTCTCGACAAGGACGCGATCGCTTCGCATCTGACAGAGAAAAATGTGCCGTTGAGTGCTGAGCTGATGACTGTTGCCGGAATCTCTCTCCAGCGATTTCAGGGGAGTACGGGCATCCTATACAGGTCGAGTGTAGCGCTCAAACTTGCGGCTCTCTGGCACCTGCCAGCACTAGAGATTGCAACTGAGCTAGCTGCCTATCTCTGTGCTAGCGTCGATGACGCTCAGGGAAAGGTGGGTTTACAAAATTTGACAATTCAAGTCATTCCTCCCGGTTTCATTGATTTCCAACTCACCGATGCGGAAATAGCCCGTTGGTTGCAGCTTTTGGTGTCAGGGGAACTGAGTCAAAGCCAGGGAGTTCCCAATTATTCATTACCCATTACCGATTACCCATTACCGATTAGTTGTCCCCAACCCTTATCAAGTCTTTCAAAAGTACAGTACATTCATGCCCGTTGCTGCTCTTTGCTGCGCTTAGGGCATCGGGAGAATCTAATCCAGCTCAATGACTCGCTGGCGCTGATGCTAGTCTACCCAGAGCCAATTCCTTGGCTGACTGCGGACGGGCAACTCCAGTTGGTTCATCCAGCAGAACGCCGCTTGATTGCCCTGTTGCTGGAGTTGCTAGATGAACTGGGGGGCATGAATCAACCTAAGTGGGTAAAACGGGCGTTTGATGCGAGTCAGGCTTTTGAAACCTTTTACAGTGAATGTCGCATTTTTGGCGAAGTCAAGACTCAGACGCCCCATCTGGCGCAGGCAAGATTGGGGTTAGTGGGAGTAACTCGCTCAATTTTGAAATTACTCTTGCAAGACAGGCTGGGCATTTTGGCACCCATAGAACTTTAGTCTCACCATCGTCTACCCCTAGTTAGAAAATTTTATAAAAAGCACTAGACAAATGGAATGATATGAAATATTATTGCTCTTGTGTGAGGAGCGAACCAGTGAGAGGACCGAGACGAAACACGGCCAGTCGTCGGTCCTCTTTCTGATCTAAAGGGTTTTAAAGTAAAAACATTTCAATGGCAGCGGCGGCACCATCTTTCTCCACACTAGGAGCCACCCACTGCGCGATCGCTTGAACATCTGCGGGTGCATTCCCCATCGCTACACCAATCCCAGCGTATTCAAGCATCTCCAAATCATTAAAGTTATCGCCAATCGCCATCACATTAGCGGCGTCTAGTCCTAATATCTCTTCAGCTAAGTAACGCACTGCCGTTCCTTTATTCACACTGGGGTGAGTCGCTTCAAAGAAAGTCGCGACAGAGGTTGTCAGGTAAAGTTCGGCTGGGGTGTAACGCTTTCGCAACGTCCCCAGCAAATTGTCAATCACGGTAGTGTCGTCACATAGCGCCAAAACTTTCGTCGGTTCAGCAATGGAGAGGGCGTTACGCAGGTCGCCAACCACGATAGGCTGGATGCCAGAGCGTTGTGAGTAAGCTTTGGTTGCTGATGTCAGTTCTCTGACATACAGCTGATCGTTGATGTAGAAGTGGACGGAAAGTAGCGATCGCCATTCCGGCTCCTCAAAGTATTCCAACAATTGCAATACCATTAGCTTAGAAACGGGCAAGTGACGGAGAAATTGCTGGGTGACGGGGTCTTGAATCCAAGCACCTTGATAAGCCATCACCGGCAACGTGGAGCCAACATCTTGATGGAAGCGCAAAGCAGAACGATACATCCGACCTGTAGCGATCGCAATGTGAATACCCTTTGCTTGAACGGCACGAATTGCCCGAAGTACAGGTTCTCTGATAGTGTTGGATACACCGGCAATCGTGCCATCAATATCTAAAACTAATAATCGAATCGCCTTGGCATCTAAATGGGGAGAGCTTACCTCAACTACCTGGTTAGAAAAAGAAGGGTTTGACATGAGTTGTTCGTTGTTCGTTGTTCGTTGCTAGAGTAACCAAACCTCTAAACACTAACAACCAAAAACTAATAACTCCTTAAAAGACTATGACCGAGGCAAAGAATCGCTATCGCGCCAGTCGTCGGGTTTTATTTGCGACGCTTTGGCTCACCTTGTTCGTTTTATCAGTTAAAGTTTCAGCAGGTTGGACAACGCGATCGCTCAGTCTGTTAGCGGAGTCGCTGCACACCCTGATTACCAGCTTTAGTATCTTGTTGAGTTTGCTGGTCACTGCCGCACCCGACCGTCTAGCAGGGCGGGAAGTGCATGGTCATAGCAAACTGGAAAGCGTGGCAACGCTTCTGCTCGTAGCTTTTTTGGGCTTTGCCTGCTTAAATTTGCTGGGAATGTCCGCCCAACAGCTAGCCGCTGCGACCAGGGTTGTCGATCTCCCGTTTCCCACCGATGTGAGTCTACCCCTGATTCAATTGCTGGGAGTGGTTGTCGCCACGACCCTTGCCCTGGCGCTCATGGGCGTGTACCAAGCCAGAGTTTTAAATAGCCCTGCTGTGCGTTTTAATGCCATTCAGTTGTTAAAGGATGTGGGGCTGACCATCTTAGTGTTAGCAGGCTTCGTAGGAGTGATGTGGGGTTTCTTCTGGCTCGACGTGATGCTGGCAGTTTTTTTAGTCCTTCTAGCCGCCAGAAGTTGTTGGTACGTAGTGAATTGGCAGTTACCGCTGATGGTGCAGCAGACTGCGATCGCTCCTGAAGTTTTGGCCCAAATTGCCCGTCAGGTTGGGGGCGTCACCCACTGTTACCAGATTGAGTCACGAGGAATTGTCGGGCGTTTAGTGTTGGTGCAGATGCATCTAATTCTGCATCCAGAGTTTATGGGGATTGCTTCTCTAATTGCCGAGCGCATTGAGTTGGCGATTCGAGAGCGCTACGGTCCCATTCAAGCCATTTTCTATATTGATGACGATGTTCGAGAGCTGGAAAACTACAGCTTCTCCAATCCAACTTTAGAAGTGAACGGTATTCCTTATCGACGAGATGAGACACACAGCCAAAATTAATCAGGACTTACGCAAAGCTTACACATATAGCGTTCTTGTCGGTTCAATCCCCCTGCGATAGCGAAGCGCCGACCTGTCGGTTCGCCCTCAGATATGGTGATCTTGCGTAAGCCCTGTTAATTTTGAGTGACGCTTCTGGTAGTTGGGGACTAGCACTTCATCCCAATTCAGGCTTGTTGACGCTTCACTTGCGATTCGTCTTTTGTCCCCCAATTGATCGCGGGGTTGGGGGAATCGAAATGTAAAGCAAATTTTGCCAGATCCGCCTTGACTGCCCGATCCCATTAGTAATTTTTCATCGCCCGTTCCATATCGCGCTTATCATCGCGCCGCTTGATGTCTTCGCGCTTGTCGTGCAGCTTTTTACCTTTGCCAAGACCCAAAGTAACTTTAATCCAACCCCCCTTCAAATACATCTTCAGGGGTACTAACGTTAAGCCTTGCTGTTCCACCTTGCCAATCAGCTTGCGGATTTCTTGGCGGTGCAGCAGCAATTTGCGAGTGCGACGGGGGTCATGGTTGAAAAACGCGCCGATGCCCTTGTAGGGTGAAATGTGGACGTTCAGCAGCCATATCTCACCATCGCGAATCAGGGCATAGCCATCTCGTAGATTGGCCTGACCCAGACGAATCGATTTGACCTCGGTGCCAGTTAACTCCATTCCCGCCTCATAGGTTTCCAAAATTTCATAGAGGAAACGGGCTTGCCGGTTATCGCTAAGAATTTTTATACCTTCGTTCTTTTCACTCATTGCAGCCCAGCTGTGGAAAACCTTCTCTTAACGTAGCCTTAAAACAGAACCAGTTGCAACAGACTACAGAGGGAGCAAGGGAGCCGGGGAGAAGATCAATTACTCATATCTTGCACCGACTCTGTTAACCCGCCAGCGATTCAAATCACTGGCTAATAGCTGAAGTCCAAGTTGCAACAGACTACAGAGGGAGCAAGGGAGCCGGGGAGAAGATCGCAGGACTTACGCAAAGCTTATACATATAGCGTTTTTTCGGGTTCAATCCCCCTGTGGTTGCCCACACTATGTGGTGATGTTGCGTAAGTCCTGGATCAATTACTCATATCTTGCACCTACGCTGTTAACCCGCCAGCGATTCAAATCACTGGCTAATAGCCCAAGTCCATTAAAATGGACTGAAACTCCTTATTAGTCCTCTTCAGAGGACTTTCGCTATAAGCTGTGGAACTTGAGTTCCGGGCTGGTTATCGAGTTGGTGCAAGATATCAGATTACCAACTATAGCGGTTCTTACTTGACTCAACCCTTGAACCGCTATAATTACCCATTCCCTCAGTTAAAAGGGAATGAGTCTTAGGATAACTTCGAACCGCTATAATTACCCATTCCCTCAGTTAAAAGGGAATGAGTCTTAGGGTAACTTCTTGGAGGCGGCTACCAGGGTTCATATCTCGTCGATACGTTGCACCGACTTCCCTGCTTCTGGATGCATCTTGGCGCTCTGCTGAAGTCTGGGAAGCAGATTGGGCAGCTTTTTCGGCTTCCGCCTTTTTTTCGGCTTCAGCTTGGAGATGCTGCTTTTCGGTATACTCCGCACTCTTGGCTAAAGCTCTCGCATAGGTAGGAGTGTCTTGGGAAATCTGTTGCAGATAATTTAACGCACCCGCAAAGTCTGTTACAAATGCCCGCTCGTAGGCTTGTTGTAACAAATAATCAGCTTTGATATGTTGCTTTTGTGTATATTCTGCAATCTTTGGTTGAATTTTTGCCCCAGCAGGCGTTTCTTTGGGAATTAGTTTGAGATAGTTTAGGGCGCTGGTAAAGTCTTTTTCTGTTGCTCGCTCGTAGGCTTTTTTTAATAATTGTTGAGATTCTGCTTCAATTTTGGGTTGAGCTTTCTGAACAAGTGGCTCTATCTTTTTTTGCCAGTAGGAAATTTTTGGAATCTTACGAGCTGCCTCTAGCATATCTAACCACCGGCTTTCCTTAAATGCTTGTTCGGCGGCTTGAAATTGAGCGGCAGCGGTATGCCACTCTTGGCTCCACTCGCGCGCGGTGGCTTGAGCTTCTGGATAGATGGGGCTTTTTGCGGGAATGGATTTTGCCAGGGCGATCGCGCTTTGGAAATCTCCCGTCTGATATTTCTCCTGCGCTGTAACTAAAATGTCTGATGAAGACTCTGACGGAAAAGCATTCAGCAGAGAATAAAGTCCGCCGGTTATCACCAAACTATTCGCCGCAATCCCAATTCCAAGTCCAGTCAGTATAGGAGAATGTTGAGGTTTGTAAGAGCGAGTATTTCCCTCGGCTTTACTTGAGTTTTGAAGTGGAAATTCTTTAATTGTGGCTTTTTGAGTTTCTTTTTTTTGACGATGAACGACTGCCTTCTGTACGGGTGGCTGATTGGTTGTCTTTACTACTGATTTCTGGCTTCCGTCTAACGACTGGAGGGCTTGCAGTACCTCCGAAGCCGACTGGTAGCGGCTTTTGAAGTGGTAGCGTACCATCTTGTTTAGGACAGAAACTAAGCGATCGCTCAGGAGACGCATTGAGGGACTGCTGATAAAAAGGTGCTGCCAGATCAGCTCACCCGTCTCAGGATCTGCTTTTAATTGTGCAGGTTCCACGCCGGTTAATGCTTGGATGCCAATCACTCCCAAAGCATAAATATCGCTATTCCGGCGGGGATGTCCGATGAGTTGCTCTGAGGGAATGTAGCCTAAACCACCAACAGCCAAGGTCGTGTTGCTCTGTGCTAGATCGGGAGTTGAATGCTGTGGCTGCGCTGCACCAAAATCTACTAAAAATAACTTGCCATCCTCGGCGCGTCTGACTAAATTGTTCGGTTTGAGGTCGCCATGAATGATGCCGTGACTGTGAACAAATGCCAGGATACGCAAGACTTCTTGCAGCATTTCAACAACTTCGGTTTCCGTCCAGCGTTTGACGCAACCTTGGCTCATTGGCAGTTCCGCACTCAGCTGATGTCCTTGAATAAATTCTTGTACCAAATAGAATTCTTGGTTTTCTTCAAAGGAGTCCAACAGATGGGGAATTCGGGCATGGTTGCCAAGTTTTGTCAAGATTTCTGTTTCGCTGAGGAACCGACGCCTTGCACTTTTCAAACTGTGGGGGTCTAAACTTGCAAGACTAAAGTGTTTGACAACGTATTTTGGGTTGCCTGTTTGGTGAATGTCTTCGGCAATATAAGTCTGTCCAAAAACTCCAGATATCAAGAGTTGGACAATTTGGTAACGCTCTTTTACTAATTTTCCAATCATGGAGTAAATTGCCAGCTCGTTATCTAGTGAATTTTCAAAACACATCTAGATAATTTTTTCAGCAACTTACATCTATTTCCGGAAGCCAGTGATATGTGCTATGCAGCTAGGCGACACCGCTCGTTACAGTTCACTGTAGTGGCGTCGCGGGTGGTACGGCTGGTGTAATCGACGGGGTCGCCGCTGTTACTCCTGGTGTGGTCGGTGTGCTTGGGGGGTTAGATTGGGCAAGACCTAACGTGGAGATAGCGACGGGCGCTGAAAAGGCTAGAAGAGTAGTAAAGACAAACTTTTTTATCATTTGTGTGCCTATGGTTAACTTTTATCAAAAGAGGCAGGTTGCATATTGACAAAAGTAAGTTTCAGCTCACCAGCAATCCCCTTGCTATGGGTAGAGTCAATCGCCTACCCTGAGAAAGACGTTTGAGCTGAGAGCGATCGCGCGATGGGGGGTTGACTGGAAGCTGCGGTGTGTCCAGAGAAGCGATCGCATCAAATCACCTGATGGATTGATTTCACCTATGTAGGTGGAGTTAGGCAAGTTCTTCTGTGCCAAAATCGATTTCAATGATTGCGCGATTTTTCTGCAAAGACGCTTTCCTAACGCTAACGGCTACGAAACTACATGAACTTAGTTATCGGACAAACACTGGGAGGACACTACCAAATCATTAACTCCTTGGGAGGAGGAGGGTTTGGTCAAACTTATCTTGCCCAAGATATGTATCTTCCTGGCACCCCTCGATGCGTTGTTAAGCTACTCAAGCCTCAAGCAACCGATCCCCAGACTTTGCAAACCGCGAGACGCCTATTCGAGACGGAAGCAAAAGTTCTGCACCAGTTAGGGAATCACGATCGGATTCCTCGACTTTTCGCTTACTTCGAGGAAAATCAAGAGTTTTATCTGGTTCAGGAATTCATTGAAGGTGGCGATCTTAGCCAGGAACTACCTACAGGCGGTAGCAGTGGAGTAACCCCGCCGCTATCTGAGGATGAAGTGATTTCTCTGTTACAAGAGATTCTGGAAATATTAGAATTTGTCCATCAACAAAATGTTATCCACCGCGATATCAATCCTCGTAATTTAATCAGACGTCAGCAAGATAACAAGTTAGTTTTAATTGATTTTGGTGCAGTTAAACGAATTAGCACTCAAATAATTAATGGGGCGACAAGTAACTTTACTGTTGCCATTGGTACTCCAGGCTACTTACCGAGCGAACAAGCGAACGGAAACCCCAAATTAAGCAGTGATATTTATGCGGTAGGAATGATCGGAATTCAGGCGCTCACCGGCTTATTTCCTAACGAATTACCAGAAGATTCCAAGACGAGTGAAATCATTTGGCGCAACTATTCGTCAGTCAGCACCCCTCTCGCAAATGTTTTAGACAAGATGGTGCGTTATGATTTTCGGCAGCGCTATCAATCTGCTGCTGAAGCATTGCAAGCTCTCAAAGATTTGAAGATACCGACGGGTGTCACAATCATGGTTGCACCATCTGTAAAATCACCCGTTCGTCCTACAAGTCAGAAAAAAAACAAAAAATCACGTTCGCTCCCCTGGAAAATTTTAATCTCAACGATTGTCTTAGGATTAGGAACAGGTGTAGCAATTTTTATGGTTAATTTTATTAACTCTTCTAATGCGACTGACTTGTATAACCGAGGCAAGACATTTTCGGAATTAAATCGGAATGAAGAAGCGCTCAATGCTTATGACAAAGCAATTAAAATTAGACCAGACTACCTAGAAGCGTGGAATGGTCGCGGTCAAATTCTCTTCAATCTGAAAAAATCAAAAGAAGCAATTGAAGCTTATGACAAAGCCATTCAGATTAGCCCAGAATCCTTTGAAGCTTGGGCAGGTCGCGGCTATGTACTGGATAAATTGGAGCAATACAAAGAGGCTATTGCTTCTTTCGACAAGGCTTTAATTATTAATCCCAATTCACTAGAAGTTTGGAATGGTCGCGGCGAAGCAATGACTAATTTGCAGCAATATCAAGAAGCAATTGAATCTTTTGATAAGGCAGTGCAATTTAAGCAAGACTACTATCAAGCTTGGCATAGTAGGGGCTGGGCGTTGCATAATTTGCAAAAATACGAGGAAGCGATCGCGTCTTATGACAAAGCTGTAGAATCCAAATCCGACTACTCCCAAGCTTGGTACAATCGGGGTAACTCCCTAATGAGCTTGCAACGTTATCAAGACGCGATTGAATCTTATGACAAGGCGGTAAGATTTCAACCCAATAACTACAAAGCTTGGCATAGTCGAGGTAATGCGTTAGTGAATTTGCAGCAATATAAAGATGCAATTGACTCGTATAAACAAGTCACTAAAATTCAGCCAAATTACTCTAAAGGATGGTATGGGATTGGTTGGTCGCTACATCAATTACAACGATATGAAGAAGCGATCGCTGCCTATAACCAAGCGATAAAGTTCAATCGAAATGATTACCTCATTTGGTACAATCGAGGTAATTTACTTTATAATTTGAAACAATATCAAGAAGCGATCGCGTCTTATAATCGAGCCGTTGCCATCAAGCCAGATCACTACGAAAGCTGGTTCAGTCGGGGCAATGCGTTGTTTAATGTGAAGCGGTATGAAGAAGCGATCGCATCTTATGACAAGGCGATTCGATACAAGTCAGATTACCAACAAGCCATAGAAGCCAAACAGCGATCGCAGAATCAATTGAAGCAGGAAAAGCTGACTGTAAAAGCAGTTGCAGAGTCAGCTAAACCAGCAAAGCTGAAGGGTGAGAAAAAGAAATAAGTTGCTGTGCGTTTAAAATACATAGCGATCGCGTCGGTTTGGTAATGGATAAATTGAAATGCTTTTATGCCCACCCTACTGATTGCGATCGCTGCAATTTTAAAATGCAATGCTAGATTGCCAATGTTTCAACTCTACAACATCCTTAATTTCGGTGATTATTACTGTACCGAATTCTGGCTCCTGCCCATTGCAACTTTTCGCGGAGTGTCTGGTAATAAGA
The DNA here is from genome assembly GCF_042747725.1 of Coleofasciculus sp. H7-2. Taxonomy (NCBI): domain Bacteria; kingdom Bacillati; phylum Cyanobacteriota; class Cyanophyceae; order Coleofasciculales; family Coleofasciculaceae; genus Coleofasciculus; species Coleofasciculus sp. H7-2. Next base: position 84,135 of record NZ_JBHZGO010000064.1, read on the forward strand.
ATAGTTTTCCCGCAAAATAATAAACTTAGCCAGACAATTTGCCATACGGATATCGACGCGCTGTCCGGGCCAGATGGCAGTTGCCAAGACACCATCCATCCATAATTTAGTGTTTAATTCGTAGTCAGCTAAAGGCCAAACGCTGACGACAGAACCAGAAGGGATGACAATTGGGCGACTCGCCAGACTCAGAGGGCAGATGGGCGTAATGGTAATCGCTTCCATGCCAGAGTGGACGATGGGGCCATTGGCAGAGATAGTGTAGCAAGTGGAGCCGGTGGGAGTAGAAACAATCAGTCCATCTCCCTGATATTGATCGACCACCTCTCCATCAATTTCCATTTCTAAGATGGAAGTAATCATACGGTCGGCGGAGGCAGGTTTGATGCACATTTCATTTAGTGCGAGGAAGCGATCGCTCACAGGCTCCATATTCGTGCGATTCCCCTCAAATAATGCCGCTTGCAACATCATCCGCCGCTCGATTGCATAGCGATCTTCGCAAAGTCTGTCCCAAACCTGCTCCGTATCTTGAAAATCCTCAAACGGCTGGGTTAAAAATCCCAGGTGTCCCCCCACATTCACCGCCAAAATCGGGATACGATCGGGAGACAGATGCCGCGCCGCAGCCAAAGCCGTGCCATCGCCGCCCAATACTATCGCCAGATCGATTGGATGCATTGCAGAAGCCAAAAACACTGGATAGGGGTTATCCTTGGCCCCACTTGGCCCCATCAGTACGTGGCAATTGCGTTTTTCCAGTTGTTTAGCACATTTTTCTGCCCAGCTGCGGCTGAGGGCATCTCCTGCCTTGTGTGCAATGATGACGTTTTTTAGCTCCAATTTGCCTTTACTCAATCGAGGTTAGCTATTTTTCAAGATACCTATCGCTCTGCATTTGGGCTACCTTTCCGTTTTTCCCACCCCGTTCGCAGTGCTACCGCGTACACACAAGTCGGCAGACCTCACCCCAAGCTATTCTGGCAAGGATAGGTAAGTTGTCTGCGCGGGCATTGAAGGCAGAAAATCTGCTAAGCCTAAGTAGCGTATTCCTTCTGGGGTAACTTCAAAGCGGCAGGGTAATACTTCCACGCCTTGGGCAACCGCATCGCGCAACAATTTCCCATACAGTGGATCGGTACTGTCTCCAGGAGCAAAATGAGTACAGTCACCTCGATTCACAAAATAAAGCATCACCGCCCGCGTCCGAGGAATTAACGCAGTCAGTTCCCGCAGGTGCTTTTGTCCTCTTGTCGTTACTGTATCGGGAAATAGCACCAGTTTCCCTTGCGCCCAAGTCGTGCTTTTGACTTCCAAATAAATTGGTAAATCGGAGTCATTCCCAGTCAGTAAAAAATCTACCCGACTATTTTTTTCTACCCCATACGGCACCTCAAAGCGAACTTGGCTGTAACTGCCCAATGTTGGGAAAAGGAACTTTTCTAGCGCTAACTTAATGACCCGATTTGGCAAAGCTGTATTCACTCCCACCCAAACGGGTTCGGTATCGTAAACTTGAATCATTTCCCAGGTATAAGGCAATTTCCGCTTGGCATTGTCGCTATACGACACCTGCACGGGACTACCGGGCGTTGAAACCCCAGTCATCGGACCGGTATTTGGACAATGGGCGGTGATTACCTCCCCAGACGCTAGTTCAATATCGGCAAAGAAACGCTTGTAGCGTTTGAGCAAAATTCCGGAGGAGAGAGTCGGGTAGCGGTAGAGCCAATCCATAGTACTTTTAACGCAGAGGTAAGGCAGGGAAATCGTAAAGGAGCGCAAAGGAGATTTTAACTTGGCGTACCTTGGCGTTAACCTTTGCGTTTAAATAAGATGAGCCAATTGAGGGATTGTTAACCGTTCGTGACTGAAAAGCAGAAAACCGCTCGGACACTCGCTAGCATTGCCGGAATTGTGGCAGTTGCTACGCTGATTAGTAAAATTTTTGGGTTAGTGCGCCAACAAGCGATCGCCGCCGCTTTTGGCGTGGGTGTCGTTGCCGATGCCTACAACTACGCTTATGTGATTCCTGGCTTTTTGCTGATCTTACTGGGTGGCATCAATGGCCCTTTTCACAGTGCGATTGTCAGTGTTTTGGCCAAGCGCGACAAATCGGAAGCCGCGCCCCTAGTGGAGACGATTACAACGCTCGTAGGCGGGATACTCCTACTCGTCACGATCGTCTTAATCGTGTTTGCGGGTGTTTTTATTAACCTGGTGGCACCCGGTTTAAGCGAGACGCCGCAAGGAATGCAAGTGAGAGCGATCGCCATCCAACAATTACAGATCATGGCTCCGATGGCGCTGATGGCTGGGCTGATTGGGATTGGTTTTGGCACCTTAAATGCGGCGGATATGTACTGGCTACCCTCCGTTAGCCCCTTATTCTCCAGTATTACCGTAATTGGCGGACTGGCAATCTTGGCGCTACAACTCGGCAACCAAATCAACCTACCCCAATACGCCGAAGTGGGAGGACTGGTGTTGGCGGGGGGAACCCTTGCCGGTGCCCTGTTGCAGTGGCTAGTCCAACTCACTGCCCAGTGGCGGGCTGGCTTGGGTAAGTTACGCCTGCGCTTTGACTGGCATCAGCCGGGGGTCAAGGATGTCCTGAAGGTGATGGGACCGGCAACGCTTTCCTCCGGGATGCTGCAAATTAACCTCTACACCGATTTATTTTTCGCCTCATATATCCCCACAGCAGCGGCTGCTATGACCTATGCGGGACTTTTAGTCCAAACGCCCCTAGGAATTATCTCGAATGTAATTTTAGTACCCCTGCTGCCCGTTTTTTCGCGGCTTGCTGCCCCTGAAAATTGGCCCGAACTCAAGCAGCGGATTCGTCAAGGATTACTCCTGACTGCCATTACTATGTTGCCTTTAAGTGCCCTGATGGTGACGCTAGCAACCCCCATCGTCCAAGTGGTTTATCAACGCGGAGCCTTTAAATCTAGGGCATCTGAGTTGGTTGCTTCAGTGCTGATTGCTTATGGCATCGGGATGTTTGTTTATTTGGGGCGCGATGTACTGGTGCGGGTATTTTATGCCTTGGGCGATGGAGAGACGCCTTTTCGTATCAGCATTGTCAATATCTTCTTCAATGCCCTGCTAGATTATATTCTCGTTCAAGATTTCGGCGCACCCGGTTTGATTTTAGCCACGGTGACGGTGAATACGATTTCAGTGGTGGCGCTAGTTTGGATGTTGAACCGCAAGCTCAACGGCTTGCCTTGGCAAGAGTGGAGTTTGCCAATTTTGGGTTTGACAGGTGCTAGCTTTTTAGCTGGTTTAGCCAGTTGGGGTGTCAGTACAGGTTTTCAACAAGTTTGGAACGCGAATGGGTTGCTGGTGCAGTTATTGCAGGTAAGTTTAGCTGCATTCGTTGGCTTGAGCGTTTATGCTTTCTTGGCGACGCGGCTGAATTTGCCAGAAATCGATATTTTTGTGTCGCGGATTCGCCAGCGCTTTGTGAGATAGCGAACCGACAGGTCGGCGCAACGCGCGATCGCACTTGAGCTTGCTCAATCAGGTGTATGAAACAATACCAAACTTCAGGGGAAGGTGTGGTATCTAAACATTAAGCCGAGATGAGTATTGAGGCTTGGCTCGCCTAGCTTAGCGATCGCAACCACTAATGAAGACACTTAAAGCATATCTTGTCAGCTTATTTGACAAAGAGTTTATCCCGACCGGATTAAAAACGGCTCTATTTGTCGGGACTCTTTTGTTTTTGATCAATCACGGGGTTGCCTTTTTCCAAGGCGAAATGACGCGCGATCGCTGGATTTCTGTATTGCTGACCTACCTGATGCCTTATCTAGTTAGTGTTTACGGTCAATACGCTTATCGTCGCAAGTTAATCAAAACTTCTGCGTATCAAACTAAACATTTTTAGTAATGCAACTGGCTCTTGCCAATCCTTTTCGGATCGGGCAGATGTAACCCCTTCCCTACCAAGGAAGGGGAACGGAAAAGCTACAGCTTTTTTATAGGTGGCGCTGGAATTCTTCCAGAATATCCATCAGGTTTACCTGGCACTGCGTAGGCAACAAATCTACTAGGGGAACTTCCCGCTTCCCGCCGCCTAACTTGATGGGAATACTTTGCAGGACTTTCACCATCTGATTTTCATCTAGAGAATTATCAACCAGTAGGGGATACAGCTTTTCTGCCACAACAGTATGCAGCTTGGCATCCTGCAAATAGAGGTGCCATTTAGCAACGTCGATATACACGTTTTCGCCGATTTCGGCAGCGAGGGATTCAATTGCTTCAGAAGTGTTGGTTCTATCCATAGGATTTACTTTGGTTATGTGGATAGGGAATCTAATTGCTTTCATTGCAATCGATCCCCGTCCGAGTTTGAATCTACGAAAAGCAAGAAACAGCGATCTATCTTTAGGTAGTTTTTTTGGATTGCTCTTTAGTTTTCGGCTGGAATCCTAAACCAGCAGTGGTATTTCCAGATCCTGCTACTGGACTGGAATAATCTGCGAGTGCAAAGATATACAGAGCGTGGGCAGCTAAGACTAACGCCCATCCGCCTGTCACCCAGGTTGCCCAAGGCCATGTAGCATTCTGCAAGTTGTGGAAAAACCACAAGCCAGAATTACAGGCACCAAAAATCGCCACATGGATGGCAAAATTCATTCTATCGTCGAGGCGACGATAGGCGGGGTCATTGCGGTCTGGTTTGCGAGGCCAACGAGGAGGCATGGAAGTTATAAGTTATGAGTGTTGAGTTTATAGGGGCGGGTTTTTCCGAAAAACTTGATATTTCACTGACATCTTGAATAAACCCACCCGTTCTTGAGTTGTTAGCGCTAACAACTAAATTCATTCTAAGCCTCTAACTACCCTGTCCTTGGCGGAGGTAATCTCCCGACTTGCCACCCGTCTTACTCACCAAGCGAATCGATTCAATCACCATCCCCTTTTCCAGCGCTTTCGCCATGTCGTAGAGGGTGAGTGCCGCGACAGAAACCGCTGTTAGCGCTTCCATCTCCACGCCAGTTTCTGCCTTGGTGACGACTTCCGCTTGAATCTGATATCCAGGCAGATTGGCGTCAGGCATTATCTGAACTTCTACTTTGTGAATCGGCAAGGGATGACACAGAGGAATTAGCTGGGAAGTTTGCTTTGCCGCCATAATCCCAGCAATTCGCGCCGTTCCGAGTACATCTCCTTTCGGCGTATTTCCTGCTAGAATCGCCTCAAATGTCTCTGATGACATCCGCACCTGTGCAGCAGCAACAGCATGGCGTCGGGTTGGCGCTTTGCCGGAAACGTCCACCATCTGAGCCTCACCGTGGGCGTCCAGATGAGTGAGCGGTTGATTTTGAGAAAAATTTTGCGTCATACAGTTGGGCTGTGCTATTATAAATTTCTGGTGAGGGCTTGTAGCTCAGTGGACTAGAGCACGTGGCTACGGACCACGGTGTCGGGGGTTCGAATCCCTCCTAGCCCGTTAAACAAGGCAAAAGATAAAACTTTTGCCTTGTTTTTTTATATCAACTTATTATTACGCTAACTTCAGCGATCGCCCTTTGCTAGACAAAGGCGACAAAGGAGCGATCGCATTCCCAACCATACCCGACAGCTAGAACGAATGCTCATCCAACCAGACAACTAAATCCGATACTGCCTGAAAATCCAACAATGCTAGAGCCAAGTCCTCTAACTGCGTGACGGATAATGCTTGAATGCGCTGTTGCAATTCTTCGTCAAGATTATCAAATTGACGGGTTAGCTGACGCATAACTAGCGATCGCGCCTCATCTTGTTTTCCTTGTTGTCGTCCTTTTTGGATGATGGCTTGATAAGTTACAGATTCTTGCATAATTTCCTCCCGTAAAAGTTGGCGAATTAAACTTTCTTCAAACCGTAAACCAGCCAGCACCTCGACACAAGCAGCAAGATTTCCCCGTTGCTGTGGTTCTTCGATCATATCGATCTGGGCTGCGACTTGCTCTAGTAAGCTGTTAGGGGTGTTGCTTCTAGCTAGAGTCGCCAGTGGCAATAATGCCGGGTTTGCCAAAAGTGGTGCCGGATCTTGCTCCCACAAGCGAATGACTCTATAGCGATGTCTGGTGTTACGAGCGCTAAACTCTTCGGTAAAGACACCTTCTGAGGTAGTAGACTTTAAAAAAATTACGACTTGTTCAATGTCACAACGGTATTTTCGGTGCAGTCTTAACTAATAATCCAGCATTCTCAATGGCAGTGGGGGATTAGATGCTGGCAGAGTTTGAAATTCGATGTGCAGGATACAGTTGCCAGTTTGCAATAGTGTGAGAGAATCGGCGCGAATCGGTTCTGCACTTAGTTCAGTTTTGAGTACCTGAATGTCAGTAGCTTCATCTGAAAGTAGCCATAGCACAAACTCGGCTGGGTATTGTTCTGCAAGGTATTTGCAAATGTTATCAGAATCCAATTTTTAGCAGGTGCGATAAAGATATGTGCTTACTTTACACCCGTAATGGTGAGCGATCGCACTCCTTCCAACCAAAGCTAGGACTTAGGCAACATCACCACATAGTGTGGGCTTTTCCCAGGGGGATTGAACCCGAAAAAACGCTATATGTATAAGCTTTGCGTAAGTCCTGCAAAGCGTGATCGCTAAGTAAGGGGGAGTTCTCGGTTTGGGTGTAGTTGTGAGGTTGTCAGTGGAAGAAATGCAGTTGAGTGAGTGCGGGGATTCACTTCTGATACGCTACATTTGATGTATCTTCAATTGCAACTTGCCAACGCAGAAACAGTCAGACACCACTATATTCCTCTGTCAGTTGCTTTCCAATTTGTACCAGCCAATCCAAGTTTTTCGTTACGACCAGATATTAAAAACGATTTACATTCAGGCTGGAATGGCTGATGAAATCGCGCTCATAATTGATGAAGATGGAAGTTGGGAGTTTGTTCTATGACACTAAATTTGTCTCAAATGACGAATGCTGAGCTAAAGAGATATCTTTCCGAACATAGGAATGAGGATGAAGCCTTTCGAGCAGCGTTAGAAGTTTTAATGAACCGTCGTAACCTCGCCAACCGCCAACCATATCCTTTTGACCTTGCGAATCCTGAAATCGAAGTTGAAGCCATATTGAAAGAGAAGTTTAAGCAAGCTGAGTAGTGGTGGTCTAACATTTGGAGCGAACCATAAAGACGATTTCGCTTTGCAAAGTCAGCATCTTGGGTAAGAATACAAAACCTTTGAAGCTTTGCAAACTCCCACATATCGCTATCGCTTGTCTCTAGTAAGCGTAAGAGAATGCGATCGCACTTATCCCCACAAAAGTAAAAGTGCGATCTCATTCTCTTACTACCCTCAGCGCTTACTTATTCAAGGCGTAAACATCCCGTTCGCGTCCAAAGGCGAAGCGGAGGGAGTGGGATAAATTTTTGCTGGATAGGGTGGCAAAGATAATCAGTGCTAGGAAGCACATGGCAGTAGTAATGGTAAACATTCCTCGGTAGCCAATGGGTTCGGCAATGGAACCCAAAACGGGACCCGCGATCGCTATCCCGACATCAAATCCAGTGATGCACAAAGCAAAAACTCTGCCTCGTTCTTGGGGAGAGGAACGGTCAGAAATCAAGGCAATCATCATTGGCAATAACGTTCCCGATCCTGCGCCTTCCAAAAAACCCGCCAGCAAAAAGTTCGCCGCAGTATATGCCTGAGAAAGTATCAGCATCGCTAGCGCGTAGCACAATATACTACCAGTGATAAAGATTCCCCGTCCATAGCGGTCGGAAGCACGACCGATAATAATCCGGGAAATAAAACTAGCCATTGCAGCGGCAGTGTAAAACCAGCCAGCATTCAAGTCAACTTGTGCATCCTTGATGAATAGAGGCACGAAGGTACTCAACGCGCCAAACCCCAAACCGATCAGCAATAAGACTAAAGCCGGAATTCGCAAGCGATCGCTTGCCAGCAGCTGCCAAAATTGCTGTTGTGCGGCTGAACTTTTAGACGATGCTTCCTCAACATCCGGTGACTGGTAGAGACTCCGGGGTTCATTGACCTGATTAACACCAAATAAACCCAGCACTCCTAGCGCCGATGCCAGCAGAAATAGGGGCGTGTACCCAGCTTGAGCTTGCACTAAGCCACCAATGGCTGGTCCCATTGCCATCCCAATCGGTGTCACCAAGCTCATATAGCCAATGATCTCACCCCGCTTGGACACTGGGGACAAATCAACCACCAAGGCGCTGTAACCAGTCGTGAAAGCCGCAATGCTAATCCCGTGGAACGCTCGCAGCAGCATCAACAGGGGAATTGACTTGACAAATAGATAGCCCAAAGGCGCGATCGCTGCCACAGTCATGCCAATCAGCAGTACCAGCTTGCGACCGCGTCGATCTGCCAGACGTCCCAGCCACGCGCGACACAAAATCAGTCCGATGGCAAATGCTCCCATGACCAAACCGATTTGTTGCGTCCTTCCGCCCACAGACTCCACATACAGCGGCAGCGTCGGTAGCAAAGAAGCCATACTAGACCAAAATAATAGCCCAGCCGTAAATAAAACCAACAGATTGCGACGACTGGGCGGCTCTAGCGTCCGAAAAACTTTCAAAGCTTAATCCCTTGTTACACTTTTAGCCTTCCCTTTGTTTACTATTGTTAACATTCTCCCCAACAACTTCCCTCACCCGATAGATTGGTCTGCCCTGAGACTCGTGATAAGTTCTCATTAACAACTCTGCGAGCAGTCCAAAAGAAAACAATTGCACGCCCGTCACCAGCAGCACGACCGCCAAGATCAATAACGGGCGATCGCCAATGCTCTGACCGAAACCCACTTTTAAAACCGTTAAATACACACCCAGCAGCGTCCCCAACGCCATTGCAATAATGCCAAACAGCCCAAAGACGTGCATGGGGCGAGTGAGGAACTTTTTCATAAAGTAGACGGTTAACAAGTCCATCACGACTCGGAATGTCCGCCCCAACCCATACTTACTGCGTCCATAGCGGCGGGCATGGTGCCCCACTGGCAGCTCAGTAATTCTTGCCCCCTCAATGAAAGCTAAAGCTGGCAAAAATCGGTGCAATTCCCCATAAAGATTCATATCCGCCACCAATTCTGAGCGGTAGGCTTTCAGGGAACAACCGTAGTCGTGCAACTCTACACCCGTGACTCGTCCAATTAACCAGTTAGCGATTTTAGACGGAAGCAGGCGAGTTAAGGCGGCGTCCTGCCGTTTCTCACGCCAGCCACTCACCAAGTCATAGCCTTCTTCTAACTTTGCCAGTAGCCGGGGAATATCCGTCGGGTCATTTTGCAAATCGCCATCCATTGTGATAATCACCTTGCCTCGCGCATAGTTAAACCCAGCCGACATTGCCGGAGTTTGACCGTAGTTGCGACGCAAAAGCACTGCTTTTAAGTTGTCGCGGGTTTGCGCCAAAGATTTAAGCAGTTCCGCTGAGCCATCCTTGGAACCATCATCCACGCAAACAATTTCGTAGTTCAGATTCGTCTCAATTAAAGTGGTAGCGATCGCTTCAATCAGGTGGGGTAAACTCTCCACCTCGTTATAAACCGGCACTACTACAGAAACATCGGGGATACCGTCAGCAGAAATTTCGCTCTGCGTTACCAGTCTTTCAGGAATTAACACGATTGCCTCCCACCTCTTGGTGTCTTATTGTCGTTGTGGTTGATAACTGGCAACCACTCGCCCGCAAGAGCGCAGTTGCCGAAAATACGACTGACTAATCGAATCTCCCTGTTCCGAAAGGATATCAATCCCAATTCCATTGCGACCCTGTTCTTGACCGGAACTATGAATATAACGTTCTTCTCCTAGGTATAAACCCACATGGGTTGTTCTATCGCCGATGCCAAAAAAGATTAAATCACCTGATTGTAGCGCTTGAATCGCAATCGATTCTGTAAAAACTTCCTGCTGATAAGAATCTCTCGGCAACCAAATTCCAGAGGCAGCAAAAGCGGCTTGCATCAGCCCGGAACAGTCATAATTTGGCCCTACTGTTCCGCCCCAGAGATAATAATTCGGCTGTTGCATCGCCGCTTGCATAAAGGCGATGACTTGGGGTAAGCGATTTTGAATTTCTGTCGGGGAGATAGTGTGAGCTTCGTAGGGCGTTTGAGCCTCCTCAATCTCTTTGAGGTCTTGAATTGCCACCCAGCCGGAATAGTCATCTTCACGCAGACAAACCTGGATAGACGATACATCCGTCTTTGGCGACAAAATCCGCAAGTGACGCCCGGTTGCTGCCTGAGTTGCCAAACGAGTACAACTGGAGGAATCATAGAGGTTTAGATTGACTCGACACTGGTACTCGCAGAATGGGTCATGGGTCATGGGTCAGTGGTTGTTGGTCAGTGGTACAAACTATTGAACAATTGACAACTGATAACTGACAACTGATAACAACTGATAAAAATGACATTTTTTCACAAAGACGAACAACTAGAAAAACTAGGCGATCGCATTTTAGAAGCAACTTGGGCAGAATTTCCGGGATTAGCCCGCAACCAAATTGCCTTAACCTGGGTAGTCTACGATCCCCCAGTGCCCGTCAATACCGGCGGTGCCCTCAGCTCAGAGGAATTCTGGAAATATCCAGTCCGGGGCTTTAGCTATCGCGGTGTCGAGCGAATATTTCCTGCCAGCATCGTTAAACTGTTTTATCTCGCCGCCGTACAAGAGTGGCTAGAACAAAATATGCTCCAGACTTCCTCTGAGCTAGAGCGAGCCATCCGCGACATGATTATTGATTCCAGCAACGATGCCACCAGTTTAGTGGTGGATGTGTTGACTGGCACCACTAGCGGCCCGGAGTTGCCACCAGGGCCATTTGAAACCTGGCAGTTGCAGCGCAATATCGTGAATCGCTACTTTCAATCCCTCGGCTGGACAGAGATGGAAACCATCAATGTCAATCAAAAACCTTGGGGTGACGGCCCCTATGGGCGAGAGCGGGCATTCTTAGGGGAGATGCGGGAAAACCGCAATATGGTGACGACCAATGCCACGGCGAGGCTGCTACATAGCATTGTCGGGGGCGTCGCTGTTTCATCCGGGCGATCGCAAGCAATGATGGGACTGATGAAACGCAGCCTCCATCCAGAAGACGATGAAGCCTCCGACGAGGAAAATCAGGTTAGGGGTTTCTTAGGTGCCGGACTGCCTGCAAACGCCCAATTGTGGTCTAAAGCCGGTTGGACGAACCAAGTTCGTCACGACGCCGCTTATATCGAGCTACCATCACGGCAACCTTATCTGTTGATTGCGTTCACCGAAGGCAAAGCAAATAGTAAAAACAAAGCGATTCTACCCTTTGTTTCCCAGAAAGTCGTAGCGGCAATGGACAGCCTTACCTAGTGCAATCCCCGGTTACAGAAGCGATCTCGATCAATGACGAAGAAACCCTTTTTTACAATAAAAAGGGTTTCTTCGTCATCAAAGTGAGCAATAGGTCGCATCCCAAGCATCCACGTCTAGAAATTGCGATCGCTACTGATGAGATAAAGTCTGAGGAACCGTGAATAAAAATCTCTCTTGTCACTCTCTCACCCTCTTTCTTACATTTCACCTGTCAACATCAATTTCGTCGAATACTAGCCACTTCCAGCTAATAATCCTTCCTTGGTGGGTAGCAAAATCTTTTAAAATTTCCTAAATTGACCACAGGGAAATATAATTTCCGAGAGAATAGGCAATTAAGGTTGGCTTTCGTAAATTTTTGAGGAAATTTTTGAGGAGTGACCGTGAATACAATCTTTTCTAAGCGTGTTTCTTTCTTGCTGGGTCTGACGGCACTGACGGTTCTCAGCGGTGGCTTGTCAGCTAGGGGCCAAACGCCCACTGCCACAGTCATTGACCAAAAGACTCCTGCGGTCGTTCAGAGTTCAGAACCTGCCGCATCTGAGGCGATAACTGAGCCAACGGTAATGGGTATGCCAGTTGTCAACCCAGTTGTCAAGCCAGCAGGTGTCACACCGATTACCCAATCAACTGTCCCGGCATCACCACAATATAATGTGAACCAACAGCCGGTCAACCTCTCTGAGTATCAAGATGCAACCCTGACTGAAGAAAGCGCCAAGCCTGCGGCACCAGAACCTTCCTCCTTGGCAGAAACTGATGGTACTGCTACGCAACCGTTTCCCGGCGTAACCACTTCTGCCGCCGCTCTCGCCGCGCCACCTCAGCAACCAACTTCTGAAACTCCAAACTTACCCAATGACTCTGAGGTTGCTCAAACCGACATCGAACTCGGTCGAGCCACTCGTGCGGGTCGAAGCTACGTCGGGGTTGGCTTCAATATTGGTTTCGGGGGTGATAACGCTTTGGGCGATGGTAGCTTCGCAGTAATCAGCAAAATTGGTCTAACCAATACGTTGTCTTTACGCCCTTCCGTGCTACTAGGTGACGATACGACCTTTCTGATTCCAGTGACTTACGACTTTAACATCCGACAATCAGATCCGTTTGAACCCGTCAGATTCGCCCCTTACGTTGGTGGCGGTGTAACGATTTCCACGGGTGATGACAGCGACATTGGTTTCCTGGTTACGGGTGGCGTCGATGTGCCTTTGACACGGCAATTTACAGCAACAGCAGCTCTAAATGTCGGCTTTCAAAGCGATGACGTGCCGGTGGGATTAATCCTGGGTGTGGGTTACACCTTCCCTGGCTTCTAGAGAAAGTATAAAGTAAAAGCCAAAAGGCAACAGAGAAAATTTTGGTTTCTCCTGTTGCCTTTTTACTTTCAGGACTTACGCAAAGCTTATACATATAGCGTTCTTGTCGGTTCAATCCCCCTGTGGTTGCCCTCAGATGTCGCGCAAGTTGCGTAAGTCCTAACTTTTTTACTTTTTATTGGTTACTTCTACTTGGGGGCTGACTTTGCCTGTCACTGCCAACTCACCAGTGGGTTCCACCGCCCAGACATCGTAGCTACCGACCACATCGCCGTTTGCATCAATATCCACGTTACCGCTAGCTCCCTGGTAGTTAATCTCCTCACCCTTACGCACCAGTTCTAGCGCTTGACAAACATCGCTCACTTCTTTGCCTGGGGCATTGGCGACATCACGAAGCTTACTTTTAATGCCTTCGCCGGTATTTAACTTAGCGTTTTCGGCTGCTAGTACCATCAAAGCGGCAGCATCCCAGGCGTGAGGGACATAGGCGCTCAATCCCCTTCCGGTTTTCTCTTTCCAAATCTTGGTGAATTCAGCCAGCGCTGGTCCATTGGCACCGGGAACCGTGCCGATTGCCCCAGCTAATATAAACTTGCCATCACTGGTTTTGCCGACCTGCTCTGGAAAGTCCTGGGAATAGGCACCATCTGTCAGCATCACCTGGACGCCTTTACTTAGACCTTGTTCGTAGGCAGATTTCAAGAACAAGCTGCCGGTTTCGGCGTAGACAACCGCTGCTACGGCGTCCGGTTTGCCATTAAATGCTGCTGCTGCTTCGCTTTCAAAAGTGGCGGCTTTGGGGTCATAACGAGTTGGCTTGCCTTCGTTGACAATAGTGCCTCCTAATTTTTTGAAGGCTTGCACAAATTCTCGTTCAAAGCCAACTCCATAGTCGTTGTTGATGACGACAGTGGAAACGCGCTTAAACCCTTTGTCTGTTGCTAGTTTTGCTAAAGCCTGAGCTTGATAGGTATCGGGGGGAGCCGTTCGCGCCCAATAACCTTGAAATTCTCCTTTTTTGGCTCGTTCGGTAAAGACAGGGCTGGTACTACCCGGTGAGATAAACATCACCTTGTTGCGGACAGCGACAGGCACGGCGGCACTAGAGACGCTGCTGGCAAAGGAACCGACGACGCCAGCAACTCTGTCTACTTCCGTTAGTTTGGTCATTCCTGCGGTGCCAGCGTTGGGATCGGTTTGGTCATCTTCAGGAATAAATGTGACTGGCTGATTATTGACGCCGCCACACTTGTTGACGGTGTCTACTAACAAACGGATGGCATCTGGTAGGGGTTGTCCCACAGAAGATAGGTCGCCGGTGGTAGGCAGCAGTGAGCCAATCTTGAGTCCGGAACCGCTGGTGGCTGGGGTAGATGCTGTTGTCTGGGTGGGGCTACTGGTTGGCGTGTTATTACTTGCCGTTGGTTGAGAAGTGTTTTGGCAAGCAGCGGTTAGAAAACTTGTCGCTAAGGTGGTAATTGCTAGGGCGCGAGCCCAACTCGGTTTGATACTTCTGGCTGAAGCGGGTCTGCTCATTTGCGTGTTTAACTCTTCAACAGTCCACGATTGAAATCAAATATTTTAATTGATCTCAGTTGTTTAAGAATACAGCGATCGCTTCTGCCAGCATTTTAGCTAGCAGCAGAAGCGATCGCTCTGAGGTGTGAAGAGTGAGGCGTCTGGTTTTAGCTGTTGGGCTTCCCCTCTTGCCTCTTTTGTATGCTTTTAAAACGGAGAGGGAGGGATTCGAACCCTCGGTACGGAGTTACCAACCGTACAACAGATTAGCAATCTGTCGCTTTCGACCACTCAGCCACCTCTCCTAGGTGACGAATATACATAATACCAGATATTAATGAATCGAAGCTGCTGTCAAAAAAAATTTTCTTTTTTTCGATGCCTGGTCATTCCGCGTGAGTCTTCGCAGTTGGAGGGAAATCCATAATTCATCCTCCCCGTTGCGACTCTTTGCTTGTTTCCCGTTCCTAAGTATAATTACTTATTAGTAAATTCTTCATAGCTGGCAAAGAAATCAAATAATCTTTTACAACCCAGTTTCCGTAAAGGTTGGACGATTTAAATATTCCCGCGTTACACGATTAAGTCTAGAAATCCTCACTTCCCTGACTATTGGAGGACGGAAAAATGGGAATCCATTCGCTAAGGAGGTCATTTATATGCCCTTTGACTTAAAATTTTCCTTCTTTAGGAGGAGGCGATGACACCAAATAATACCCTATCGTCCCTCGGAAGGTTGAATATTGTCGGGTAGTAGGTTCTCTCCAGTAGTTGATGTTCATCATCAACAGCGAAGCTTATCCTATGATCAAAGCAAGTAAAGATTCCTTAAGTTCGCGTGGGCTGAAGAGGCAACTGAGTAGAATGGTCAACCCCCGCTTCGCCCTGGACGTTGTTAAGTTACAAAACTGATAAAATATTATGCTTTCCACAAACAACCAGCACATTGCTCTGATTTCCGTCCACGGAGATCCAGCAATTGAAATCGGTAAAGAAGAGGCTGGCGGTCAAAACGTTTATGTACGTCAGGTGGGTGAGGCACTTGCTCAACAGGGGTGGCAGGTAGATATGTTTACCCGCAAAGTTAGTCGCGATCAACCCACGATTGTTCAACACAGTTCTAATTGTCGAACGATTCGGTTAACGGCTGGTCCTGAAGAGTTTGTCCCCAGAGACCATTTGTTTGAGTATCTACCAGTGTTTGTTGAACAGCTGCTCAAGTTTCAGCAGCAAGAAGGCATCGAATATTCTGTAGTACACACAAATTACTGGCTCTCATCTTGGGTGGGAATGGAGCTGAAGAAAGTTCAACCCATCAAGCAAATTCATACTTACCACTCTTTGGGAGCAGTTAAATATAAGTCGGTTTCGACGATACCCTTGATTGCTACCACGCGGCTAGAGATAGAAAGAAAGGTTCTAGAGACAGCGGAACGGATTGTCGCCACCAGTCCGCAGGAAAAAGAACATATGCGATCGCTGGTTTCTGCAAAAGGCAGCATCGACATCATCCCCTGCGGCACCGATATTCACAAGTTTGGTTCCGTCACCCGCGAAGCAGCACGACAGCAACTGGGAATCGACTCCGACACCCAAGTGGTCTTCTACGTGGGACGATTTGACCAGCGCAAGGGGATTGAAACGCTAGTTCGCGCCGTTGGCAAGTCCCAGATGCGCCAGCAGGGGAACCTGAAGCTATTTATCGGGGGTGGTTCTCGTCCCGGTCAAAGTGACGGTAAAGAGCGCGATCGCATCGAAAAAATTGTAGGCGAACTGGGACTGCAAGACATCACCACCTTCCCCGGACGGTTGGGTGACGAAACCCTGCCAGTTTACTACGCCGCCGCTGATGTTTGTGTCGTACCCAGTCATTACGAACCCTTCGGCTTAGTGGCGATTGAAGCAATGGCTTCTGGAACGCCCGTGGTTGCCAGCGATGTCGGCGGACTCCAGTTCACCGTCGTCCCCGAAGAAACTGGTTTACTGGCACCCCCGAAAGATGACGCCGCGTTTGCCGCTGCGATTGACCGTATCCTCGCCAACCCAGAATGGGGCAACCAGTTAGGTAAGAATGCAAGAGTGCGGGTAGAGAAAATGTTTAGTTGGGATGGCGTGGCGTCTCAACTGAGTGACCTTTACACTCATCTAATAGTGAAAGAAGCTGCACCCGAACTCGTCGGTCAAGTCAGCGCCTAAATTTTACCCAGCAGTTTGTCCTGCGGGTACCCTACCAAGTAACCACAAAGTCTTCTAGTTGTACCAGTAATGTTGGTACAACTACAAGGCTTTTTTTACTTTATACTTCTTTTCAAAGAAAAATCATTCTACATAATTGCTTATAGCAATTCCCTTTTTGCAAGCAACGATTTGAGTTTTTATCACTCTCAAACTATCCGGATTTGGAGTGGATTGGTTGCAATTTATTAGTGATGGAAGAAATAAAATGACTGGTCTGAGTTGTATTATCTTGTTTTATATGTACTTAATTTAAATTTTTACAATCTGATTATAAGTTCCGTTTTCCCATCCAAAATCCTCAATCTAAAATGGTGTTAGCCTCAAGTAATACACAGTAACAGATAATGAAATTGATACCAATTCACTTTGTGCTTGCAACTTTGCAAAAGCGCACGGTCGTGTGCCCTACCTTCCTATACCCTGCAATCAATTAGAGAAAGGGTATTAATGACCTATGATGACCCTAACTCAAGCGTGCAGAATACCAGCGTGAAACGGCTATTTCAAACAGCATGGAACCTTCTTTTGAACGCTATTCAAGGCATTTACGGTCGTCTTTTTAGAAGAAGGCGTCGCCAGTTAAGTCGTCAGCCACTGCGACAAGACGCCTCAATCGATTCTGGATTGAATCGAATCAACCTCACCCCATCGATACCGACAGAAGAAGTCAGGAACAGCCCACCCTTACCCCTCAATGAGGCAGATAGGCTCAAAGCGCTAAATCGCTACAAGATTCTTGATACTCCTCCTGAAGAGGCATTTGACGATTTGACGGCTCTGGCAGCCCATATTTGCGGCACTCCCGTTGCTATAGTCAGCCTCGTCGATGCTAATCGGCAGTGGTTCAAATCAAAAGTCGGGGTGGAAGCAACCCAAACGCCAAGAGACGTGGCATTCTGCGCCCATGCCATTCTGCAACCAGATGACTTGCTGATTGTACCCAATGCCTTAGAAGATGAGCGGTTTGCCAGCAACCCGCTAGTGACCTCTGACCCTCATATCCGGTTTTATGCTGGCACCCCCTTGGTGAGTGCTGATGGCTATGCTATCGGCACCCTCTGCGCGATTGATCGGGTTCCACGTCATCTCACCCCAGAACAGATGGAAGCACTGCGGGCGTTAGGGCGGCAGGTGGTCAGCCAGATGGAGTTACGGATTAATCTGGCTAAATTAGAACGTACTATCAGCAAGCGTCGGCGAGTAGAGGAGGCACTCCGCCGCAGTAATCAACGACTTCTGCAAACCCTCAAGACGTTGCGAAATACTCAAGCCCAACTCATTCAGAGCGAAAAAATGTCGAGTTTGGGTCAATTGGTTGCCGGTGTCGCCCATGAAATTAACAATCCTGTCAACTTTATTCACGGCAACCTGCCCTATGTTAGTGACTATGTTCGGGATCTCCTCGATTTGCTAGCCTTCTACAAAAAGCAATATCCCCATCCCGATAGCGAGATTCAAAAAAAAGCAGAAGCGATTGATTTGAACTTTCTCACAGAAGATTTACCGAAGACTCTGAGTTCTATGAAAGTGGGTACTGACCGTATCCATCAAATTGTTTTGTCGTTGCGGAACTTCTCCCGGTTGGATGAATCCGAGATGAAGCGAGTTGACATCCACGAAGGGATTAACAGCACGCTATTAATCCTACAGCATCGACTCAAGGCTACAGCGCAGAATTCTGGTATTGAAGTGATTAAAGAGTACGGCGTCCTTCCACCCGTTCAGTGCTACGCTGGCCCTCTGAATCAGGTGTTTATGAATATTTTGAGCAATGCGGTGGATGCTCTAGAGTCGTCAATGGTCAATGGTAAGCTGTCAGCAGTTAGTGAAAAAACAACTGACATAGAGACGCAATTCATCGCGTCTCTACCAACTGACAATGCTTGTATTCGCATCTGCACTAGCCTTTCTTCTGACCGATCTCATGTAGTGATTCGCATTGCTGATAATGGTTCTGGCATACCAGAAGAGATTAGGGCAAAGATATTCGATCCATTTTTCACGACAAAGCCTGTAGGCAAGGGCACGGGAATCGGACTGTCGATCAGCTACCAGATGATCGTTGAGAAGCATGGTGGGGTACTGAAGTGTCTGTCTGAACCAGAACGAGGAACAGAGTTTTGGATTGAACTCCCGATACACGCGAACAGAATGAACATGAAGGATCAAGGATAATGCCGCATCCTTCAGGAGTAGGCGGAAAACTACAGCGACAATTCTGGTTCTCGCAGTGCTTCTTTCACCAGCTGTTGCACTTCGGAACGGACGTGATCGTAGGCTTCAGCGGCACACCAAGGACGCAGATATAAAATTGTTCCGGTTGCTGAGATGGAGGCAACGTGACAAGTAGTTTTTGGATCTTCCAAAACTAAGGGATGGGGTTGAATCAGGGACAAAAGTAGGGTGATAGTCGGTTCGATCGGGCGATCGCTAATATCAATCTCTAAATCTACTCGTCGCTTGCCTAGTACGGTGGTATTTTTCAGCGTCCCGCTAAATAATTGCCCATTCGGCACTGTAATCACTACGTTGTCTCGCGTTACCAGCGTGGTAGAGAAAATGCCGATAGTATCCACCACCCCAGCAGCCCCCGCCCCTTCAATAAAATCGCCTACCTCAAACGGGCGCAAACTAATGAGCATCACACCGGCGGCAAAGTGAGATAGGGTATTCTGCAACGCTAAACCTATTGCTAAACCAGCAGCCCCCACTACCGCGACGACGCTGGTTGTCTCTATTCCCAACCTGTTGAGAACGGCAACCATCCCGACTACCAGCGTGAAAATCTCGGCTACCTGAATCAGGAACTTGCGTAAGGTTGGCTCTGTGCGACCCAGCGCTTTGCGGGTAAGACCCCCCACCCAACCTACGGCTAATCGGGTGAGGAGCAGAATCGTAGCCGCCCAGAGAAGGTTCTGTAGAATCTTAAAATACGCTTGACCAATCAGGTAGTTCCATAACTGGGATGCAGCTTCAATAGAAATAATATCCATTGTCAATCGTTTTTTACCAGAGAAAATGAATTTTTGTCTGCCACTATTCTTATTCTGAGTAGGGGTACGGCAGTGGCGTGCCCCTGCATCTAGAAGGAAAGACTTGCAAGTTATCAACTTGCTTCAAGACGGTGTAATCTGTTCTGATTCCAGGGGTTGACCGACTGCCACGCGAGGTAGACGATGCTTGAAGCCGCAGAGAATTTCCCAGGAAATGGTGCCTAAAGTCGCCGCCCAGTCATCAGCAGAAATTTGGACGTTACCTTCTTTCCCCAGCAGAGTGACGACTTCGCCAGTTTGTAAATCGGGGATGGCGCTGACATCCAGCATCAGCTGATCCATTGTAATTGCGCCGATTTGCGGCACCGGCTGACCTCGGAGCAAAACTTGCATTTTGTTGGAGAGGTTGCGGGGAACCCCGTCTGCGTAGCCAATGGCGATCGCGGCGAGGCGCATATCCCGACTGGCGACGAACTGATGTCCGTAGCTGACGCCCGTACCGGCTGAAATATTTTTTACTTGCGTCACCCGTGCTTTTACTTGCATGACGGGTTTGAGATTGATGGCAGGCTTTAGATGGGGCGCGGGGTAAAGACCGTAGGTTGCTAAACCCACTCGCACCATGTCGTAGTGTAAGCTTAAGTCGCTTAAAGCGGCGGCTGAGTTTGCTAGGTGCAGACGGGGAGGCGTCATTCCTGTGGTTTTGATGAGAGCGATCGCTTCCTCAAATCTGTCTCGCTGCTGTCTCATCACCGTCGGATCTGGACTATCAGCCGTTGCCAGATGAGAGTAGATACTGGCAATTTTGAGCTGGGGCAATCGCTGCACCAAGGCGACCAACTCCGCTGCTTGCTGCCAGGGAGTGCCTAGGCGAGACATTCCGGTATCTAATTTTACATGAACCGACAAAGAACGAGTAGGGGCAATGCCTTGTGCTTGCCCCAGTGTCTCGGAAAAGACCAAAGCTTGCTGAGGGGTACAGATAGTCGGCTGCAAATTCCAGTGAGCGATCGCTCGCACTTGTTCTGGTGTATTACTGGCACCTAAAATCAAAATCGGTGCCTGAATCCCGGCTTCTCGCAGTTGAATTCCCTCTGGAATCGTAGCAACACCCAGCCAACTTGCACCCGCTTGGCAAGCAACCTCGGCAACCGTAATCGCACCATGACCATAAGCATCCGCCTTCACCACCGCCATCAGTGCCGTTTTTGGCGAGAGAAAACGCCTCAGCTGCCGCACATTATGAGCTAAAGCGGCTAAATCAATTTCCACCCAAGCCCGTTCCTTGAGCGTATCCGTAAAATTTTCTCGCCGTATTTGGGTAATATTGGGGTACCCAGAGGAAGGCATCCCTACAGGAGTCGGCTCCCAACTTAGCATTTAGACTCACTCCTCACTCACTCACACCTGTTAGTTTAGGACTTACGCCTTCAAGCCATTACTAGACTATTGGTATATCTAGCTCTAGCTTTCATCGGTCGCGTTTAGAGAAAACCCTAGGGGAAGTCCTACAGTTAACAACTTAGAGTGAGCGATCGCGTCCGGATCGTCAAGTAGTCTCTCGGTGTTATTAATTACAGATTGTGGCTGTCGTTCGCAAGGCAGCTAGGATGTTGGCATTCACCCCTAGCCTTTCCTCGTGTTTGGGTGTCGGGGGTTTTCGCCATTCCGGGTGCTTCTCCAACACAGCTTGTTGACGCGATAATCTGAAGATCCCGCTTTTCGTCAAACGTCTGGAGGTATATTTTGGCAGAAATAGTGCTGAATGCTGAGTTTACGAGGAACATTGAAGAAGATAATTTGACATTTTCCGCTCTCAACACTTAGCACGAACGGGTCAACCCGCCTTTATAGGACGGACTCAGCACTAAAGCATGAGACTGCGAACGAAGACACTAATGGTCATTGGCGCGACACTCGTCGGTCTGGTAGGGGTGCTATATGCTACCTCTTCCACCATTTTGTTGCGGAGCCTCAAGCAGGCTGAGGAACAAAATACCCGTCAGTTGGTTAAGGCAGTTCTGAATGTTTTTGCCCAAACTGGCGATGACTTTAGTTCCAGATTTCGCGATTGGTCGGCGTGGGATGACACCTACAACTTTATTAAGAATCCAAACCAAGCCTATAGGGAGTCGAATCTAGCTCCAGAATCGCTCTACAACTTGCAGATCAATTTGGTGCTGTATATCAATAACAGCGGTGAAATTGTCTTTGGGACTGGGTTCGATCTGAAAAACCAGAAAAAAACACCGATTCCACCAGTCCTCAAAGAACACCTTGCTCTCAACGACCGGCTTTTAGAGCGTCCCAATTCTCATCGCATTTTGTCGGGAATCATCCTGGTTCCGGAAGGGGCAATGCTGATTAGTTCGCAGCCGATTTTGCCTTCAAATAGCAAAGGTTCTATCCGGGGAACTTTGATCTTTGGGCGTTATGTAGATGATGAGACGATTCAGAAGTTGGCAAGAATTAACCGTTTGCCCGTGACGATGTACGGGATGAACGATCCTCAAATGCCTAAAGACTTCCAAGCCGTGCGTTCTGCTTTGTCGGAACAACGCCCGATTATAGTGCGATCGCGCAACGAAGATACGATTTCTGGATATGCTCAGATTAAAGACATTTATGGCAATCCGGCTTTGCTGTTGCGGGTGGATGTCCCCAGAGAAATCTACAAGCAAGGAAAGATTCGCCAAGGCTATCTGATTTTGTGTCTGTTGGTGGCGGGAGTGGTATTTGGCGGAGTGACGCTGCTGCTGGTAGAGCAATTGGTGCTGTCTCGATTGGCAGCTTTGAGCGCAGGAGTTCGGAAAATTGGCGCGAGTGGCGATCTTTCGCTGCGGGTATCAAGTCAAGGAAAGGATGAATTGTCCAGCTTGGCACTGACGATTAATGGGATGCTAGAAGCGTTGGAAAAATCTGGACGCGATCGCCTTGAAAGTGAAGAACGTCACAGCGCTGTGGTTGAGCAAGCTTCGGAAGGAATTGTTCTAATTGATGCTCGATCTTCTCAAATTCTGGAAGCCAATACTGCCTTTAAGCGCCTGCTGGGTTACAGCCATGCAGAAATTTTACAACTGACACTTTACGATCTCGTCCCCCACGAGCGAGACAGCGTTGACTTTAATATTGAGCAAATCTTAGCCAACAAACAACACTACTTGGGCGAACGGCGCTACCGGCGTAAAGATGGAACGCTGGTGGATGTAGAAGTGAGTGCCAACCCGATTTCTTATGGTGGCAGAGAGGTGGTGTGTGGCGTAGTTCGGGATATTAGCGAAGCGAAGCGCGACGAAGTCGTTCGCAAACAAGCGCAAGAAGAAATTCTTCTGTTGCAGACAACCACGCAAGCGATCGCGGATTCCTCTGATTTTCACTCAGCTTTGCAAGTCACGCTGGGCAAGGTATGCGAGACAATCGGCTGGAGTTTTGGGGAAGCTTGGATTCCCCACCCAGCAAGTGACTTTCTCGAATGCAGCCGGGGTTGGTATGGCGGTAAGGATGAGGTATCCCCCGCCTTGAAGAAATTCAGACACTGTAGCCAGAAGCTAACTTTTGCTTTCGGGAACGGATTGCCGGGACGAGTTTGGTCATCGCAGCAGCCAGAGTGGATTGATGATGTTTCAATTCAGCCACAAGCCGTTTTTGAGCGTGCCGCAATTGCCCAAGAAAGCGGATTGAAAGCAAGTTTCGCCATTCCGATTATTGCGGCAACGTTTTGGAAATCGTGCCCCCTGCCGATTCAGGAGGGGCACAGCACTGGCGTGCCCCTACAGCAGTCACCAGTGCTGGCTGTTCTGGTTTTCTTCAGTTTCGACAGCCAGGAAGAAGATCGGCGGCTGGTGGAGCTAGTATCGGGCGTTGCGGCTCAGCTGGGTTCCGTCATTCAGCGCAAGCAGACGGAAGCGACACTCCAAGAAAGCGAGACTCGACTCCGCAGACAGCAGCGGGCGCTGATGGAATTAGCGACGTGTCAGGCTTTATACACGGGCGATTTGAGCGCGGCATGGCGGGAGATTACCGAGACAGCCACGAACACGCTGGGCGTCGAACGAGCCAGTATATGGCTTTATAGACAAGAAATCGTTGATGGCAATGAACCGGCTGCAACATCCCAAAACCCGAATCCAAAATTGGTCTGCGTTGACTTGTACGAACTCACTCAGGAGCGCCATAGCAGGGGCATAGAGCTGCACGCAGTTGACTATCCGGGATATTTCCAAGCGCTAGAAGAGGAACGCGCGATCGCGGCTTCTGATGCCCATAGCGATCCTCGGACAAAGGAGTTTTCCGCTGCTTATTTAACTCCTTTAGGCATTGCCTCAATGTTGGATGTCCCAATTCGGGTGGGTGGACGAACGATGGGGGTGCTTTGTCTGGAACACATCGGTACGCCAAGGCAGTGGGCGCTGGAGGATCAGAACTTTGCGGCTTATTTAGCGTATATGGCTGCTTTGGCAATGGAAGCGAGCGATCGCAAACAAGCAGAAGCTGCCCTCGCTAGCAGTGAAGCGAAATTTCGCTCTCTGATTCTCAACAGTTCGGATCTGATCGCTATTTATGATGCAGATGGCATTACCCGCTATCAAAGTCCTTCGATTGTCAGTATTTTGGGCTACCAACCAGAAGAATTGACTGGCGTACACACTTTGGGCATGATTCACTCAGAGGATCGTCGCCGCGTTTTAGAGGCTTTCCATCAGGCTCTTAACAACCCTCAGGCTGTTTTTTGCATCGAATATCGTTTTCCCCGAAAAGATGGCTCCTGGTGCTTTCTAGAATCAACTGGGAGCAATTTGCTAGCCGATCCATTCGTGGCAGGCATCGTTGTTAATTCCCGCGACATTACCGAGCGCAAGCAAGTGGAAGGCGCACTGCGGCAAGCCGAAGAAAGATATCGCAGCATCTTTGAAAACGCAGTTGAAGGCATTTTTCAAACCACACCGGATGGGCGCTTCCTCAGTGGGAATCCTGCCCTAGCACATCTTTATGGCTACTCTTCCCCGGAAGAATTAATCGCCAATGTAACAAACGTTGAGCGGCAACTTTACGTTGACCCAAACCGACGTGCGGAATTTATTGCTGCCATGCAAAAGTACGATTCTGTATCCCGGTTTGAGTCTCAAATTTACCGCCAGGACGGCAGCACTATCTGGATTTTGGAAACCGCACGCATGGTTAAGAATTCTCAAGGTAGAATCCTTTACTACGAAGGCACTGTCCAAGATATTACGAATCGCAAGGTAGCAGAAGAAGCACTGCGCTATCAACAGGAACAATCGGAACTACTGCTGCTCAATATCTTACCCGCCCCCATTGCCGAGCGATTGAAACTTCAGGAAAGCACAATTGCCGATAGTTTTGCCGAAGTCACCGTTTTGTTTGCTGATATTGTTGGCTTTACCCAACTTTCTGCCGATACATCACCCACCGAACTTGTCGAATTGCTCAACAAGATATTTTCGGCTTTCGATCGACTGTCCGAACTGCATGGGTTGGAGAAAATTAAGACGATTGGGGATGCCTATATGGTTGTCGGCGGTCTGCCAATGCCCCGCAGCGATCATGCCCAGGCTATAGCCGAAATGGCGCTGGATATGCAAGATGCGATCGCGCTATTTAACCTAAAAAATGCGAAAAATTTTCAGATTCGAGTCGGCATTAGTACAGGACCTGTGGTTGCTGGCGTTATTGGTATCAAAAAGTTTATCTACGATCTGTGGGGCGACACGGTAAATACAGCTTCTCGGATGGAATCCCACGGTCTTGCCGGTCGAATTCAAATCACTGCCACTACCTATGAGCGATTACGAGATCAATATATTTTTGAGGAACGCGGTATCATCCATGTCAAAGGCAAAGGCGAGATGACGACTTATCTTCTGACTGGCAGAAAAAGTAGAAAAATTTAACTCCCATCAGCAAGTTGTAGGGAATGGTTGAACGACAGTGAAACCCAACAATTATATATGTGTCTTGAGTAACGTTGCCTCAACCATTCCCTACGCAAGTCTTGTATTTTTAGTGAGACTTAGACATTTTCTAGCTTCTCTTCCCTCTGCGTCCTCTGCGTTCTTGGCGGTTCGTTAAAAATTAATCGGCAATTAGAATAATAATGGGTTCTCATTGAGTCCCGCTTCCCCCAGTGCTGTTGCCATCAAATCTTCTAATCCTAGCGTCTGCGCCCACTGACTCAAATAGCCAAAATCAAGCTTTAGATATCGGTACTATTGAGATTAGCAAGTTGTAGGGAATGGTTGAACGACAGTGAAACCCAACCATTGTTTATGTGTGTTGGGTTTAGTGCTGTACAAGCAAGTCGATAGGGAATCGACGATGCAAGTGAAACCCAACCATTGTTTATGTGTGTTGGGTAACGTTGCCTCAACCCAACCTACTAGCGCGTCTAGGCTAAAATGCTGAGTTGAGGAAATTCGCTCTCATCAAAATTTGCAAGCATTATATAGCAATCCTATTTGATTTGTAATATATTTTTTTGACGAACCGCCAAGAACGCCAAGAACGCCAAGAGAGAGAAAGAAGAGAATTTTAGAAATCACTTAGGATTGCTATAGGCGTTGCTTTACTCAACAAATTAGGCTAGACGCGCTACTACGCAAGTTTTGGATTTTTAGCTATCAAAGCCCATTGCTGAATTCCTTTCGTTGCTTCATTGAGCAAATGCGCTTTTTTCCAAGCAGGCATCTGGCGAAAAGCCAGCATTAAAAATCTGTCAATTTCTGGACTGGTATCGCGGGATTGCGGCTGGTAGGTTGACGGATTAAAAATGGTCATTTTGGGGGATGCTGCTGCAATACTTGTTTCAAATATTGCCCGGTATAAGACTTCGGATTCTCCGCCACTTTTTCTGGCGTTCCCACCGCAATTAACTCTCCACCTTTATTACCCCCTTCGGGTCCCAAATCGATTACCCAATCACCGCTGCGAATTACATCTAAATTGTGTTCGATTACTAAAATTGAATTTCCTTTATCCACCAATCTTTGCAACACATCTAGCAACTTGTGGACATCGTAAAAAGATAAACCCGTTGTCGGTTCATCGATTAAATAAAGCGTCTTACCTGTAGCACGACGAGAGAGTTCAGAGGCTAACTTCACTCGTTGCGCTTCACCACCAGAGAGAGTGGGTGCAGTTTGTCCTAAACGGATATAACCGAGTCCCACATCTACTAAAGTTTGCAACCGTGTTGCCGCTTTAGGGATATTTTTAAAAAATTCCAAAGCTTCTTCTACGGTCATGTTGAGAACATCGGAAATAGATTTGCTTTTATACTTGACTTGTAGAGTTTCTCGATTGTAGCGATCGCCTTTACAAACTTCGCACTGCACGTAGACATCTGGCAGGAAATTCATCTCAATCACATTCACGCCTTGTCCGCCACAAGCTTCGCAGCGTCCACCTTTAACGTTGAAAGAAAATTGCCCCGGTTTGTACCCTCTCGCTTTGGCTTCTATAGTTTGGGAAAACACATCTCGAATCGCATCAAATATACCAGTATAAGTAGCTGGATTAGAACGAGGGGTGCGTCCAATTGGAGATTGGTCAATGACAATTGCTTTATCAATTGCGTTCAATCCCTTGATTGCTTCCAAGTGTTTAGGGAAGGGAACTTTGCGGGTGAGGTGGTGTTGTAAGGCTGGGTAAAGTAATTCGTTAATTAGTGTAGATTTGCCAGAACCAGAAACGCCGGTGATGCAGACAAGTTTACCCAGCGGAATTTCGACATCTATATTTTTTAAGTTGTTGCGGTAGGCATTTTTGAGAATTAGCGATCGCCCGTTTCCATCTCTCCTCTGTGCAGGTGTTTCAATCACTTGCCGTCCCGACAAATAAGCACCCGTTAGCGAATCCTCTGCTGCTAACAATGTCTCTAAGTCACCTTGAGAAATAATTCTTCCGCCATGAATGCCCGCACTAGGACCAATATCAACAATGTGATCAGCAGCACGAATAGTTTCTTCATCATGCTCGACCACAATTAATGTATTGCCCAAGTCGCGGAGTTTAATTAAAGTTTGCAGCAAGCGTCCATTATCTCGCTGATGCAGTCCGATACTCGGTTCATCTAACACGTAAAGGACGCCGGTTAAACCCGAACCAATTTGGGTGGCGAGGCGAATTCGTTGCGCTTCTCCACCCGAAAGTGTCATTGCCGGACGGTCAAGCGTAAGATAATCTAAGCCAACATCAAGGAGAAATTGCAGCCTAGCTTTAATTTCTCTAAGTACCAAATCGCCTATTTGAAACTGGCGATCGCTCAATTTCAAATTATTAATTCGTTCCCGACTTTCCCCAATATCAACGCTCGTCAAGTCGCGAATCTGATACTGTCCCAACCGCACAGCCAGCGCTTCCGGTTTCAATCGCTTCCCTTGACACACTTCGCAAGGTTGCTCGACGAGATATTGCTCCAGTTTTTGTTTAATTAGTTCCGAATTGGTTTCATCATATTGCTTCTGGAGTATAGCGATAACACCTGCGTAGCGTCTAAAATCATTTCGACTTTCGTTCCAAATTGATTTGTCAGCACCATGCATAATGATGTGCTGCTGTTCTGCTGTTAGCTGATTCCAGGGTGTCTGGATTTCAAAACCATACGCTTGTCCGACATTGTATAGTAGGGAGAGATAGTAGGAATTATCCTTTTCTGACCAAGGCGCGATCGCAGCATACACCGGCGACTCCGGAAAAGGCACCAGTAACTCTGGTGAAAATGTCCGCAAACTACCCAATCCGTGACACTGAGGACAAGCACCATAAGGTGAATTAAAGGAGAACAATCGCGGGGAAAGTTCATCCATCACCGCCCCATGTTCTGGACAAGCAAAGTTTTCTGAAAAAACTAATTCATTGGAGCTTTCCCGATAGGAATTATCAGTATTTGTAGAATTTTCTTGTACATTTTCTGGATTTGTGGTAGATTCCTTAGTGTCCGTAAGACTAATACTGCCTAATTCTATAGGTTTAGATGTATCATTTAATACCTCTATAACCGCAATTCCACTGGCATGACGCAGACAAGTGCTGAGAGAATCGGTTAGACGCTCCTGAATACCGGGTTTCTTAATAAGTCGGTCAACGACAATTTCAATCGTGTGTGTATAATTTTTATCTAATTCAATAGAATCGGACAGTTGAAACACCTCTCCATCAACTCTGACGCGAGCAAATCCTTCAGAAACCAGGCTGGAGAGCAATTTTTGATGGGCGCCCTTTTTGCCGCGCACCACAGGCGCTAAGATTTGGAAGCGGGTGCCATTGGGCAGTTCCAGGATGCGATCGCACATTTCATCAATAGTCTGAGGCGCAATCGAGCGATCGCACAGGGGACAGTGAGGCTCACCCGCGCGTCCAAACAGCAGCCGCAGATAGTCGTAAATCTCCGTTACCGTGCCAACCGTTGAGCGGGGGTTGTGAGATGTCGATTTTTGGTCAATCGAAATTGCCGGACTAAGTCCCTCAATCGCATCCACATCTGGCTTATCCAACTGCCCTAAGAATTGCCGCGCGTAGGCACTCAGGGACTCCACGTAGCGCCGCTGTCCTTCTGCAAAGATGGTATCAAAGGCGAGGGAAGACTTGCCGGAACCAGAGACGCCAGTAAAGACAATTAAGCGATCGCGCGGCAGTTCCAGATCGATATTCTTCAGGTTGTGCTGCCTAGCGCCGCGAATGCGAATCGCGTTTTGGCTGTTTTGATTTACGCCCGTGGAATGATGCCCGTTTGAGGACTCAGTTGGTAAAGCATCCGAAAGATTGACACGGTCAGACATGAGGGCAGAGCGAAACAGTGCTTAACGATCTTAGCGCTGGCAAGGGGCTGCGCTTGATGAGTTAGCCGATTAATAATTTATGGCTAACCGAACGGGTTAAACCTATCAACTAAGCGCTAATACATCTTCATACAGGGCTGCGATCGCGCACCTAAAATCAACGCTAGCCAAGTGAACTTCTTCCCCTTCTCCGTAGGGATAGAGAACCCATCGCCCCTCAGCATTGCGGCGAAAACACTCTAGACTTACCCTTTCTTGATTGATTAATACATATTCTCGGAGAGTTTCTAATGTTCGGTAATCAGCAAATTTTTCACCTCGATCAAAAGCCGCAGTCGTTGGAGAAAGCACTTCGACAATTAAGCAAGGGTAGCGCTTGAAATCATCAGGAGTTCTATCCCGTTCATCACAAGTCACCATCACATCGGGATAATAAAAGATATTAGCTTGCTCAATCCGAGCTTTCATCTCTGCCATGTATACACGGTAGCCAGAACCACGAACATGGTTTCTCAGCAGCGCAAATAAATTTCCCGCAATAGTTATATGGGCATCGCTTGCGCCTGCCATTGCATAAATTTCCCCTTGTCTGTACTCGTGCTTGATGGGACTTATCTTCTCACCTTCTAAATAGTCTTCTGGGGAAACGTAGATATCGCTTTTGCTGAGAGTCATATTTAATAGCTCTTGTGGAATACTTCCATTTTAGCGATCGCGTCTACTTGGTGAATTACCAGATACAGAAATAGCGATCGCATCCTGCTTACGTGCGACATCACCCCTGAACCGCACTACGTTTATTGATGTATCGTGCCATCAGGCATAATTGCTTCTGTGAGGTTGGCAGATTCCAAGTTGGCACGCTTTAAATTAGCACCCTTCAAATTGGCACCTTTCAGATTGAGATTCTTCAGGTTGGCACCTTCCAAGTTGGCATATTCCAGGTTGGCGTATTCCAAGTTGGCGTGTTCCAAGTTGGCACCTTTGAGTTCGGCACCTTCTAAGTTGGCACTTTCTAAATCTGCCCCCCACAAGTTAGCACGTTCCAGTTCAGCACCTTCTAAGTTGGCACTTTCCAAATATGCCCCCCACAGGTTGGCACTTCCCAAGTCAACACCTTGTAAATTGGCAGCGATCAAGTTAGCACTCTTGAGGTTGGCACGCTCCAAACTTGCATACTTCAGGTTGGCATTAACCAAGTTGGCACCCTTGAGATCGGCACCTTCCAGGTTAGTTTCTTGAAGATTACACGCTACGCACGTATTCGTTTTTAATAAGTGCCTGACGGAACTGCCCTTTTGGTAAATGAGGAAAGAAGTTGTGCCCAATAAAATAATGCTAATCGTTGCTACATTCAGAGTAGTGAATAACTTTTTAGCTCTTATTGCCTGAACTAGAGTTTCTAGCTCGATAGCACCGCCAACAACTGGAATTGGCTTCAATGCTTTTAGAGCGATCGCTGCATTATTAAAGCGATCTTTGACATTGGAGGCGACCATCTTTTGCAACCAAGCGATAAAAGATGGACTGAGGTGGGGAACCAGTTTCTTAAAATTAAGGCGATAATTATCATCAATTAAATTACAAAGATCCACCGAACGGGTGCCAGTGAGCAAGCAAATCAATGTTGCCCCTAAACTATAGAGGTCTGACGCTTCTGTGAGGAGACGATTAAATAATTCTTCCGGCGGCATAAAGCCTGGAGTGCCAGCGGCAACACTGCTCATTGCTACTTTCGCGCCCCGAATTCGGGCAAAACCAAAATCAACTAAGTAAGCATTTAGTTGATCGTCAACCAAGATATTTTCTGGCTTAATATCCCGATGAATAATTGGGGGAAGGCGATGCTGCAAGTAAACCAAAATTTCTAATAGTGAAAGGGCGATTTGTTTGATGTCTTCCGGATTAAAGCTGCATCGTTCCGCTAAGGAGGGCGCGTTTTTATATTCCTGCACCAAGCAAAAACCCTGTGAGGTTTCAAAGGAATTTAGGTAGCGGGGAATGCGGGGGTGATCCAGTTCCCGCAGCACTTCAATCTCGCGCTGATAAGCTTTAAAACCCGACCAATCTGCACCGGAATCTGCAAAGCGGAACTCTTTGATAACAACCTGTTTGTCTTGATTTAAGGCAGTAGCTAGATAGGTAATGCGCCCCGCTTCCCGGTTGCGTCCCAGTTCTCCGATGACTTGATAGGCGTGACTAGAAAAGTCTGGAAAGTTGCTCATTGTGTTTGCCCCAGTATGAGTTTGGTGCAGCGTGGTAGAACGAATGCGATCGCCTACTTATTTCTCTCGATTTTGGCACAGCTAGCCTGCCTAGGCGGACTACCCTCCCTTGAAGGCTAAAGCCTAACGGCATGAACGTGCCTACGTTTGTATAGCCGCGACTTCTGTTATTAAGCTTTTTTACTTGCAGTTAATCTGGCTGCTATTGAATTGCTTTTTCATCAGACGCGATCGCGTTTTATATTACTTCAATTTGTAAAGTAAATTTCCCGAATTTTCACAAATTCCTGAATTGTTATTAAGTACCCATAAAGAAACCTTTTAATTGAGTGCTTCACTTTTAAAGAGTGCGATCGCGTCAGTCTAGTATCTGTCACTTGTCGCGATCGCGCTTTTCAATCCACGAACGCACCTCGGCTTCTGAACCAAGATAGGCAGAGCGATCTGTAGCAGGATCGTAAGCAAGCCAGGAAGAATGCCCGTCACCAGAACCTTTTCTAGTTCGCAGTTCTGGGCTTTTAACTAGAAATTTAACAAAACTTTTCCAAATTTTGTTTAGAGTAAATAGCACCGCTGAGGTTTTCATCGCTATCATCTCAAATCAGGGTATTCGTCAACATACGATGAGCGAGAGCGATCGCGCTTCATCCAAATAGCTCACCCGATCGGGCGGGGCGATCCAGCCGAAAATTCAAAAACTAAGTTAAACTTTGTAAACTGCCTAGACCTCCACTGCAAAATTTATCTAAATAGATAAACTTATAAATATAGAAAATATCCAATCTATGAAATCTCTAACGCGGAATTCAGAACTGAATCCGGTTCAATTTTTAATTGTCCTCCTGTTAGCACTGGGTATCTTTTTTCGATTTTTCAACCTTGAAGGCAAAGTTTACTGGCACGACGAGACTTATACCTCGTTGCGAATTTCGGGCTACACCAGTCAAGAAGTGTTTCAACAACTCTTTGATGGTCGCGTCATTGGTATCGAAGATTTTGCCAAGTTCCAGCATCCAAATTCTGAAAAAGGCTTAATTGACACCCTTAAATCTTTGGCAATCGAAGATCCTCAGCATCCACCGTTTTATTACGTAATGGCGCGATTTTGGGTGCAATGGTTTGGGAATTCCGTGACAGCGATGAGAAGTTTTTCGGCGTTCCTGAGTTTGCTGGTATTTCCGTGTATCTATTGGCTGTGTCGAGAATTATTTGAGTCGCCGCTGGTAGCGATGCCTACGGCAAGCTTTGCTACCGCACTCATTGCTATCTCTCCTATTCACGTTCTCTATGCCCAAGAAGCACGGGAATATACTTTATGGACAGTTACCCTCTTACTATTGAGCGCTTCACTGCTGCGAGCAATGCGGCTCAAAACAAAATTTAGCTGGGCAATTTATGCTGTAACTTTAGCTTTGAGTTTGTATACATTTCTGTTTAGTGCCTTAGTGGCAGTTGCCCAGGGAATTTATATAATTGTTACCGAAAGATTTCGCTGGACTCCGATAGTAACTGCCTTCGTGATAGCATCCTTAGCTGGGGTTTTCATCTTTGCTCCTTGGATTATAGTTCTTAATACTAATTTTTCTCAATTTCAAGATACAACAAGCTGGACAATGATGAAAGTGCCTCCGTTAATTTTAATTCAAGCATGGAGCCTTCACATTAACCGTATTTTTATCGATTTTGACTTTGGCTTTGAAAATCCAGTTACTTATTTAATTACACCAGCTTTTTTAATTTTGGTGGGATATGCAATTTATTTCCTCTGTCGGAATACTCCAAAGCAAATTTGGCTGTTTATTTTGACATTAATTGGAGTGCCTGCATTATCCTTAATGCTTCCAGATTTAGTCTTTGGGGGTTTGCGCTCGGCTTCCAGTCGATATCTAATTCCGTCTTTTTTAGGAATTCAATTAGCGGTTGCTTATCTGTTAGCGGCTCAGTTGTCTAGTAAGAGTTTTTCACGCCGGAAAATTTGGCAAGCGATGATGACGCTGCTGATTGTCAGTGGTGTTGTTTCCTGTGCAGTCAGTTCCCAAGCCGAGACTTGGTGGAGTAAGGTGATTAGCTATAGCAATCCAAAAGTTGCTAGGATAATCAACCAAGCAGAGCGCCCACTTTTAGTGAGCAATTCTTTTGGGATTAATCCGGGAAATGTCTTTTCTTTGAGCTATATTCTCGATCCAAAAGTGCGGTTTCAGTTGGTGGTTGACCCGAATATACCCAAGATTCCTGATGATAGTAACGCGATTAATCGTGTCTCTACTGTGTTTTTACTGAGTCCTTCAGACAAGCTGCGAGAGCAAGTGGAGAAACAGAAGAATTCCCAGAGCGAGGGAGTTTATGGGGACAACCATCTCTGGCTTCTGAAATTAGCAAAGCCTTAAATTTTGGAAACAGCGATCGCTCTCACTTCTCGCCCTCTATCAAACAAAATTCGTGGACGAAGTAAAATTTTGAAAATCAGCAACAAAGAGCCAAACTCTCCAGGAGTCTCCCGGCGCTTCCACTGACCTGGGCGACAAAATAGCATTTCTACCAGACGCCGATATTCTTCGAGATTCAATTTTTCAAAAGCCACCTGTACGGTCGGATACTCACATCTGACTCCGGTGTGGATAATTTTGCCTTGCAATTCTAATTGTTCTTCCAGAATTTCTAATGTTACCGGCAACATTTCACTAGCATCATTCGGTAGTCCTGCCTGCGTTAAAGCGATTTCAGCGCCTGCTTCTGAAATCATCGTAGTGATGCCCCAAAAATTCTGCCCAGCAACATTCAGCCGCACCAACCGCCGTAAATCAAACCATTCATAAATATCTGGTTTGGGGACATCTAGTAATATTAACAGCGCGATACCAATCATTAACAGGTTGTAGCCACTCCAAATCCAACCCAAGCCGAGACCTTTATACACTTCAGTTGATTCATAAGCTTCCGTCCCTTGCCAGCCACCCGCCATCATGCACATTCCTAAATTTCGCCATAAACTAACAGCGGTTGCTATAAATAAAATAATCAAAGGCAATGCTAAATTCCAGTTGAAAGCAAAGCGATCGCGCGATATTCCCTTGGGCGTGACCTGAAATCCTTTAGAAAAGGGATTCAACATCACTTGAAGTACAGTCAGCGCTAGGGGAAAACACAACACCAATGTGTAAATATCCGAGAGCAAAGCTGAGCGCGAACGATAATTTAACCATGAAAAAACAGAGAGTTGTACCACATAGTAAGGAAGGAAATAATACAACAATTCACCAGCCGTTGCCCGAAGGGGAATGACGCCGAGGAACGAATAAGTTAACGGCATCAGTAGAAAATAAACTCGCGACCAACTGGTAAACCAATGCAATAATCCTTCTAAATGAGCCAGTCTTTGCAGAGGACTAAGTCCCGGAATTGTTAACGGATTCGCCTTAATAAAGAAAGCTTGTAAAGTGCCTTGTGCCCACCGTAGCCGCTGGGTAGCATGAGCAGCAATATTTTCTGCGGCTAATCCAGCACTTAACTTTTCATCTAGGTAAATTAATCGGTAGCCTTGGGCAGATAAACAAATGCCAGTAAAGTAATCTTCGCTCAAAGAATCGGTGGCAAAGCCACCCGCTGCTTCTAAAGCACTGCGCCTGACAATGAAAGAAGTTCCAGAACAAATAACGCTACCTGCTGCATCCCGAATGGGTTGAATTTGCCGGTAAAACACTTCTTCTTCCGGCGTCAGGACGTGTTCTAATCCTAAATTGTGGGCAATTGGGTCAGAGTTATAAAAGCTTTGGGGCGTCTGTACCAGGGCAACGGTTTCATCTTGAAAAAAGCCTACGGTGCGGGTGAGAAAGTTTTTAGTCGGAATAAAATCTGCATCAAATACAACAATTAACTCCCCAGTTGTTTGAGGAAAGGCATGATTTAAATTTCCGGCTTTGGCATGACTATTATCGAGTCTTGTTTTATACTCGCAACCCAAATCTTCAGCTAATTTTTGCATTTCTGGACGGCTTGTATCATCCAGTAAATAAATTGTCTTATTGGGATAATCTAAAGCTTGACAACCGATAATTGTGCGCTTCAGAATAAATAAAGGTTCATTGTAAGTAGGAATAAAAATCTCGACGGTTGGCATAAAGCTGCCATCAAGCACACTTCTCGCCATCTGGTCAGCTTCACGATGTCGCTCCTTTACATTCAGCATCAAAAAAAGCTGAATTGTACTACTACTCAACATCAACATTTCCATAAAAAATAACCCCAGGCTGAAGACACCATTCAGGGGGTCAGCAACATTCAGAGTTGAGAGCGATCGCCATAGAATATAGCGACCCGTCAACCCCAGCAAAATCCCCACCACAAAAAATCGAGACCAAGCATCGGTCTTTGGGGAAATCTTCATCACCACCAGAACAATCACCAGCAAGGCAACTGTGGGAACCAGCAAATATTCACTCTTCACCATTGGTGCTTGCAGCCACATGGGGGGGTTTTCTTGCAAAGCATTGAGTTCGGCAAACAGCTGACTAATCTTCCCTTCACCAGCAAACCACGCCGCAGCGATCGCCGCTGCGAAGACAACAATCCCCACCATGATCAGCGTTGCCATCTGAAGGCGGAAAATCCGTTTTAGGACTTGACGCTTTGAGATTTGATTTTCAATTTGTGAAGGCGTCATCTCTATTACTTTCCTAAAGCTGAAGTTACTTAGCACTCAATTAATTTAAAATCCGTCACAAATGCTATTACCATTCCTTAATCAATTACCTAGTAACCCTGATCCTAGATTCCTTTAAATCCTACTCTCATATCCATCTCTTTAGAGTTGCTGCTAGTATGTGCCATTTCCTCTTGTCGGTGGCTCTTGCGCCGCACCCCAATCTGGCTTAGAAGTATCCCTCCTAAAATGACACTGCCTCCAATACATTGAGCTAAAGTAGGCACTTCGCCCAAAATTAAATAAGCCGCCACAATCGCAACAACTGGAGTAAAAGAGCTAGCTAACGAAACTTTAGACGCCGTAGTACTTTTTAAGCCAGTAAACCAGGATGATTGACCTACTGCGACGATAACCGCGCCATAAACTAACATCCACTGCCACAAAAAGGGTGAAAATACATCCATAAAATGATTACTTCCATAGAAATACAAAGCAGCAAAGAAAAATATTACCGATCCCAAAGCTGTACGAAATACGGTATAAATTCCCAAAGGTATCTCTTCTATCCGAAATTTACTAATAATCGTGGAAACAGCTAAAGCCACGGCTCCTGCCGCCGCAAAAATCTCACCCGTTCCTACACTGATAAAACCTCCCATGTTCATCATGTTTTCCCCTGATGAACGCTGAAGCAACATAATCAAAATGACTCCAGCCAAGGAAACAATCGCACCCGCAATTTGCAAAAAATTAACTCGTTCCTTGAGAAACCAGACGGATAAAGCCAGAACCAGAGGAGGCTCGATTCGTCCGATTAACACAACATTAGTAACCATCGTCTGCGAAAGGGCTTCAAAAATTAAACCTGGAGCCAGTGCCCCAGACAAAATCGCCACCGCTATCAAGCTAAGCCAATCTTTCCAGGAAAGCTGTCTTAAGGAGCGAATATTCCACTGCTGATGATAGATTAAAATCAGAATCAGTAAAGCGCAAATATTTCCGACAAACAGAACATTGCAAAAGGAAATTGGATTTCTGCCATCAACGAAGTTTTGAGAACCAATTTCCGTCAGCCGCCGAGTAATGGCGTTAGAAGCTCCAAAGATAATAATCGCTAGCCAGAGATAGATGTATCCTGGAATACCCTTGAAAAAACTTAATGTCTTCGCTACTATTCTTTGCATAACTTTATATTTAAAAATTGATGGATGAAACCTTCAAAAAAGCAGAAAATGACAAGACTAAAAGGGCTGCGGCTACAAGGTTGTCCTTAATATCTTATAAACTTACTGTATCCAGATGATCTAAAAATGAGAATTTCCTAAAAAAGACTAAAAACTTACAGCAAGTATAAATGACAGCATTTTAATCTAAAAAGTGGTCTAAAAAGCTATCAGCCATTTCCAATCAACTTCTCAGCTAAAATTCATTTTTTTGCTGACACAGCACTTTAAAGTGCCAGTAGAGATGATTTTGAAGACACTTCTATGAAGTTGAATTATCTAGCAGTAGTTTGTGTAGTAGCATTTTTGACTGTTGGCTGTACCAAAGAAGCAAATTCCAATCAGCCAAATGTTCAGACTGCGCCATCGACAAACCCATCTGCTACATCGGTAGCACAGACGCCTACAACACAGTCTGGAACCTTTCAGGGAGCAGAACATCCCACCCAGGGAACTGTGCGCTTGGTGACAGAAAATGGAAACCGCTATCTGGAGTTGGATCGAGCTTTCAAAACTGACAATGGCCCGGATTTATTCATCATCCTGTATCGTTCTGAGAAGCCACCAACCTATGGCATTAAAGAAAAAGATTATGCAAGCATTGGGCGCTTACAAAAAATAAGTGGTACTCAACGCTATGCTATTCCTGCTAGCGTTAATCCAGCAGAGTTTGGCTCAGTGGCGATTTGGTGTCGCCAATTCAACGCCACCTTTGGCTTTGCCCCTTTCAGTAGCTAGTGAATCAACGCATACTGAGGTTGTTATGGAAATCGCAGATTGGACGGCTTTGATTCATCCCGCGATCGCAATTGCAGTCGTCTTCCCTCTGATTGGCATCGTCGTCAACCGCGCCTGTCTTACTCGCCAACGCCGCTTGCAAAATTTAGAAGGCAAAAGTAAAATTCCGCCAGTGGTTGGGCAAGAACACGTCCAACTGGGCAAATGGCTCTCTGGTGCTGTCGTCGGAGTTGCCCTCATCGGACTTGCTTACCCGATTTTTGAGCAGATTTTGAGCAAGCAAATCTGGAGCCAGAAGCCTTTTCAAGTTGTCTTCATCGTCCTAATGTTTGCGGCGACAATTGCCTCATTAGTATTGCTCTACAGAGCTAGAGAGCGACTCTGGCGCGGCGTTTTTGCCACCTTAACCGGCGCAGGTTTAATTATTTTAGGCTTCCAAGAAGGCGTCTATCGTCGGGACAATGAGTGGTTGGTGTCTCACTACTACATCGGCATCGCAGCGGCAATGCTGATGATTTTTTCGTTAGCAATTATTGAAGATATCTACAAAGATCGGTTAAATCGTTGGCGCAACGTTCACATCATTTTGAACTGCATTGCACTCTTGCTGTTTTTAGGACAAGGTATGACTGGTACGCGGGATTTACTAGAGATTCCCTTAAAGTGGCAGAAACCTTATGTGGATCAGCTTTACATTCAGCAGTGTGGCAGTAAGCCTTGCACAATCCAAGCAACACCCGAAAAAAATTGAGTTAATCAAGTTTTAGTAAAGCTGCAAAATTAACGCGATCGCAGGCGTTGGATTTTGGTCGCCACAGCCCATCCTGCAAACTCTTTTCTTTAGGACTTACGCAACATCACCACATCTGAGGGCAACCACAGGGGGATTGCCCCTACAAAACGCTATATGTATAAGCTTTGCGTAAGTCCTGTTCTTTTTACTTTGGTTTTTTTACTTTTGCCTTGATTTCCGTCCCAGCCATCTACTCGGTGCGCTTTAGCAAAATGCCCTTCAGTCCAGCTGCTTTTGCTCCCTGATAGTCCTCTTTATGACTGTCGCCAATGTGCCATGCTTCCTCAGGCGAACAGTTATGTTTCTCCAACGCAGCAGTAAAAATTTTGGGATCGGGTTTGGCAGCACCAATTTCGGAGGAAATGGTGACAGAGGTAAAAAATTCGATTAAATTCAGAGATTGCAAAACCGAGTAGATACGGGAATCGAAATTTGATAATACACCCAACTCAATTTCCATTTCTCGCCATTTTTCCAAAGCTGTAAGAACATCGGGATAAACAAACCAAGGTTCAGCAGTGGAGAAGTAGGTGTAAAGTTCGTCAAAAAAACTAGGAAAGTTGGAAAATTTGGGCAGCACGCCTACCTGTTCAAATGTGGAAAGGGCGATCGCTTTCCACCACTCAAATTCCCGATCTGGTATTTCTTGGGGTTCTGCACCTGGAAAAACTGGCGGCGGTGCGGCTTTAAAGCTTTGCAAGAAGGCTGGATTCACCACCTCAGCGGAGACTTGGACGCCAAACCGGCTGGCTCTAGCGCTATACGCCTCTCCTACACTGCCCCTCACACCAAACATGGTGCCCACGGCATCAAGAAAAATAACTTTGGGGCGCTTCATGCTACCTTAGCGTTCCATCTCAAGATCGCAAACCCAACAAAACCACCGATTAGATTCATCATCATCTCA
The DNA here is from genome assembly GCF_042747725.1 of Coleofasciculus sp. H7-2. NCBI lineage: Bacteria > Bacillati > Cyanobacteriota > Cyanophyceae > Coleofasciculales > Coleofasciculaceae > Coleofasciculus > Coleofasciculus sp. H7-2. The sequence goes on from NZ_JBHZGO010000064.1 coordinate 123,901, forward strand.
TAAATCGTATCTCAGTATTGACGCTCCCACTGCTTTAACGAAGTAGAGCAGTGGGAGCGTCAATTCCTTCCTAAGCGTAAGGGCACGAGACAAAGCCTCGCACCCCTACATAGGAATCTAAGAGATCAGGATTTACGCAAAGCTTATACATATAGCGTTTTTTCGGGTTCAATCCCCTTGTGGTTGCCCCCAAATGTGGTGATATTTGCGTAAGTCCTGAGATAAATATAGTGAAACTGTATAAGTGGGCAATGCCCACCTTTAATTACAAACCGATGACCCCCAATTCCGAATTACTTCGAGAACATTTCCAACACGGGTTGAGCAATCCAATTTAACCCAACTTTCAACTGATGGTTGAGCGTTGGCATCCGATACAGATATGCCAGACGCCGGAAGAGGTAGGCGAGGGAACCATCCAGCTTCACTCCCATGCCGGTGAAAGTGGCGTTATCCGTCCCCAAGGTCATGATTTCGCCGAAGCTCTGATAGTGGAAGGGAAGCAAAGGACGCCCGGTCAGCGATGCCCAGATATTCCAGGCAGTATAATCTGATTGCTGGAAGGCAGACTGGGCAGTTGCCGGTATTTGCTGACCTTCAGCGTCGTGAGAGTCCGATATGTCGCCAAGGGCAAAGATTTCTGGATGGTCAACCACTTGTAGAGTCGGCGTGGTGGTAATTTGACCGCGTTGATTGTATTTGAGTTCGAGCGATCGCACCGCCTCTGCCACTTGCGTTCCCACCGTCCACAGCACCAAATCCACTGGGATTGGGTCTACCTGTCCTTTGTACATTAGCGAGATCGTAGTTGGTGACATCGACTCCACCGACGTGTCCAAATCAATCCACACACCCCTTTCTTCCAAAGCTTTTCGCGCCGCTTCCCGGTTAAAATCTGGCGATGTCCGGAGAATCATATCAGCTTGTTCAATTAACCGGATGCGACCTCTTTCGCCAAGGCGGTCAGCCAACTTGCAAGCCAATTCAACGCCACAGTAACCGCCTCCCACAATGGCGATGCGAATCTTATCCGTTTCCGACTCTTCTAAAATTCTCAGCCGTTCTTCCAGGCGGTAGGCGTGAGCAATCGTGCGGAAAGGAAACGCATATTCAGCAGCCCCCGGCACCATATCTAGCGGCGTCTCTCCACCCAGGGCTAACACCAAGCGATCGTAGGAGAAGGCGGGGCCATCATGCAAATGTACCAGCTTTTCGTGGATATCTATTCCAGCCACAACGCCCTGACAGAAGCGCACACCCGTGTTCGCTAGAATCTCTGGAAACGGCGGGGCAATTTCCCAAGTTTGCAGTTCCCCGGTGAGTAGTTCATACAGCAGCGGCGTGAACAAAAAGCGGTCATCTCGATCCACCAGGACAATTTCCGGACGTTCCGACTTTTCCCAAGGCAACTGGCTCAAGCGCAGGGCAGTGTAGAGACCGCCAAAGCCGCCACCGAGGATACAAATGCGTGTAGGTTGCTGGGTCATGGTTCTAGTGAGTGGGCGATTCAAGCGCAGGGCAACTAACTTCAGTCTACTGATTCTGCCGTTCTATAGCCATCAGCCAGCTATCCCAATATTTCCCCTCGTGGAGTTCGTGTTCGGGCAGTAGTTTAATTTTCCGAAAGCCGCACTTTTCGTAGCAGCGGATAGCACGGGTGTTCCATATCTGCGGATCTATGACTGCTTTAGCAGCCTTCAGTTCTTCAAAAAGATAGGTTAATAGGAGCGAAAGCAGTTTAGACCCGATCCCTTGATTCCTATAATCTGTCTCTCCAATGAATAAGTCAATACCATAAATATTGCCCATCTCGCCTACTCCATAATCTCCATAATTCTGCTTGTCAGCCTCTGTGAGTAGGTAATACTGTAAATAACCGATAGGAAGATTTTGGTATAAGCAAAAGCAGGGAACTACCGGCTCTTCACCCCTGACTGCGGGGGCATATTCTTCTATGATTTGTTCTAAAGAGTAGGGGTTGTCTCGTCCTTCATAGAATTCCAAAACTTTCTCGTCACTCAGCCATTTTGCCATTAATTGATAGTCGTCGATATCGTCTCGCATTCGACAAATGGCGATATCGTCTTTTTGAACGAGAGAGAATGGGCGATATTGCATGGCGTGACTTTAATGTAACCGTCGAGATGGTGCTGTTCACTCTCGCGTATGCCCTCAAGGGCGCTCCTCGCTTTAATTCCCAGCATATGACGATTTACTTTAGAATTAGCAGGCGATCGCTCTGTGGGCACTTTATCAGGCAGCAACCCAGGAACGAGAATAAGATGTGAGAATAGCAACTTTAAATACTGAGTGATGATCGTCTTACCTGAGAAAACCGTCCTCACTTCTTTAGGTTACGAACTCGATTGCAGCAGCAATGCTTTTGGTTATTTAACCGATTCTTCAGATTTACTTAATCAGCCCAATGAACTGCGCCTGCGGATGCAACAGGACGGCTATTTATACCTTCCGGCACTTCTAAATCCCCAAGAAGTTTGCCAGAGCCGTCAGGAAATTGCCGAACTCTTAGCCGCAGAAGGTTGTCTGGAACCTGGACACTCGATTCTAGATTGCGTGGCAAAGTCAGGATTGAAAATGCATTTTAGACCTGATTTAGCAGTCCAAAGTCCGGCGCTAAAACAACTGCTTTATTCGGGTCAAATGATGGAATTTTATCAAGCCTTTTTAGGCGGAGATGTCCGACCTTTCGATTATACCTGGTTAAGGGCAGTTGCCCCCGGTCATGGTACTTATGCTCATTGCGATATCGTGTACATGGGACGGGGAACTCACGAGCTTTACACAACTTGGACACCGTTGGGCGATGTATCTCTGGAGATGGGAGGGTTGATAATTTTGGAAAAATCTCATCGCCTGGAAAGTATTAAAAACTATTATGGGTGCAAGGATGTAGATAGTTATTGTGCTAACCGTAAGACTGCCCAATTGTATGCATCTGGTGAAAAATGGTGGAATGGGGCGCTATCGAAAAACCCGGTTTCTCTGCGAAAAAAATACGGAGGACGCTGGCTAACCGCCGATTTTAAAGCTGGAGATGTTTTGATTTTCGGTATGTTTACGATTCATGCCAGCTTAGATAACCACTCCCAGCAAATTCGGCTTTCTTCAGATAGTCGTTATCAGCTAGCTTCGGAACCAGTGGATGAAAGATGGGTGGGGAAAAACCCTATCGGTCACTCAGCCGCAGGGAAGCGAGGTCGTATCTGCTAAGATAAGAAGCATTTTATGGTGCGGTTTCTGGTTTGGGTTGAAATTCAGCGATCGCTCTGGCGTTATGCACTCAAGCTCCTTGCTTCGATTTTACCGACGATGTGGCAAAACTAGCACCCTTCGTTCATATAGTGAGTTACGGCACATCCGGATGAATTTCTTTTCGGGATGGAAATGCCGTTGTATAACGGTACCGAGATTGTAAACGTTGTACCCACCCCGACCTCGCTCTTGACAGCAATCTTGCCACCGTGCAACTCTACACATTTTTTAGCAATCGTCAACCCCAATCCAGTACCGGGAATATTGCCAACATTTTTGGCTCGATGGAATGATTCAAATAATCGTTCTCGATCTTCTACCGGAATGCCAATGCCTGAGTCTTGAATCTGAAATACTGCGTCTCCAGCTTGAAACCAAAGTTCAAAATGGACGGTGCTGCCTGGGGATGAATACTTGATAGCATTGGTAAGCAAATTGGTAAGAATGTGCCGTAGTAGTTTTTCATCCAGGTAAACATCAGTATCTACACCATAGCTCTCAAAGGCGATCGCGTTCCGATTGTCATAAACGAGTTGTATCTCTTCTATGAGTTCAGCACACCATTGAACGAGATTCAGTAGAGCTGGCTTGAAATCCAATTTCCCGGCTTCCGCTTTAGCAATAACCAGCAGCTCATCGATTAACTTGTTCATATCTTTGGCACTTGCCTCAATATGATTGAGATACTTAAGTTTTTTCTCGTCAGTCAATCGGTGGCTGTAATATTTGAGTAAGTCAGCTAAATTGATGATGGTCGTCAAGGGGTTGCGAAACTCGTGGGAAACCATGCCAGCAAACCGGGATTTAAGATCGCTCAGTTCTTTCTCTTTCTCTAGCGCCTTTTGTAGCTCTTCCTCCGCACGTTTTCGCTCCAAAATCTCGCGCTGCAATTGGTGATTGGCATTGCTGAGTTCGGAGGTACGCACTTCTACTAATTGCTGCAACAGTTCCACAGTGCCATACATTTCTACCGGATCGAACGCTTGCAATAGGCTAGTTTGAGTCACGATGCCAAGCAGGTTTCCCGCACTCCCAGTCACCACTATGCGCTGCACATATCGCCGCTGCATCTCCTGATGAACTGTCCATAAAGTATCCTCAGGACTAACGCAGAATAAAGGCGTACTCATCACCGTTTCAGCTTGGTTTTGGGATAAATCTAGCCCTATCGTCTGCATCTGTACGAGATCCCGCTCTGTAAAAATCCCCACCGGGCGAATCAAATTTTCTCTGTCTGCCTCTGTAATCACTACACAACTAACTCGGTGCTTTGCCATGAGTTGAGCTAAACTTAGCACCGATGCTGAGGGTGGAGCCTGAATTATCTGAGCGATCATTACCTCCGCGACACACTGCCACTTGAGAAGATTCGTCGGTTGCATGACTTGACGAATACTATCAGGCGTGACAACCCCTACCAGTTGCACCTGCGACTCTACAATTGGCAAGTGACGAATGTGATGCCGACGCAAAAGTGACAGCGCTGTGAAAATATCCCGAAAAGCCGATAGCTCCAGGGTAATTACCGGAGAAGTCATTACCTCCCTAATTTTGACAGATGCCAAGTTCATCCCGGCAGCTGTCAACCGAACAACATCCCGCTCGGTGAACATCCCAACCAGTTGCCTTCGCTCCACTACCAAAACATAACCAGCTCGTGCTTCACCCATGAGACTATCTTCTGGCGCTGCATTGCCGCTGGTGAGTAAACAACTGCTTCGTACCCTACCCATCAAGGTGATGACATCGGCGAGTGGTGTGTCAGGAGTAACGATTAGGGGAGAGGGGTCAATGACATGGTCTACTGCTGGAGAATAGCTCAGTAAGTTGTGATGATGTTGCATAGTGACTCATGTAGTGGTGATGCTGTGTTAATGAAGTTTCATGATTTTGTTGGTTTCACTATTCTCAGCCAATCTTCATGAGAAAACGGCAGGGATACCACGTAGATTCTGGCAGGGTTGAATAAATTGGCTAATCCAAGGCTTAAATTGGGGGATAAAGTTTTGCAACGACCCATTTGCGACTAAGTGCCATGTTGCCAAAAATAGTTGACATCGGGGTTTGAGGGTTCTCACTTACGAATAGTTTGCGGACTCGCTCCCCATAGGGCAAAGGCAATTGAGGCACTCGCACACATTCGAGAACCTCTTTCCTGGTTGCTTCGGGTGGAGAACTGCGAACAAATTTTCAAATAGTCTGCGAACCGACACTCTCCTGGGAGTGAAAACCCGAACTGTTCTCCTAACTCATCCCTCATAACGCATCGTTTTCGTATGCCGCTACAATTCGCTCAACTAACGGATTGCGGACAACATCAGTTTTGGAGAGATTGCAGAAGGCAATGCCTTCAACCCGTTGGAGGATTTTTTGGGCAACGGCTAACCCTGATTGTTGGTTGAGTGGTAAATCGGTCTGGGTGATGTCGCCCGTGACAACCATGCGAGAACGAAACCCCAGGCGAGTCAGCACCATTTTCATCTGTGCCGGGGTGGTGTTCTGGGCTTCATCCACAATCACAAAGGAGTTGTTGAGGGTTCGACCCCGCATATAAGCGAGGGGAGCGACTTCAATCACCCCGCGTTCCATCAAACTGGGAATTTTATCTGTATCGATAAATTCATAGAGAGCGTCATAAAGGGGGCGCAGAAATGGATCGATTTTCTGCTGTAAGTCCCCAGGCAAAAAGCCCAATTTTTCCCCAGCTTCCACAGCTGGACGGGTTAGAATTAGTCGTTCGTACTGCTCGGAAAGCAGCGCCTGAACTGCCAGAACGGCTGCTAGGTAGGTTTTGCCGGTGCCTGCTGGGCCAATGCAGAAGGTGAGGTCGTGGGTGCGTACTGCTTGGATATACTGCCACTGAGGAAATGTTTTGGCTCGAATTTCTTCGCCGCGACGGTTTCGCGCGAGAATTTCCTCTTGCATTGCTTGCCATTCCACCTGGCGTCCCGTATCCAGGGCTTGGGAAGCCGTGCGGATATCTACTTTGGAGATCCGCTTCCCGTCTTTCCAGAAAGGTTTGAGCGCGTTCACCAGATCGTTGGTGCGGTCTATTTGTTTAGCAGTCCCAGAAACCATCAGTTCTTGCCCCCGCAACACCAGAACCGCGCCAGTAGTTTTTGCCAGGGTTTTGAGGTTTTCTTCTCGGTCGCCTGCTAAGGCGATCGCGCTATTGGTACTTGGTAGATGTATTGTTTTAAATGCCTCTGTCATCGTAATATTATGGGCGAGTTTACAGCAGTCGTCGGTAAGAGGACGGGATAATTGGTAAAATCCGCCCCTATAATGCGAAAAGACGCCCGATATATAGACTTGCCATAACAGCTCAGGCGTCCCAATTTTATTAGCTACAGATCCTCAATGAGAGCGCAGGCACTGACGGGATGCTTCCGCTTTCGACGAATCCTCGGCTTTTCTTACCGTTGGTGAGATTTAACTTCCAATAAAATTCCGCATCGCTGAATTTTATTGTTGGTTGCATCTTCACGCCGAGTTAATCGACTTGTTTTCAACCAAACGGACTTGCAGCCACTCGCTGTCTTTTTTGCTTAGGTTAACCATCAACTCTAGCTTTTGGTTAGTTCCAATGCCAAGTTGATAGCCCCTTTGCTAAAGATAACAGGCGATTTACTTAGGAGATATCCATAATCGGAGGCGATCCATCACCTCCTCAATGCTAACCGTGTAAAGTTTTAACGGTCGCGGAATTTGGGAGCAGATACCGAGGAAGACCGGCGGGGTGGATCTTTTTTCGCAACTTCTTGACTTCCCGACGTACTTTCAAGCGATCGCGCCGAACTACCATAGATGTCCAGGTAGACAGATTGATTGGCAGCTTTCGCAGCAGCTTCTATCACCGTCCGTATTGCCTGAATATTCCGCCCCCCCCGACCAAAAACTCGTCCCTTATCTTCCCCTTCAAAAGCCAGCCGCACCCACACTTTAGTATTGCTCTGCGACATTTCGCAGTCCACGCTCAGCAATTTTGGTGATTCTAAAAACGGCTGCACCAAAAATTGCACCAGAGAGGCATAATCCGGTGGCGAACTCCCGTGGGATGACTTTACAGGCTGGCTGGTTGAAGCTGAGGAATCCAACTCGTACTCATGCGGTAGCTGGGGCACTGACTTGTTCCAAGACATTAGCTTTTTGAAGAATCCGGCGCACCGTTGGCGTAGGCTGCGCTCCCTGTTGGAGGCGCTTGGTGAGTGCTGCCTCATTTAGCCTGACTTCATCGGTTCTGGGGTTGTAAAAGCCCAGTTCTTCCAAAGGACGCCCATCGCGGCGGGAAGTGCTATTCATTGCCACAATCCGGTAGCTAGCTTCCCGCTTTTTGCCGTATCTCTTTAATCGCAGTTTGATCATGTTGATGAAGAATGTTCCTGTTTGGATTTTAAGCCATCAGCTCTTTAGCGATTAGCTTTTAGATTTTAGACGCAGAGTCATTTATTATACCATTTTATGGCATCAAGTTCTACTTCTCCAAGCTAAAAGCTAATTGCGATAACGGTTCCAGCTAGAGAGTGCCGAAGCCTTTCTTCTTTTTTTCCTTTTTCTTTTTCTTGCCGGGACTTCCTTGGGCGTAGCCCCGCCAACCGGGTTGGGAAGGACGATTGCCGCCACCCATGCCGCCACCCATACCGGGCATACCGGGCATACCGGGGAAGCCACCCTGACCCATTTGCTGCATGACGGTTCTCATTTTTGTGAAATCAGCCACCAGCTTGCCGACATCCGGCTCCTGATAGCCAGCACCGCGAGCAATCCGGCGACGACGACTGGGAGACTTCGCCAATAAGTCTGGGTTTTGGCGTTCTTCCTTCGTCATGGAATTAATCATCGCCTCAGCCCGCTTTAGCTGGGTTTCTCCTTGGCGCAACTGTTCGTCGGAAATCTTATTCATCCCTGGAATCATCTTCAGGATGCCTCCCAGCGACCCCATATTCTTCAGCAGCCGCATCTGCTTGAGGAAATCGCTGAAGTCAAACTTAGCCGAGAGCATTTTTTCCTGCATCTTCTCGGCATCTGCCAGGTCTATTTCCTCCTGAGCTTTCTCCACAAAGGAGATTACGTCTCCCATGCCCAGAATTCGGGAAGCCATGCGCTCCGGATAAAACGGTTGCAGCGCCTCGACTTTTTCTCCGACGCCGACAAATTTAATCGGCTGACCGGAAATCCGTCGCACCGATAGCGCTGCACCGCCGCGACTATCGCCATCCAGCTTCGTCAAAATGGCACCCGTGATCCCAATTTGTTCGTGGAAAGTCCGGGTGAGATTCGCCGCTTCTTGCCCGGTCATGGCATCGACCACCAGCAGCGTCTCGTGCGGCTGGATGGTTTGTTTGATGCGGGCTAATTCTGCCATCATCTCCTGGTCAATCTGGAGGCGTCCGGCGGTATCAACAATGACTGTATCTATGCCGTCTGCCTTGGCTCGCTCAACCCCCTGCCGCGCAATCTCCACCGGGTCAGCATTGGTGCCGAGTTCAAACACTGGCACCTCAATTTGCTGCCCCAGTGTCACCAGCTGGTCGATGGCGGCTGGGCGATAGATGTCGGTTGCGACTAGCAAGGTACTGCGATTCTGCTTGCGTAGGTACAAAGCTAGCTTTGCTGTGGCTGTGGTTTTACCCGTTCCCTGCAACCCAGCCATCAGCACAATCGTGGGAGGCTTATCTACTGAAGCGAGGGGAACGTTGGTTTCCCCCATCACCTGCACTAGCTCATCGTAGACAATTTTGATGAACTGCTGGTCGGGGCGCACGCCAGAAACGACCTCGGCTCCCTGTGCCTTGGCTTCGACATCGGCAATAAAATCTTTGACGACCTGGAGATTAACATCCGCCTCCAACAAAGCGCGACGAACCTCCCGCAGGGCATCTTGAATGTTGGATTGGGAAATTTTGTCCTGACCCCGCAGGCTTTTCCAGGCAGATTCTAAGCGTTCAGCAAGTGCGTCGAACATAATATGTGTATCTTTTGGGCGGCTAGATAGTTATCTGCTTATCAAAATCGGCTGAATAAAGCCCACATTTGTGAGTTTGTGGGTTTTAATTCCATCTGTATACAGATTAGTCGTTTTCGCTGTTGTCTGGCGTGCAGCCAGGTCAGGAATGGGGGTGAGGAATGCAAATAATCAAGTGCAAACAAAAAGTGCGATCGCTATCCCTTACATTGAGAAAGCACTCAAAGCTAAGTCCTGGCGACAGCCTTGCAGTCCCAGAGAGGGATGATTGCGATAGGACACCTCTGGAACCCAGACACTCACTTTGTAATCCAAAGAAACCCAGTATATATATTCCACATCTGGGTCGAAATTCACTCCCACTCGCAGGTTAGAAAAATCATCCTCGCACATCTCGTAGCCGAAGCGAACGAGAATCTGAGCCACTAAGCACCCAGGCGTATCGCAGTATTCTCCGCAGGTTTCTCTTTCTTGCCAAAACTTCTCTAGAAAGCGATTAAGGATGGGCAAAACTTTTTTAGGGCTGCCATTCCGGCAGGCATAGATGATGACCGGGTTGCCTTCTACAAGAATGTGACAGGGGGTAGCCATTGTTTTATCTCCTGGTTAGATGCTGAGGGCTGAGGGCTGAGGGCTGAGGGCTGAGGACTGAGGGCTGAGGGCTGAGGACTGAGGACTGAGGACTGAGGGCTGAGGACTGAGGGCTGAGGACTGAGGGCTGAGGACTGAGGGCTGAGGGCTGAGGACTGAGGACTGAGGGCTGAGGACTGAGGACTGAGGACTGAGGGCTGAGGACTGAGGACTGAATAGATAATGACCGGGTTGCCTTCTACAAGAATCAGGACTTACGCAAAGCTTATACATATAGAGTTTTGTAGGGGCAATTCCCCTGTGGTTGCCCCAGATGCGGTGATGTTGCGTAAGTCCTGAAGAATGTGACAGGGGTAGCCATTGTTTTATCTCCTGGTCAGCTGTCTCTTTTGGATTGGGGCACAAACTCCACATCGTCCCATGATGCCTTTAGCCTGCCAAGGGGAACTACTAAATCACACTTTTGGAGGATGTAGCCATTTGAATTTTCAGGGCGCTTGTCAAATTTTACAGTTTCTGCGTTCTGGCTATTATCTCCCATGCAAAATAGGAATCGCTGATTTCTATTGCTTTTCCTCATTTAGAATCGCTCTAACTGATGGGTGCCGCACCTAATCTTAAAGTTTATTGTAAATTTTTGTTTTTTAAAGCATTTTGTAAATTTAGATACAGAATTTTCTGTTATATTGAATAGGTAAGAGCAATCAAGCCAGTCAAACATCACTCAAGCAATACGGAGAAACCTGGTATGTCTACTCAAGAACAAGCTCGCGCCCTGATGATGCGTCATCATCACCTCATCAAAAACCGTCAGCAATCTATGCTGGGTCGCGTCGCTGCTGAAGTAGGTCTAGATGTTGAATCATCTGAATACTGGAATCACATTCAAGGACAGCCACATCCAAGCTTTCGCTCTAGCTATGACCGCAGCAATGCTTCGCTGAGCTAGGTTTGAGCTAAAGTTAACAGGCTAGAGTTAGTTTTTTTTGTATCATCTCGCTTGCATAGTGGTGTAGCAGCTTTATTCGGTATATCAAAGGCTGCTAAATAAATAATTAACCTAATTCAGGGTGTTCTTTTCAAGAAGAACACCCTGAAACTTTTTTTTGAAGAAATAGTATTTCCCTTGGGATGCGCGACGCATAGGTTTTTGGTAATGAGCAATCCTATTCGAGTTGTGAGATACCAGCGGTTCAGATACCCGACTTCTTTAAGAAGTCGGGTATCTCGCCTTCACGACTCATTTAGGATTGCTATATATAAAATTGGTATAGCAAATCAACGCATCGCTACGAACAGGCGCATTCAAAGTAGCGCCATGTTGCAGTACATATTTACACGGCTGACTTTATCTGCAACATCTGATTACCGTCTTTTTGGAATTCGTAGGGTACTGGCTTGATTTCTACACCGTAGCCTTGCGCTTTTAATTGCTTCATCACTGGCTGAAGGATTGGCGACACCTCCCCGGAAATATTCAATAGGGGAAAAATCCGTACCTCAGCAGCAACGCGGCAAAGTTCCACAATGGAGGCGAGGTGAAAATCTTCTGAGAAGAAATCCGAATAGGTGAACAAAAAGTGACTGCATAAGGCTAAATCGAACTGCCGAGTATTGAAGGGTAAAACAGGTAACTCAGCAGTTAAATAGCGTCCTTGTTGAATTCCTTGTGGCAAATCTTCCAAAAATTGCTGCATAGCTGACATCCGGATTTGTCCCAAATCTTCTGGTGAGAGGATCTCCTGCCAAACGTAGCTATCGAGGTTGGCTTGGACTCCATCGATAACTTTTTGGTAAGTTTTCTGAATACGCTCTCGGATTTCGTGGTTGGTAAACTGATACACTGGATCGCCAGAGATGACGTTGTAGCCTAGGCGTGTCATCTCAATATTGAAGCTGGCAGGACCACCGGCACAATCTAGAATTTTTAACTGGAGGTCGTCAGGCGTTAAGTTGAACATCGTGATGTATTCTGCCAGGGAACGCCCCCAAGGAATGACGCTTTCAAGTTTTAATCCCATTTGTTTCGAGCGATCGCATACTTTCCTTGGCTGATTGTAAAATGACCTAATGCACGGTTGTCAACCAACCAAGGTGGTTAGGTAGTTGAGCAAGCTATTTGAATTTGATACACAAGAATTTGATAAATAGAATGGATTTGTATTCGGGGCTTTTTCTGTGCCATGTCCCTACAGAAAATGTTGCAGAAAATGTTGGGTTTCGTACCTCAACCATTCCCTACAATAAGACTATCATTTTTTTTTCTGGCGATGTCACTGACGCCTTTCTAGTTTAAGTTTCACCTGTTTTTTCCTCAGTCTCTGTCCATGAGGTTGTCTGTGCTGTTGTTGGTTGTGGCAGAGGTGGGGCAATTTCTGGCTCTTTTTTAATGACTCTTGTCGGCTGTAAAGAAATGACTGATGCTAGTAGAGCAGGCACTCCAACAAGCGTTGTCATGAGCAAGGAAGTAAAAAGCGATTCTCCTGCATTAGTAGGTTTCTGTTCGGAGTGATTCTGTAATGAGATTTCTGCTTCTGTGAGATTTTGTTGAGGTATCTTGAAAAGTAGCTGTCCGACTGCTTTTACCAGTAAGATAACTGGGAAACTAATGAGTGCTGCGGGCAGAACTACCAGCCACACAAGTAAGCCGGAAATTAACCAAAATACAGTCGCATATACCATTTCTGAAAGTTTATGCATTGCCCTAGCCTTGCCCTACATTGGTTGCCACGCAGCTAACTCATGAGGAATCGTTGTTTGGCTGGAATTGCCTTTTCGCTTAAGCTTAGAATCGGGTTGTATCGTCGCCGCACTTCGCCTCGTTACTTCAATTTTAAGGGTACGGCAATACGGTACCCCTACTTTTTGGTTGAGTTGTAAATTTAGAAGTCAGGCTTTGACGTGCAATGCTTCCCGATTACAAGCTGATTCCGCAAAAGACAAGCGATCGCTTGTCTCGATCGAAGATGATGTAGACAAAGCCGAAGCTTTCACGCCATTTGGCGTCGTACCCATGCTGCGAGAAAATTACTATCTTATTGCATGAGTGATTATTGTCGATCGATTTGTATTAAAACCTGACGCAAGTTGCTGGCAGCGATCGCAACTTTTGAGAGGGTGGGGGATTGGATCTCGATCGGCGTTGAAGTGGTAGGAGCGACACGTCCCCATTCCCTAGAATTTATTTGACTTGCGATCGCCACTCACCACACCCTCCCCAGTAAATCTAACTTGTGCAACGCCAGAATTTTAGGCTTTTATTGCCTGCGGTAACACCTGATTGAGTTTGCCACTGCGGTAGCCTTCTAAATCGAGGGTGACGTAAATAAAGCCGAATTCTTGAAAGGCGGAAACGAGGGTGGGTAAATCGGTGGTGAAAACAAATTCTTTGATTTGTTCTGACGGTAACTCAATTCTGGCGGTGTCGCCTTCTGAGCGAACGCGGAGATTTTTTAATCCTAATTTACGCAGATAGATTTCCGCGCGTCCGACTCGTTGCAGTTTGCTGACGGTGATTTCTTCGCCGTAGGGGAAGCGGGAACTAAGGCAAGGTTGGGCGGGTTTATCCCACCAGGAAAGTCCTAGGTGTTGAGAAAGTTGGCGGACTTCGGCTTTGGTGATGCCTAATTCTGCTAAAGGCGATCGCGCACCCCTCTCTTTTGCCGCTTGAATTCCAGGGCGATAATCCCCCAAATCGTCGGCATTGACGCCATCTACAACATAGGGATAACCCAGTTGAAGTGCCAGGGGTTTGAGGTTGTCGTGGAGTTCGCTTTTACAAAAATAGCAGCGGTTGACAGGATTCGAGGTGTAATTAGGATTGTCCATTTCGTGCGTCTGTATCACTTGATGGGCAATTCCAATCGCTGCTGCTTGGATTCGGGCGTCTTCGAGTTCTTCTGGAAGGAGGGAGGGAGAAACGGCGGTGACGGCTAAAGCGCGATCGCCCAAAACATCGTAAGCAATCTTGGCAACCAAGGTACTATCGACGCCCCCAGAATAGGCAATTAATGCCCGATCCATTTCTGCAAAGAGGGTTTTTAGTTGCTCAAGTTTCTGCTCGATCATGGTTTTTTTTTAATTGAATCACACAGGACGCAAAGGTGCTTCAGGTACAGAGGCAATGGGGAGATGGGGAGATGGGGAGAAGTTTTTCATCCTTCATCCTTCCCTCAGTCCTCAGTCCTCAGTCCTCAGTCCACCCTTCGGCAAGGCGAAGCGCCTACAGTCCTCAGTCCTCAGTCCACCCTTCGGGAAGGCGAAGCGCCTACAGTCCTCAGTCCTCAGTCCACCCTTCGGCAAGGCGAAGCGCCTACAGTCCTCAGTCCTCAGTCCTCAGTCCTCAGTCCTCAGTCCTCAGTCCACCCTTCGGCAAGGCGAAGCGCCTTCAGTCCTCAGTCCTCAGTCCTCAGTCCTCAGTCCTCAGTCCTCAGTCCTCAGTCCTCAGTCCTCAGCCCTCAGTCCTCAGTCCTCAGTCCTCAGTCCTCAGTCCTCAGTCCTCCGCACTCTCAAGATCGTAACGAATTTTAAGCTTTATTCAATTCGTCTGGTGGCTGGATCGGCAAGTGTAAAGTAAAGCAGCTGCCTTGCCCCAGTTCTGAGTGTACGGTAATATCGCCGCCGTGAAGGAATGCCAGTTTGCGGGATAAAGCTAAGCCTAGACCCGTTCCTTCATATTGACGATTCAAACCGCTATCCAGCTGCCGGAACGGTTCAAAGAGGGTGGCTTGGTCGGCTTTGGCGATGCCAATTCCGGTGTCGATGACAGAAAATAAGATGGTGTCTGCGGTTTTTTCGACTTTCAGCGTCACTGAGCCAAGTTGCGTAAATTTCACCGCATTAGAGAGCAGATTGACTAAAATCTGCTTCAAGCGGCGATGGTCGCCTACGCAGGTGGTGATGCCTGGGAAAATATCTACAATTAATTGCAATCCTTTGTTTTGCGCCGGTTCGCGCACGACGGAAACGGATGCCTGACAAACTTCCTCCACTAACAAGGTTTCTAGGCTGAATTCTTCTCGACCGGCTTCAATCTTGGATAAATCTAAAAGGTCGTTAATCAGTTCCAATAACTGTTCGCCGCAGGATGTAATGGAAGTGAGATATTCTTGCTGTTTGTCGTTGAGCGATCCCACAACTCGATCCATTAGCAGGCGAGAAAACCCCAAGATGCCGGTCAGCGGGGTTCGCAGTTCGTGGCTCATGGTGGCGATAAATTCGGTTTTGGCACGATTGGCGACTTCTGAAAGTTGTTTTTCTTGCTCTAATTCTTGGGTACGTTCTTTGACGAGTTGCTCGCTTGCTTCGTAGCTTTGAGCGTTGTAAAGAGCGATCGCAACTTGGTTAGCAATCCTTTCGAGCAGATGAATTTCGTCTTCGGTGAAAGTCCGGTAACGCGATGTAGATTGTAACGAAAAGCCACCAAACAGCTGACCGCGAATAAAAATTGGCACTCTCAGCATAGACAGGATTTGTACCTGTTGAATTTGCTCTTGGCGGCTGGGAGAATAAGGAACGTCTGCGAGTTTGGGAGCATGAAAAACTCGATGAACCGAATACTTGGAGGCAGGATCTAATACATCGCGGTTTTCCGATAGAGGAAATCTGTGCCTCAAGAGAGAAGCGACTTGTTCGCTGACTCGCCATTCTTTGAGAACCTTAAATTCTTCTGCTTCTAAGGCAAAGATAACGACTCGGTCAACGCCAAAGGATTCTCCAGTTAGATTCACGATTTCCTGCAAAATATATTCTGGATCGAGGCTGGAATTTAAGCTCCGACAGATATTATTTAACAATCGCTCCCGCGTCGCTTGTTGTTGAACTCGATCGAATAGCTGCGCTTGGTGGATGGCGATCGCGCCTTGATTCGCAATCGCACTCACCAAAGCGATTTCATCTTCTGTCCATTCCCGTTCGCTAACACATTGATGCAGGGTAATCCCTCCCACCAAGGATTGCTGATACAACATCGGCATCGTCAGCATGGAGCAAACTTCATACTCTCTAGCTAATTCTTGCAGTTTGAGTGGGATGCGGTCGTCAATTTGATTGAATACCAGCGGCTCACCTTGGGCAAGGGAGGAATGGTAATAGTTATAGAAGTCGCAATAGACGCCTATCAGACTCTGCCTTTGAGGGGAAGATTCGCTGACGAGGCAAGCCTGCATTTGATCATTGGGATCGGGCAGAAAAATTAGACACCGACTGACGTTGAGTGCTTCGTGCAGCAAATCGACGGTGGTTTGCAGCACTTCCTCCAGAACCAGCGTTTCTCGCATTGCTTGGACAATGCGGTTGATAATTGCCTCTCGTTGAGCTTGCTGCTGAATTTGGGCAAGGCGATCGCACTCGATTCGGTGTTGTTCAAATTCGTGGAGCGATCGCATCAAAATCTTCGGCAACTGAAACATCTGTTGTGAGCCAACATCTGCGATTCCCGCTTCGATGGGAGCGATCGCAATAAAAGGAATAAACTGCCCGGATTGCTGGACTAATTGCAATGCTTCTAAGGAGCTTGGGGCATCTGTGAAGGGGTGAGAAGGGGATTTTTCTAGTTCTCCCTGCTTCCCGGTGTTCCCATCTGCCATTGAGCTAGCATCCCCAATCCGCTGTACTGACAACACTGCATCGTAGGTGTTTTGCTGCAATCGTTCTCGACAAGCGGCAGATGTAGCGGCAATCTCGTAGGTAAAATCAATGTCTGCTTCCCGCAGTGGGTGTGTAATCAGCCCGACATCCGCGCTTGAGTCTATCACGATCAATAGGCGGAGGGCATCTGGGGACGGAGCTTGTTGCAGTTGTGGCATCACGAGGCGAAGTACGACCTGGAAACTATAGGAGTGAGGAACGAAGGATTAGGGACTGCGCTTCCTTCACTTTCGCGCTCCTCCTACCTAGTTTGTATAGCGAGGCGAGGAACCTGTCTCTGCTTAAAACTCGCGCCGCGAAAAAATTAGGATAGCGATCGCTAAGAGGAGGACGGTATACACCAAACCATACAAAGCATCGGTTAGGAGCGCCGAGGAAGAAGGCAAAAGACCATAAACCGCCTGATTTTTTAGGTCTAGCCGAGATAAATCAGGCAGTACCACATATAAAGCATTTGCGATCCGTTCGATGTCTACATTGCGACTTAATTTTCCCAGCTCTACTAAATCTCGGCTGGAATGCCCCATTAAATACACTGCAAATGTAAACAAGGTTGCTAGCAGCGAACTCGTAAAGACGCCAAACAGCAACGCCACAGCAGTCAGTAAAGATAGCTTAAAAAACAGGTACAGCGCCGAAATCAGAATGCTACCCAGCGGGTAAGAAATCTGGCTTAAACTGAGGATGGCAAGATAAACTGCCGTCATGGCTGCCACCAAGACGCCTAAAACGGCTGATAGCCCCAGATGTTTGCCAATAATGAATTCGGCGCGACTAAGCGGTTTGGGAATTAACACTAAGACAGTGCGCTTTTCGATTTCTTTGTTAATCAACCCAGTCCCCACAAATACAGCAACAATTGTTCCCAGGACATCCATTGCTGCTAATCCAACATCTTTGAGAATTTTATCTTCTGTTGTTGCTGCCACTTCCGGTAACAGCCGCCACGCCGCCACCATTAACAGCGCAAACAAGCCGATGATATAGAGGACGCGATCGCGGATGACTTCCCGAAACCCATTCACTGCGATCGCCCAAACTCTCTTCAAACTCTCGATCGATCTCCGAAACACATTTATTTTCCTCGGCTCTACTGTGCTTAAATTCATCGTCCTTCTAAATCATCA
Organism: Coleofasciculus sp. H7-2; assembly: GCF_042747725.1. Classification (NCBI taxonomy): domain Bacteria; kingdom Bacillati; phylum Cyanobacteriota; class Cyanophyceae; order Coleofasciculales; family Coleofasciculaceae; genus Coleofasciculus; species Coleofasciculus sp. H7-2. The sequence goes on from NZ_JBHZGO010000064.1 coordinate 141,505, forward strand.
ATGATGATTTCTCTCAACGATTTATATTCTATCCTTGGCACGAATAAAAATAACATTTTTGTTACTAATAGTTAATTCTCCCTATCGTTTACTTTTTCTCCATTACCAACCACCTCTTGGCTCTATCTACAACTCTTTGGACGTCTACATCATTCATAGCTTTTTAGTTCGCCGATCGGTTGACAATTGACTTTTGCAACCGCAATACTTTGTACTCCTGTCTGGCTGGGCGTCACCCTTGAGCCAGTTACTATTGGTTGATAGCTTTGCGTAATTTGACAATTTTTTTCTACGTAATATGCTTCGGTTTGCGAACGAGGACCTTGCCAAACCGCCCGCAATTGTAAGTTATATCCTGAGTTAATCGACCCAATATTATAGGTATAACGCCACCAGAAATCTTCTTCCACAATCGGAACTTTTTTAACCGCTTCTTCCCGAATAGCTTCTATGTGTGGTTGTGGTTCTAGCAGCCATCGCTCCACTTCTGACCAAGGTTTATTCTCTAATTCTTGTACGATCAAGGGTTCCATAAATTCTAGAACCACGGTACCTCTAAGCATCTTTGTTTGTTGAGAATCTGATTGGGATACCATTGTAGTTTTTCCAAAGTGATCTGAAAGCAAAGTAGGATATTGTTCTAACCAATCTTGAGTAAGAAAATAAAATTGAATCCAGCAGCTAATTACCATATTGCTGCCAATCAAAATAACGATTCTTTGACGAAATTGGGGTGCTGGTACTTTTAATCTGAACCTTTCATCAAAAAAGGTTGGGAACACAGCAATAAATGCTGAAAGCGTAGGCCAAATTATCAAAGCAATCGGTGGGATACTCCCTGTCCAATCGCCAAATAACAACATACAGATTAAGGCACCCGTAATCCAGGGACCAATCGGAATCCCCCCAATTTTCAGAGGATTTTCTATTGTAGCCCAGCTCACTCCAATAATTAAAAATATCCAAGCGCAATTAGTGATGATATCATGCACTAAGTCAGTTGCCAAAAACGACATTAACCAAGAAAAAAAACTGAGATAAATGAAGGTTTTCCAGGAATAAGCACGGGAAGGAGCTAGGGCTTTTCGTAAGGCGTTAAAAGTATTAATTAAATACTTAAAGACAAAAAAATCAAGAATTGAGAACATATTAGCGGCAAATCCTTATTAAGTTAAAGTAAATTGATAATTAAACCCATTCCAAAAAAAGACAGATGATTGAAAAACTATTAGTTATTTAACTAAATCGAGTCCTAATAAATAATATTATTGAAATTACTCCAAAACTATAAATATTAGCCTGAAAAATGGTGTTAGTTAAAAGACGATCGGACTTAAAAGCCAGAAGTCGAAAATACCGAGGATTAGATTTATCTTGCTTTTTTCTTTCCACATAAGTCGGCAACTCTAGTAATATTTGTAAAAGTTCCAATCCTTTCAGTTTAACGACAAAAGTGGCAAAGAAGGCAACAAAGCCACTTAAGATTAGCTCCGTTACAATATTGGGCGACTGAGCAAATGAAAAGAAACGGTCAAAAAAGATATAACTGATTAGCTGAGATTTCAACGAGCGGGGAAGCCAAGGATGTACATAAAAGAAAACTACCCAACCCAGAATAGTTGAAAATAAATTAATCGAAATAGCATAGTCAATGCTCTTTTTTCGACTAAAGTTTAATTCTCGATATAAAATGAATGATTCAATAGCGATCGCCACCAGCAAAAATAAAAATTGAAATAAAATCCCTTGGAGCGGGAAAACATTGGCAAGCATAAGGTTGTCTCCCTGAAACCTGGTTAATTAAGTTTTGGCGTTAGTTTTGACGTTGGTTAGGACGGGTTGCCCTTTCATTTCTATTGTCCTGCCGACTTGGGGAAATCAAGGTTTTTTTCAGATAAAGAAAGCATATTTGAAATATTTCTAAATAAACAGAACGAGGAGGAACCGATCGCGGGTAATGGCTCAGTAGAAGAGAAAAAACAACTGGCAACTAAACGATGGACAATTGACTCCCTACTCCCTACTCCCTATTCCCAATCTCAACTTTAGCTTTGGTGGAACTGCTACTCTTGATTCTTTTCACTTTACCCTTCTAAGCTGCTATTGTTAACAGTTTGTGGCAGCTAAGATTCATGAAAATTATGAGTAGAATGGGGATCGGCATTCGCACGGCTCAAGCGCGTTCTGAGCGTCTCGTCGGTCAGATTCATGTTTACGATGGGGCGGGGAAGGGAAAGTCCCAAGCGGCGCTGGGCGTGGTGTTACGCTCGATTGGACTGGGAATTAATACTGATTTAGCAACGAGAGTGCTGCTGTTGCGGTTTCTCAAAGGGCCGGGACGCTCCTACGATGAAGATGGGGCGATCGCTGCCTTGCAACAGGGCTTCCCTCACTTGATTGACCAAGTTCGCACAGGTCGGTCAGAATTTTTTGGTGCGGAGGAAATAACGCGCTTTGACCGACAGGAGGCGCAGCGCGGCTGGGATGTGGCAAAAGGCGCGATCGCATCTGACCTCTATTCTGTCCTGGTTCTGGACGAACTGAACCCGTTGCTGGACTTAGGATTGTTGCCAGTTGAGGAAGTGGTTCGGACGCTCAAGCACAAACCGCAGGAGTTAGAAGTAATTGTTACAGGTCGGGCTGCCCCCCAACAACTCCTAGAGATTGCCGATTTGCACTCGGAGATGAAGCCGCACCACCCCATCGTCGAAGGTAGGGACGGGGTTTCCCTGCCTTTACAGGGGATAGAAATCTATACGGGTGCCGGTAAAGGCAAGTCTACCAGTGCATTGGGTAAAGCATTGCAGGCGATTGGGCGCGGGATTAGTCAAGATCAGTCGCACCGAGTGCTAATTATGCAGTGGCTCAAGGGCGGGACTGGATATACTGAGGATGCCGCGATCGCGGCTTTGCAACAAAGTTACCCGAACTTAGTCGATCATCAGCGCTGCGGACAAGATGCGATTGTTTGGCGCGGACAACAGCAAGAGCTAGACTATGTGGAAGCCGAACGCGGTTGGGAAATTGCTAGGGCGGCGATCGCGTCTGGGCTTTATAAAACGATTATCTTGGACGAACTCAATCCCACGGTTGACTTGGAACTCCTGGATCAACAACCAATCGTAGACGTACTGCTACGCAAACCCCGCGACACGGAAGTGATTATCACGGGGCGCTGTCTAAATCGTCCGGCGTATTTTGACCTCGCTAGCGTCCATTCAGAGATGATTTGTCATAAGCATTATGCTGACAGAGGGGTGGACTTGAAGCGCGGCGTAGATTTTTAGGGTTTGTGGGCGATCGCGTATTTTTGGGAGATCGGGAAAGAATGCGAGTAGGGCTTTGGATGGGCAAAGCGCGATCGCATTCTGGCGATTAGCCTCCAAGATGCTAATCAAAAGGCTGAAGCTGTAAAGAACTTTTCACAGCTCCAGCCTCAAAGCGACAGATTGCCAATCTATCAACAATCCTACCAAACGTCTGTTTGAAGGTAAAGCATAGCCGTGAACGGAGAGATTCTTCTGAAAGGTTGAGTAATTAACAGGATTTGAGCGAACTTGTTAGCACTGATAATGGGGCAGGACTTACGCAAAGCTTATACATATACATATAGCGTTTTGTAGGGGCAATCCCCCTGTGGTTGCCCCAGATGTGGTGATGTTGCGTAAGTCCTGAGGGAATGGCTGCTTTTCAATTTCCTTTTTCCTCATATCTTGCACCATTCTCAGTCAGCCCATCCGCCTTGAACTCAAGTTCAAGGCTCATAGCTCAAGTCCATTGAAATGGACTGAAATTATTCCCCAGTCCACGAAACGTGGACTTGAGCTATTAGCTGTGGGGTTCAAACCCTTGGCGGGTATTGCGACTGGTGCAAGATGTGAGTTAGAACGGACTTCAATCCAGAAATATCAAGGCTTTTAGTCCATTTTAAGGGACTTGAGCTATAACCTATGGAATTTGATTTCCGGGCGGGTTATCGGGTTGGTGCCAGATATCAGTCCCCAATACCAACTTTCAAAACATGATGTTTAATTCTACCCACTTGCTTAACAATTTTCTAATTTTCTAATAACAATTAAAGTTCCCAAACTTAGCAAATCTATACTTGGGATAAAATCAGTAATCTCCCCAATGCATCTAGCCAGAGGAGTATTCTAGAAAAGAGAATGTTTTAATTAGCACTCGCATGACTTTCGGCAACGAGAGTTAACACCTCCGGAGTCTTCCCATGCTCGTACCCATTTCCCTCGTCATCACGGCATACAACCGGGAGCTTTATCTCGCTGCCACCATTGAAAGTATTCTGACGCAGACTAGGCAAGACTTTGAGCTACTGGTGTGGGATGACGGTTCCACAGACAGAACCGTAGAAATTGCCCGTCACTACGAAGCACGCGATCGCAGAGTTCGGGTAGTCGCAGCAGAACATCAAGGACGAGTTAGCGCCTTGCAAGCAGCGATCGCACAGACCACCGGCACCTACATCGGTTTGGTAGACAGCGACGATTTGCTTGCCCCCACAGCACTAGAAGAGACAACAGCAGTCCTGGAGGCGAACCCGGACGTAGGTTTTGTCTACACCAACTACATCGACATCGACCAAAGAGGCAAAGTCATCGACTACGGGAAGCGCTGTCGCATCCCCTACTCCAAAGAGCGGCTTTTGGTCGATTTTATGACCTTTCACTTCCGGTTGATGCGTCGCAGTTGCTTCGACCAAGTGGGGGGAATCGAAGAATCCTTCGACTACGTTGAAGACTACGATCTGTGCCTGAAGCTATCAGAAGTTGCTGAAGTGCGGCATATCAACAAGCCACTTTACTACTATCGTTGCCATCAAGCAAGTGACTCACACACCTATACCAAGCAGCAGGCGCAGAACTCCTGCAAAGCGATCGCGCGGGCACTGCAAAGGAGAGGATTAAGCGATCGCTTTTCTGTAAAACTGCACATCCTCAGCCATTTTCCCTTCAACTCCAAAGTCTTATTAGTTCGCAAAAAGCTATCAATTCTCGATTACCAATTCCCAATTACCAATTACTCCCATCTTGCACCATTCCCACTCACCTACCAGCAGTTAAAACCCCTAGCTAATCGCCAAAGTCCACTCAAGCGAGCTAAATGCATTGAAGTCCACTTGAGTGGACTTGAGCTATTAGCCCGCCACTTAAGCGGCGGGCGGGATTTGCAGCTTACTAACAACAGTGCAACATCTCCTAATTACCAATTCCCCATTGCCAAAAACATTGCCTCTTGCCTTCTCGCCCTCACCTGTAGCCTTTTTCCAACTTTCGCCCAAGCACAATCGATTACCACCGCAGCTGACGGCACCAACACCAATGTCACCACCTCTGGCAATCAATTCAATATTACTGGTGGAAAACTTTCCGGAGATGGGGGAAATCTCTTCCACAGCTTCAACAAATTTGGCTTAGAACAAAATCAAATTGCCAACTTTCTTTCTAACCCATCCATTCACAATATTTTGGGTCGCGTCACGGGTGGCAACCCTTCTATTATTAATGGACTTATTCAAGTTTCCGGCAGCAACTCCACCAACTTATACTTGATGAATCCTGCTGGCATTGTGTTTGGTTCCGGTGCCAGCTTGAACGTACCAGGAAGCTTTACCGCCACCACCGCTACAGGGATTGGGATTGGCGACAATTGGTTCAATGCCTTCGATCCTAATAACTACGCCAACTTGGTAGGCACACCCAATCTCTTTGCCTTCACCACCTCCCAGCCGGGTAGCGTTATCAACGCCGGGAATTTAGCGGTGGGAGAGGGAAAAAATCTTACTCTTATCGGCGGTACCGTCGTCAACACCGGACAACTCAAAGCACCAGGCGGTAATATCACCGTAGCTGCCGTACCGGGCAAGAAGACGGTGCAGATATCGCAAGCGGGAAACGTGCTGAGTTTAGAGATTCAGCCATCCGCCTTACCCTCCAGCTTCAACGCTAAGCTACCCAATCCTCCCTCCCTGCCGCAATTACTCACAGGTGGAGGTGTCGCTAATGCCACCAAAATGACCGTCAATAGCGCCGGACAGGTGGTGATAAGCGGATCGGGTATTAGCATTCCCACAGAAGCGGGAACTACAATTGTCTCCGGTAAGCTGGATGCCTCCAACACTCAAGTCGGTATTGGCGGAGCAATAGCTGTACTGGGTAATCAAGTTGGTTTAGTCGAAAACGCCAGCGTCAATGCCTCCGGGGATGCAGGCGGCGGTAAAGTATTGATTGGCGGAGATTATCTGGGCAAAGGCAGCGTACCCAATGCTGCTTTCACCTTTGTGGGCGCAGATGTGACACTTAATGCCGATGCCATTACTAACGGCAATGGCGGTAGAGTTATTGTTTGGTCAGATCAAGCCACCCGTACCTATGGCACCATTAGCGCCCGTGGCGGCGCGCAAGGCGGGAACGGCGGATTTATCGAAACTTCCGGCAAAGTTTACCTGGATGTCACCAAAGCTGCGGATGCCAGCGCCCCCAAAGGTCTTCCCGGCACTTGGCTGCTTGACCCCTCGAATGTGACTATCATCAATGCCGGTTTTAGCTATGGTACCTTGGACGGCATTTCACCAAATTTCACGGCGAATGCCGACGATTCCACTGTTAGTAATACTGCAATCCAAAACGCCCTCAATGGCGGTAGTGACGTAATCATCTCCACAAATAATCCTAATCTTCCTGGCGGCTTTCAGGATGGTAATATTACGCAGAATGCTGATGCAGCGATTGGCGGGGGGTATGCTTCTGGTGGCCCTGTGACTCTCACTTTTGAGGCAGCCAATAACATTATCCTCAATGGCTCTATCGGCGGTAATGGCTACGCGCTAAATGTCGTGCTTCGAGGTCAAGGTGGTGCGGGAACTAGGGCAAACAATGTAACAATTAATGGTCCGATTAACACTGACGGCGGTGACTTCAGTAGCCTGAGCAACACTTTCAACAGTAGCGCTACTACCATTACCACCCAAGGCGGGAATATCAATATTGATGCTACTGGCAACATCAGCACAGGCTTACTCAACGCTAGTTCTACTGGGACTGGTGGGAATATTAACCTGACGACGAGTGCAGGTAGCAACATTACCCTCAGCGGTAATCTTGATGCCTCTGGTAGTGATGGAGACGGGTACAATATTACGCTTACTGGCGATGTCTTGCTCAGTAACAACGCCATATTGACGACGACGACGTTTGGGGAAATCAATATCACCGGAACCGTCAATGGCACGGGTGCAGGCGGTCAAAACCTGACGTTGAATGCAGACACGGGTGACATGACATTCGGTAGCGCTGTCGGCAACATTACACCTATCGGGAATTTGAGTGTCAATAGTGCCTCCAATGTCACTCTAAACGGCAACGTCACCACAAGTAGCGGCAGCACTATCAGCTTCAACACTCCCGTGACGCTGAATAACAATGCAACCCTAACCGCAGACGAGATTAACGTTAATGGGGCACTCAGCGGTACAGGATACCAAATTGGATTAGCACCCGCAACGGCATCGAAAAATATTCAGATTGGGAATGCGACTCCTGTCAACGATAGTTTGAATCTGACTGCCGCAAAGTTAGGGCAATTGCAAGACGGCTTTAGCTCTATTACAATTGGAAGGCTTGACGGCAGTGGTGCCATTACGATTGATAGTACTGGTGTAACCTTCAAAGATCCTGTCACTATTCAGGCTCCTGCTGGCTCAGTGGCGGTCAATGGAGCCATTACAGGCACTGGGGACGCCTCCATCACCCTCAATGCTGGATTAACCACCCTCAACGCAGATATCACCACCGCAGAGCAAAGCATTACTATCAACGGCGATACAGTTCTCGCTAAAGACATCACCCTCAGTACAGGAGATCAAGCGGGTGGTGATATCTATCTAGGTGGCAAGACGAATGGAACGGGCGCAGGCGGGCAAAACCTCACTTTAACTGCTGGTACGGGCAGCATTGAAATCGCTGATGCAGTGGGCAACAGCACCTCTATCGGAGCCTTAACTGCTAACAGCAGTGGCTTCACTAGCTTGGATAGCAGTGTCAATGCAGCTAGCGTAACGACACAAGGGATTAGCGTCATCGGCGGGAATGTCACCACCAGCGGAATTCAAAACTATGGCGGCGATGTTTACCTCGTCGTTCAAAACCCGATAGAACTCAGCAGTAGCGATCGCTCGATTACCTTTGGCGGTATCCTCGCTAATAGCGGCAATCCTATCGACTTAACCATCAGTGCCAGCAGTGATGTCACTTTCCAGAATGCAGTGGGAGGAAGTGGTGATTTCCTAGGTAATCTGACAGTGAATAGCGGCAACAATGTAATCGCAAACGATATTACCGCTGCCGGGATTCAAATAACAGCCAACAATAGTATCAGTACAGGTGCGCTCAATACCAGTAAGACAGCAGGAAATGGAGGCGCGATCGCTCTTACTGCCAAAAATAACCTTACCACTGCTAACATCGACTCTCATTCTGACAATGGGGTTGGCGGAAATATCACTCTTACCAGCCAAACAGCTGTCATAAAAACCGGAAATTTAACGGCTTCCGGCACCACGAAAGGCGGGAATATTTTCCTATCTGCCATTGACAGCATTACAACTCTAGGAATTAATTCCAGCGCTAGTTTCGGAGACGCTGGTAATGTCACCCTCGACCCCGAAAACGACATTCAAGTTAGCTTCATCAATGCCCAAGGTGGAACTAGGGGCAAAGGAGGCATCGTTGACATCACCACCGAAAGTCTGTTTCGGGCTACAGATACCTTCACCGACCAAAATGGGCAAAAAGCAAGTATTTCCGCCGCCGGGGGTGCCGGTGAAGGTACGATTGTTCTGCGCCACGGAGGCGGTTCTAAAGACGTTCCCTTCGTCGTTGGCAAGGCTACCAACAACGGTACAGCCGGAGTATTGACAACTGGTTCTGGCAATACCATTGCCTCAGGATCTTTCCCCGGTAGCTATACTCAGGGCAAGATTCAAATCATCACCTCTGATACACCTGATACACCTGATACACCTGATACACCGAGTCCTTTACCACAAGAGATAACGCCTCCACAGGAAACGGCAACACCCCAATTTTCGGTGTCTGCCAGACTGGATCTCGCGGAAGTTGACACCGTGTTAGCTGACTTGGACGAGTCGTTCACGCGGCAGTTTGAGCAATATTTCAATGGAAGTACCGATACTCCAATTAAAACCCTCGCCGAAGCCCGCGATATTCTGCAAAACATTGAGAAATCGACTGGGGTAAAACCGGCACTCATCTACATCACTTTTATTCCCGCCACTGTTGCACCAAAGGCAGCCACAGACAAAACTCTATTACCTGTAACATCGCCAGAATCAGACATCCGGCAGTTTCCTCCCCAAAGTGCCCTCACTCAAGCGTCCCCGCAACCCGCCGCTACTCCCTCTATCAGTCGCCCCGCACCAGACAACGACCAACTCGAATTAGTCGTTATCACTGCCAAAGGGCAACCGATTCGGAAACGGGTGCAGGGGGCAACCCGCGAGGAAGTTCTCAAAGTTGCTAAACAATTCCACAGCGAAGTTACCAACGTCAGAAAACCCCGTGGCTACCTGGAACCATCCCAGAAACTCTATCAGTGGATGGTGGCACCCTTGGAAGCCGATTTACAAGCCAGAGGTATACAGAATCTGGTATTTCTGATGGATACAGGTTTGCGGAGTCTCCCAATGGCTGCCCTCCACGATGGTCAAAAATTTCTCGTAGAAAAGTACAGCGTCGGCACAATGCCGAGTCTCAGCCTCACCGATACCCGCTACGTGAATATCAAAAACGCTCAAGTTTTGGCAATGGGCGCGTCGAAGTTTACCGAGCTGAATCCCTTACCAGCAGTGCCGATAGAATTATTTATCATCACCCAGAAGCTGTGGTCGGGGAAATCTTTCCTCAACGAGAAATTTACGCTAAAGAATCTGAAGGCGCAGCGTCAGCAAGATCCTTATGGAATTGTCCACCTGGCGACGCATGGCGAATTTAAACCTGGGGGCATCGAAAACTCCTACATCCAGTTATGGGATACCAAGCTGCGACTCAACCAGCTGCGGCAATTGGGCTGGAATGACCCGCCAGTGGAATTGTTGGTGCTGAGTGCCTGTCGCACCGCGCTGGGAGATGAACAAGCAGAGTTAGGCTTTGGTGGCTTAGCAGTGCTGGCGGGAGTGAAGTCAGCTGTAGCCAGTTTATGGTATGTCAGCGATGAGGGAACCCAAGGATTGATGGCGGATTTCTACGCTCAATTGAAAATAGCTCCAATCAAGGCAGAAGCATTACGGCAAGCGCAGGTAGCAATGATCAAGGGGCAGGTACGCTTGGAGGGGGGTGAACTGCGCTTCCCCACAGGAAACATCAAGCTGCCACCCGAACTTGCTAACCGGGGCGACACGCTGCTGACGCATCCTTATTACTGGGCAGCTTTTACGATGATTGGCAATCCTTGGTAAGAGGAGTGAGGAGTGAGGATTTAGGACTGAGGGCTGAGGATTTAGGACTGAGGGCTGAGGGCTGAGGGCTGAGGGCTGAGGGCTGAGGGCTGAGGGCTGAGGGCTGAGGGCTGAGGGCTGAGGGCTGAGGGCTGAGGGCTGAGGGCTGAGGGCTGAGGGCTGAGGGCTGAGGGCTGAGGACTGAGGGCTGAGGGCTGAGGGCTGAGGACTGAGGGCTGAGGGCTGAGGACTGAGGGCTGAGGGCTGAGGACTGAGGGCTGAGGGCTGAGGACTGAGGGCTGAGGACTGAGGGCTGAGGGCTGAGGACTGAGGGCTGAGGACTGAGGGCTGAGGGCTGAGGGAGAGAAGATCGTACTTGCATTCAGCTCATCATATCAACCCAACTACTCCGATCGGGATGGACAGGGAAAAGATGAATCAATTAATTCAATTTGAAAATGTTGGGTTTCCTGTGTCAACCGAATCTAAAAGGGGCGATCGCACGACTGAGCTTTGACAATGATTGGCAACCCTTGTTAACAGGACTGGGAACTGAGGAGTGGGGAGAGAGGATCGTACTCGCATTCTGCCCATCAACCTTAGCGACTTCTCCCGTAAACAGGCAACGGTGAAGTGTTGTTTGTTTTACAAGCCGATCGTTCGCCTTTCGCTTTTTTGAACCTTAGTTATAAAATACTTTGACCCAATGGCACAATTAGCACTTGCTAATTTAAGTATTGCTACCAAGCTCTAACTTAGCGGTTTCGGCTATTTTAGGAACAGTCTCCAACGTATATCAAACTTAGCTGCGCTTCAACCTGAGGCGTGCCGATAGGAACCGGGGTAAACAGTGCCTAGTGGAAAAATCCACTGCCTGGAACGACTCCCCCATAACCGGGTGACTACACAAAATTGTTGTTTTGAGGAATGCTGCCGTGGAGTCGGGAAAGATTTTGGGCTTTTTCATCGAGGAGGCAAAAGAACACCTCGAAACCCTGGAAAAAGGGCTACTGGATCTGCGCGCCGTGATGGCAGACCAAGAAAGGATTAATGAAATGTTTCGCGCCGCCCATTCCGTCAAGGGAGGGGCAGCGATGCTGGGCTTTAACAGTATTCAAAAAGTTTCCCATCGTTTTGAAGATTGTTTCAAGCTCCTCAAAGAACATCCAGTCAACATCGATAGCGAGCTGGAGTCTATGTTTTTAAAAGGGTATGACACCCTTAAGGACTTGGTTGACCGCCTTCAAGGGCCATTTGGTCTTCGGGAAGAGGAAGGCGAGAAAATCGTGCAAGCAGCAGAACCTCATTTTGCTCAGTTACAGGCACACCTTAACCGCCTGCTTGGGGCAGCAGGAAGTGAGCAAGAAGCGGCGATGGCGGGCAAAACGCCAACTCCAGATATTTCTGCTCAGGTGACTGGGGTGCTAAAACAAATGTTGCCGCTGTTCAAACAAGCAGAAACGCCTGCAAATCGTCAACAACTTTGCGGTTTGTGCAATCGCCTCGTGCAGATGAGTGCGGAAGTAAAAACTTGGCAAGTGCTGGTAAAAACTGCAAATCGAGCGATCGCTAATTCTAAAAATACTTATGCTACCCTGGCACCGATTGTCATTAAGGAACTCAAGCAGGCTAGCGATCAGTTGCCACACGGCAAAACTGACGCGATCGCGCCTAGTGCCAGCTTGCGGCTGTTGGCAGCGTCCCCAGAAGCAACTGCCGCCCCAATACCGACGGCAAAGGTGGCTGTTGGGGTAGGGGCACCCAGTCCAGCGGAGCCAAAACCCACTCCGACATCCGTCAAACAAATCGCCGTGCCTGTAGAACCTAGCGCAGCGGCAAAGGTTTTGGTTCAAGTGTTTAATAAAGAGCAACTACTGCTGCTGGCAAAGTTACTCCACCAAGCCTCTCGCTGATTCTCTCAACCACAAGACGCGGCTGCTTTTGTACAAAGCGCGATCGCTCTCCATTTGCAAATGGAGCATCGGGTGCTGCTACCTTCCCTTTTCTAGAGCCAGCTACAGAATAAACCGATGGGGCAGTCCCCGAAGCACTGCCCCTTTTTTTGTTTGTGCAACCGGGCGAACATTCTTAAATTAAACTGTCTTTTGCTAATCAACACATTTGCTAATCGACACATAGGTATAAAAACTGATTTTTCATTTCACTCTAATTTTTTTATTAGGTCAAAATTTTCCGTAGGTTTGCGTGTAAAAAATAACGAATACTGACTGGCAACTGACCGATTAAATCCTTGGGAATAGTCCCTGTGCTAAATCCCGGAGAACAACTGGCGACAGTTTGACTTTTTGGCATGAAGAAAAGACAACTTTTATTTAAATATTTGAAAATATATGCATAAGTATGAATATTTACCCAATTTTTTAACCGGATTTTCATGGAAACAACTCCTTTCAGCCCAGAAATCCTCATCCCTTGTTAAAACTGATACCAATATAAATTCAAAAGCCCTAGCTCCAGTGATTAGGGTGTTATTTTTAGAAAAAATAAGCATCTATCTATTTGTATAAAAACTTGTTAATCTGGTGGCTTCAAAGACTTAATAAAATAGTCTGGAAGTTACCACTCAGGGTGTATGCAGCCCCACAGCTAAAAGCGTTATACCAGAGTAGAGAGAAAAGGGTGTATCCAGTCCAACGGCTGAACAAGTTAAAAAAATTGACATAACAAAAACTCCAGGTACTCAGCCAGTGCCTTGATTAAAAGCTATGCGAACTTTACAAGCGAATCAGCAAGGCGCTGCCCAATCAGCGCCCAGGATGGATACCTTCCCTCAGGTACTTTTGAGCGAACTACCAGTCGGCGTATTGGTGATGGGAGCGCAGGGGGAAATCCGCTTTACGAATCAGGCGGCACTGGACTTGCTGGATTTAACGGCAGACCAGATGCTGGATCAAACGCCGCTCGATCCCGCTTGGCACGTCATCCAAGAGAATGGAACGCCATTTCAGATGAAACTCCACACGGCACCAGTCCGGGCAAAGCAAGCATTGTTGCTGCTTTCGACCCGCCAATCGCTGCGAAACCTGGTGCTAGGGGTTTATAGACCGACAAAGCGCGATCGCGTCTGGATATCTGTCAACACCGAACCGCAGTTAGATCCCGATGGTTGCGTCGAGCAAGTCGTCTGCACGCTGAGTGACATCACCAACCACAAGGCAAGCGAACAACTCTCAAAAATCAATGAATGTTTTTCGGGTCTTGGTGCCGACCCAGATGAGAATATTAACCGCGTCACGGCATACGCTGGGCAATTACTAGGCGGCGCTTGGGCAGTCTACAATCGACTGCATCAAGGCTTACTTTGGTCTTGGGGTCAATGGCAAACGCCGTCGGAGTTTCCAAACGTAGGCGACCCGGACGGACATCTCTGTTATGACGTAATTCAGCAGGGAAGCGACCAGACGTATGTCGTTCAAGATTTGCCAAACACCCCCTACGCACACAGCGATCCTTGGGTAATTCCTTACCAATTGCAAAGCTACCTTGGACAAGCTATTAGATGCGCGGGTGAGTATATCGGCTCACTTTGCGTGGTCTATCAGAACCAGTTTGTACCCACTGAATCTGACAAGAAGCTGATGGGGATTATGGTTGCCGCGATTGGTGTAGAAGAAGAACGCAAGAGGGAAGCAGTGGTGTGGGCGCAAAACGAAGGGAAATGGCGATCGCTACTGCAAAATAGTTCCAATTTGATCACAATTTTAGAAGCCGATGGTACCATCAAATACGCAAGTCCTGCCATTGAGGGCATTTTAGGATACAAGCCAAAAGAATTGATTGGCAAAAATACCTTTGACTTTGTTCACCCAGAAGATATTTCTTTAGTCAAAAACGACTTTCAAGGCGTCCTCGAAAATTCAACAACTGCTTTATCCATTGAGTTCCGATTTCAGCACAAAGATGGCTCGTGGCGTTATATCGAAGCAACCCACAGCAATCTGGTAATGGATGCACCAGGTGTTCGCATTGTTGTGAACTCTCGTGATATTAGCGATCGCAAACTCGCTGAGACAGCTTTAATTCAATCAGAAGCGCAACTGAGAGAAAAAGCGGCTCAATTGGAACAAGCCTTGTACGAACTGCAACAAACTCAAAGTCAACTGGTACAAACCGAAAAAATGTCCAGTTTGGGGCAGTTAGTCGCCGGTGTTGCCCACGAAATTAACAACCCCGTTTCCTTTATCTACGGTAATCTTCCCTACGCAACTGAGTATACTCAAGACCTGCTGCACCTCGTTCAGCTCTACCAGCAGGAATATCCAAAACCAACACCCGCCATTCAAGAAGCAGCAGCAGCACTGGACATAGATTTCCTCAGTGAAGACCTTCCAAAACTGATGAATTCGATGCAAGTGGGAGCTGAACGCATTCGACAAATTGTGCTGAGCTTGAGGAACTTCTCTCGCCTAGATAAAGCGGCAAGAGAGCCTTTCGATCTCCACAATGGCATTGATAACACTTTACTTTTGTTACAACATCGCCTAAAACCGAAAGCAGGACGCACCGATATCCAGATACTTAAAGAGTATGACAACCTGCCCCGTGTCGATTGCTATGCTGGGCAAATTAATCAGGTATTTATGAATATCCTGAGTAATGCGATTGATGCCCTAGAAGAGTCAATAGTCAATGGTCAATGGTCAGTAGTCAGTAGAAAAACAACTGACGTTCCTACCATTCGGATTCGCACGGAACTGGCAAATGACAATAAAGTGGTCATCCGGATTACTGATAATGGCCCTGGGATACCATCGGAAGTGCAGCAACATATATTTGACCCTTTCTTTACCACCAAACCAGTAGGTCAAGGTACCGGCTTGGGGTTGTCAATCAGCTACCAGGTTGTTGTTGAAAAACACGGCGGCGTCCTGAAGTGCCAGTCGGCACCGGGAGAAGGAACGGAATTCTGCATTCAGCTGCCCGTAAATCTTCCCCAACCGGAAGGAGCTTAGAAGTATAGCGAATGGCACTTACTTAAGCATAAAAAGTAATTTGTTGGTTGGGTTGAAAGATAGTGAAACCCAACCACTCACTAAGCTTACTAGATGTTGGGTTTCGTGCCTCAACCCAACCTACTTACTAAGCTTATTAGATGTTAGATGTTGGGTTTCGTGCCTCAACCCAACCTACGGGCTACGGGCTTGATTCTAGGCTAATTAACTAAACCTCTACTTTTCGTATAAAAAGGAAATGTAGAGACACGCAATTGCGCTTATTTTAGAGCATTGAAGTGTCAAGCAAAAGCGGAAAAGCCCAAATCTGGCGGGACATCTTGGATGCGTCCCGACCCTATCGCTTGCAGGGCTGCTTTGAGCGAAACATCACCTGTGTAGAGGGCGCGACCCACAATAACACCGCTGACTCCTAAAGGTTCGAGTGCTAATAAACTCAACAAGTCAGTAATCGAACTAACACCGCCAGAGGCAATAATGGGGATGGAAATAGCATTGGCGAGTTCTCTTAATGCCTCTAAATTAGGGCCAGAAAGCGTGCCATCTCGATGAATATCGGTGTAGATAATGGCAGCAGCCCCTAATTGTTGCATTTGCTGAGCCAAGTCGATTGCCGCAACTTCAGACGTTTCTAACCAGCCTCTCGTGGCAACTCGTCCATTCCGAGCGTCAATTCCTACGATAATTTGCCCTGGAAATTCTTGGCAAAGTTCTTCTACCAGTTGGGGTTGTTCTACGGCTACGGTTCCCAAGATTACCTGCTTCACACCCATGTTTAGCAGCTGAGAGACTGAGCTTTTGTCGCGCAAGCCACCCCCTACTTGTATTTCTCCGGGTACTGCCTGTAAAATCGCCTCAATTGCCTGTCGGTTGACCAGTTGACCCGTCTTAGCACCATCGAGGTCTACGATATGCAGTCGGGTTGCTCCTTGCTCTACCCACTGTTTAGCAATATTAGCGGGGTTGTCATCAAAAACTTGCGATCGCGCATAGTCTCCCTGATACAACCGCACGCACCGACCTTCTAGCAAATCAATCGCTGGAATTACATTCATTTTCAGCTATTCAAATAATCAAATGAGTAGGGTGGACAGCGCCCACCCTACTCAGTCCAGACTAACAGCTAACAGCTATCAGCTAGCAGCTAATTGTTGTGGCGGCAGCCCAAACAACTCTTCGAGATCATCGGACGTAAGAGTTTGGTTCCAGTGACGCAGCTGCACCATGAGTCGGGCAAATGTGAAAACTAATTCCACCGCGTACAAGGCATAGCCGATTTGCAAGACCTCGTTGCCTTTTGGGCGTTCGCCCTGGTGATGTTTGAGAAGACCCATTAAATTTTTAGTGGTACCCTGCAAGCGGGTTAGATAAGAATCTCCAAAAGCCCAACGACTAATCCCCCAGAATTTTGCTAAGTGGTTGATTTCGTCTTGCATGGGTTGCGCGATCGCTTGTTGCAATGCCCCTGTCGAATGTGCCATTAACCAGAGGTATACAGACGTTGCTCCCCACTCGGTTGTGATGCGGGCGATCGCGTGTTTATAAACATCTTCTCGCAGATTTCCACTCGATTCATACCCTTTTACTGAGTTCGGATAGGGTTGTAGTTTTTCCCCCGTTAATTGCTGATAGATTTTGCTAAAAGTGGGACGGTGTTGCCGTTCTTCTTTCTCCCATATTCCTACTTCTAGCACCGAGCCATCTACTGCAAATGTACCGCCCACAAATCGCGCCATTGGAAAGTGGGCTGCCTGCAAATAATCCCAGCTTTCCTTAGCATAAGCGCGAATCGGCGTTTCAATCTCTACCGCATTCGCAACTGTCGCGATAAATAATTCGGGAGCGACACCGATAATTTGACTACAAGTAATTGCTTGCCAATCAATCGTTTCCCAGAGGCGCTGATGAGGATTTTCAAATTGCCTTGGTAAGTCTGCCAGATTTTGTTGCAGAATCTCTAGCGATAGATAGCGCTCAATGAGATGATTAAGGCGCGATCGCGTTTGTAAATAATGCGGTTGGGGATATTGATAGCCAGCTAGATCGACCGACCGCTTTTTAATGCTAGAATTATTCATGGATTCAGTTCTTCCTTCTTGCTTTAATCTTGATTAATAAGTAGCTAGTCAACCCTCTATCAAATATCTCGCTAACAGCATTTTGATATTCAAAATTTTAGATTTTTGATAAAGATTGATGCTTTCGGTATAAATTTAGTATTGAGGAGCAATCCGGAATTTTTCTAAAATTTGTGACAGTTAGAAGATTGACCTATTCCTAAAGCCTTAAATTAGCGATCGCGCCAACGATTTTCAATTAATTCAATAGGCTATAGATGCCATTTTCCCTAAACTGCTGCTTTTTGGTGAAAACGGAGAACAGTTTGTGACAGTTTAAGCAGTGACCTTCTAGGGAAGATAAGACAATTAGCAATTAGTAGTGAGCGAAAAAGGGTGGGCACTGCCCACCCTGGGGACTTTATTCATCCTTATGAGGACGGTGCTAGTTCCTCCAAAATCGTAAATCTCACATGATTTAGAGATAAATCGCCAATGGAAACTTCCTGCTTATTGACTCTTTCACCGTGACTCATCAGGCTTTCAAATGTGATACCTTTGCCCATCTCAGCGTGATACCAAGCTAAACCCATGAAAAACCGCGATGGATAGGGACCTCTTTCGACCACATCATCCGGATTGGATTCCATCGGCAACCAGCCAAATCCAGGCAGGTAGAACTCCATCCAGACGTGATTAAAGTCGGGTTCTAGGGGCAAATTCATCAATTCAGGATGGGCAGGGCACTTGTAGCGACCTACCGTGCGACAGGCAATGCCATTCAGCCGCGCCAGGGCAAGTAAAACCCCCAGGTACTCACCGCAGGAACCAACACCCCTTTCTAAAGCGACATCTGGTGGGTCAATATAGGGCTTGATCCCGTAGGAAAGACGGTCATAGACATAGTTACGAATTTTGAAGATTTTCCGCAGCATATTGGTTTCGCTGCCAATCGCTTCTTTGGCGGCATTGAGGATGATATCGCTGTCCATTGCCAAATCATCATCATCCGTCAGATACTTGCTGCATAACTCAGGCGAGAGGTCGGGAAGTTTTTCGGCATCTCTGGGTGTCAGGCGATATTTGATACTCCAGACTTCCATCAGTGCCTTCCAGCCAAATATATAGCGATCGCCGGTTTTGAGGCTGTTAAATTTAAATACAGCCACCCGCTGTCCGTCTTGAATTTCTTCGGTGAAAGGCAATCCGACCGCTTCAATTTTTCTGATCTTCTGCCGATGAGTCTCCGATGGCAGGGCAATTCGCCACTCCACATTTTCTAAATCCACCTCGTCAAGAGGGGAAAGTTCCTCGACGTAGGAAATTTCCATTAGATAGCCATTCGAGAGAGCGTAGCGTTCAGCCTCGTTGTAGTAAAAATACAACGGGTGAATAAACGTGCGATCGCGATACTGTAATTCGTAGTTCGGGTCAGCATTCGGGTTATCCCGCAGGTAAGGCTCCTCACCCGCATAAGCCACGTAGAGAATCTCCTGCCCAGTTTGGGGATCTGTGTAAAAAGCCAACCCTGTCGGGCACTCAAAGGGCGTCAGCACGCTGAATTTAATCTCACCCGTAGCTCGGTCAAGGCAGTAAACTGTTTGCTCAATGCTATCGGAAACCCAGAGTTCCTCACCCTTAACTGTAATATTTTCTACCCCTACCCCAGGCGCATAAAACCGGGTAATTTCTCGACCCGTCTCACGACTAAAAACAAGAATATATCCCGCCTTTTGAGAAGTCACGTAAACGGTTGATTCCCAAACAGCAACCCCATTGGGTGGGTAGGGCAACTTTATAAAGGACTGGGGGGTCAAATCAGTGGTAGAGATGCCATTAATGGCGTTTGGACAAAAGAAAACACCATTTTCCTGGGTACACCAGAGAGTATCTTCCCAAAGAGCCAAGCCAGTCACGCCGAGAAAATCGGGCAGATGATTGGCATTGAGTATAGTAGTGTTGTCGCTTTTCGGATCGATTTGCAGCAGATACCCGTTAGTGGCGTCAATGGCGATGAGTGTATCTTTCACAGAAGCAATGCCGTGTAAGGCAGCAGCTGCAATCGGTCTAATTGTCCGATGCCAAGGATTTTCTTTGAGTGGTAGAGCCGCTGAATCAGGAATCATCTCAAATCTCAGTGAAGGTTATGTAGAAGTGGATACCTAGGGAGGCAGAGTGGTTTTAAAATTAGGATTTGGGATTATAGGATTTAGTCAATCTAGAATAGCGATCGCCACCCTAAAATTAATTTGACCCTAGTCTTAGCCCAAGTTACCAAAAATGCAACCAAGACAACTGCTTTATACGAACCTGAGTACGATCTTATTTGTCTGTGTCAGTCGGGAACTCTGACAACCGTCAGGGCATCTTTAAAGAATGACCCAACGAAGGACTGAGCCGACCCATTGCCTTTAGATGCCCCCCACAGGGGATTCTTGCAGAAGGGCAGACTTCATGACTCAATGTCCGAAAAGAAAAACAAATTTTCCGTACATGAGTTTGATATATAATTATGGACACGCGATCGGACGAGCTTGCTGCTCCAAAGCAATATCAATCTAGCGATTGGTTGTTAAAGAGAACCTTCAAAAGTGAGAGAGTGCAGAGCCATCCACCACTGTCTGGATGGGCAAAATCTTCAGGCACACCGCTTGAAAAGGTCTGGAAATTGAAAGAGACCGGATTAATGAGGTCTACACAAGAAACTACAGTGCTACAAAAATTAGGGGCAGATCGCAATATTCTCCTCAAGGGAGAAACCCCTGGGAAAAAAGTTCAAACCAATTTCAGTTTTTTAAGTAGACTCGTTGAAGTAAAAATCCCACAGCTTAAGCTCTGGGGAGTGTCAACAGAAAACAGTTCTAGCATGACTTGGATGAAACGCTACTCACAGATAACAACACTGGCTGTTTCCTTAACGCTCGGACTGGTTCTGAACGTACCTTCCCAGGCACAGGCACAGCCTTCCTCACTCAGCCGCAGCCTACTACCAAATAATTTAAACTTCAAGCCGCCAGAGCGAGGCAACCCCGATAACAGAGAACAAGGTGCAACCCGCAAACCCATCAGTTGCACTCAGACTCTTACTGCCTTAACACCCACTAAGAGTGTTGGGTTAACGGTTGCAGAGTATCCCACCTTCTCATGGTATATGCCTGCAACGTCAGCTCGATCGGCGCAATTTGTGCTGGAGGATGCCAGCGAGCGAGAAGTCTACAAAGCGAATTTTGCGATCGCGGGAAAACCTGGCATTTACAGCCTCGACCTTCCTGCCTCCGCCAATTTACCACCCCTGGCGCCAGACAAAGAATATCATTGGGAAGTCTCGGTGATTTGTGATGCTAAAGACCGGGAGAAAGATAGTGTCGTATGGGGTGCGATCAAGCGCATCGCACCAGCTCCAGCCTTTGCCAATAAAATCCAGCGAGCCAGTTTACGAGAGCGCGTTGGTCTCTATGCACAAGCTCGCCTTTGGCATGAGACACTAGCTACCCTGCTGGAGCTACGCCGCTTGAGTCCTAACGATTCTACTTTGGCATCTGACTGGAAAAAGCTGCTACTGTCAGTTGAACTGGACAAAGTTGCAAGCGAACCTCTAGTTCAGAGTGCAGCTAGTCGTACTTCCACTAGCTCGAACTAAGACAACCAGTCTTTGGGTTGTTATATCTGCTAAAAAATAGGAATATTTGACCCACTCGTTTAGAGTTTTCGACTCCAAGATGCGACTCGATGAAGCCAGAAAGCCGAGTTCGGATAGTGAAGAAAACGATGTACGGGTGGGTAGTCAGGCAATCTGGGGCGGGACAATCGAATCTTGTTGGTTGAACCGCCCCTATCCATTCAAAACTCACGCACTCTCTGGAGCAGTTCTGCTATGGACTGGATGAAGTCCCCTAGGTTAAAACGAGCCTTAGCCATCTCTATGGAAGTGGCACTGCTCACGAGTTTCTCAACTCTGATAGGGACACCGCCAACATTACTCGCCCAAGGAATGTCCGATGGGTGGTTAGCTGAATACAAACCACCCAGAACCCTTGGGGCACCAGGGCGCAGGGAAGGGGGCGGAACTCGCAGTCCTGCAAGCTGCCCAGTGGCAGACAAGCCGCTAACCGCGCTGATCCCCGCCAATAACATTGGGTTTACCGTCGCCGCATATCCGAGCTTCTCATTCTACGTACCTCCAGTGCCTGCCCAAGCGTCGCCACTGCCAATAGAGTTTGTACTGAAGGATGAAAACGATCAAGAGGTTTATATAACAACCTTTATGACCACAGGGAAGGGGGGTATTGTCAGCATCAGCCTTCCGACTTATGCTGGATTACCACCCTTGGAAGTGGGTAAGAATTATCAGTGGTTCTTGTCGATGGTTTGCGATTCCGAACAGCGATCGCTCGATGTTTTTGTACAAGGTTCGATTCAGCGTGTTGCACCAACCGCACAGCTGAATAATCAGTTGAAGGTGGCTACACCGAATAACCGCCCAGACGTTTATGCAGAGGCGGGGATGTGGTTTGATGCCTTAACTACTCTGGCAGAGTTGCGCCGCTCCAATCCGAACAATTCCGCCTATTCTGCTGAGTGGGAACAACTCTTGAAGGCAGTTGGACTGGACAGCATTGCCAAAGAGCCTTTGCTTCCAAGTACGACGACATCTGCTAGCCAAATGACACCCTTTCAGTCTTTGGGGGATAAATGAAGAAAATAAGTTGTAAATATGAAATGAACAGCCAGAGGACAGGATAAAGCTGAAGGCTGGATATCCAAACTCAACAAGTGTCCCGGCTTATACCAATTCACTTTATTGGCGCTACACTTCAATTCTCGAAGCCTCCCTTTTTTCTAGCGTTAGCGTTCGCTCTCTTCGCTATAGCGGCGCTCCCATCGCGGGGGTTGGGGGAGCTGATGTGTAGCTACACAAAAGTGACATTCAATTATACCATTTCACCTTAAAGTTGCCAAAAAAATTGCTGAAAGTGGCTACTGACAGGACTTGTGCCATCCAAAATCTGCAATCCAAAATCTAAAATGGTATAGAGGTACGCATCACTCTTTCACCCTCGCGCCATCATCACCCCGTACTCTCAGCAGGATATTCTGGATAACAGGGTGGGAGAGAAAATTACCAATTTCGTCCTGGTTTAGCCCAAACTGGGTGAAGTTGTGGAAAAATACGTCCCCTCGCTGGATAATGGTGCCGTCGATGATATTCGATACGGTTGTCTTTGGGGGTCAGGAGTCCAGCTTGAAATGAGAGTGGCGCGCCATCAGGTATAGAAGTCATTGATTGGGGGGAGCATCCCGATGACAGCAAATATACCCCCACAGGCTTTGTTTGTTTAGCCGCGAATGCGAGTCGTCGGGCATTTTTACTCGCCTCTCATAGGCACAATGTAGCTAGCCAAGAGCGAACGCTATTGACAGCTGATGGCATAATAAAGACATAATTTTCTGTCTTGAGATGGATACAATTTTGGAAAAAAACCTAAAATTATGCCGGTAATTTGTTTACAAAAGTAACATTCTCTCTCCAAGGAGCGATCGCTACATTTGCACAGAGAAAAAGAAAAAAGTTGAATTAAGTAAAGAAAATACGGATTGGATGCAAAAAAATTGTATTAATTGAAGTTTTTAGACAATTCAACCCGTGGAGAACACAGCTGCCATGCGTTCAAGGTTTCAATGGTTTTGGTGTGGAGTGTTAATTGAGGGTGCGATCGCTTGTGTCTCTGCCAGCGGTGCTAATGCCAAAACACTACCGGCAACGCCCGATCTGAATGGATTGAATTTTCATAGTGAAATGGAAACGTTGAAAGCGTTTTCCAGCGACGCCAGGGAAAAAAAAGAACCCGTTCAGCGTTCAATCGCCCCGTCAAGCGGCATACACCAAAAGCGCGTGGCAATGGTTCATCCTGTGCCAGAGGGGTCTGACAATCGGCTGCTGCAAGCGCAGAACTTACCGTCTCCACCGCAGAACCAACCACAGCTAAACCAACCGCTGCAACCCCAATCCGATCCTAACCGCGATCGCTTTCCGCAGCCTGCACCCATCCCACAACCCCTCCCGGAAGAGTCACCGTCGCCCGTCCTGACACCCCCAACTCCCACCCCCTCTCCTGCGCCGTCCTCAGACACTCTTGAGGTGAAAAAGATTCAAGTCACCGGCAGCACCATCTTTGGGGCTAAACAGTTGAACTCGATTACTCAAACTGTAGAGGGGCGTACTGTCACCCTAGAAGAACTTAGAAACGTTGCCGATGCGATTACCCAGTTGTACCTCAACCAAGGCTACATCACCTCAAGAGCCATCCTTGTAGACCAAGCCATTACGGATGGTGTCGTCCAGATTCGCGTCATCGAAGGCAGTTTAGAAGAAATTAGGGTAGAAGGAACGCGCCGGTTGAATCCAAATTACGTGCGATCGCGGGTGCGTTTGGGGGCTGGCAAACCGCTCAATACTGGCAAGCTAGAAGATCAATTAAGGCTATTGCGTGTCGATCCCCTATTTAAAAACATAGAAGCCAGCCTCCGTTCTGGGAGTGGGGTCGGTCAAAGTATTCTCGTCGTTCGCGTCACCGAAGCCAACCCTTTTTATGGCAGCTTCGGCATCGATAACTACTCGCCTCCCAGTGTTGGTTCAGAACGATTGGGCGTCAATCTGGGTTATCGCAACATCATCGGCATTGGAGATGAAATTGCTGGCTCCTATTACCATACGACCACAGGGGGCGCTGATGTTCTTGACTTAAGCTATCGGGTGCCACTCAACCCCATGAACGGCACCTTGCAACTGAGATATGCTCCCAATCGAAATCAAGTCACCCAAGCCCCTTTTGACATGTTCGACATTCGGGGAGAGTCGCAGCTTTATGAAATTAGTTATCGACAGCCTTTAATCCGCTCACCGCGTGAAGAATTTGCCCTTTCTTTAGGCTTTGCTCACCAGAATGGTCAGACTTTTACCTTTGCCGGACCAACCCCCTTTGGTTTTGGTCCTGACGAACAAGGTCGGAGCCGCACCAGCGTGATTAAATTTGGACAAGACTATTTGCGTCGTGATGTCAAGGGTGCTTGGGCATTGCGATCGCTCTTTAGTCTTGGCACTGGCTTGTTGGATGCCACCATCAATCCCGACCCTATACCCGATGGTCGTTTCTTGAGCTGGCTGGGTCAAGTGCAGCGAGTCCAAGTCTTGAATAACAATAATTTCTTAATTGTGCAGGGAGATATTCAGCTATCAACCAGTGGTCTGTTGCCCTCTCAACAGTTTGTAATTGGCGGCGGTCAATCGTTACGCGGCTACCGACAAAATGTGCGTGCCGGTGACAATGGAGTGCGACTTTCGATTGAAGATCGCATTACCGTTCAGCGAGATGAAGCCGGTGCCGCCACCTTGCAGTTTGCTCCTTTTTTGGATCTAGGTTGGGTGTGGAATGTGTCTGATAATCCCAACAACGCTACGTTACAGGATGAGAAATTTTTAGCAGGTGCTGGCTTAGGGCTAATCTGGCAACCACTGCCCAAGCTAAATATACGATTAGACTATGGCATTCCACTGGTTGATATTAAAGACCGTGGCGAAAATGCCCAGGATCGGGGCTTCTATTTCAGTGTTAACTATCAATTCTAGGAAAAATGAAAAATGAAAAATTGAAGCATTCCTAATTTTTCATTTTTCATTGATTACCACGGGTTTCCAATCATCGTAAAAGCTGCCCAATAATAAGGATGAGATAAATTTTGATTCTCTAGCTTTGCGAGTTCGGGCGTCAGGGTCACATCCCCATTGGGAGTAAGCAGTTTTCCTCCCTGTATTCGCACTTGCCCCTTCAGCATCGCTACCTGCGCTTGCCGCAGTGCCTCCACTCTCACGGGGGCTTTTTTCAATTCTTGGTAAAATTCCGTCATCAGTCCCAAGGTGCCTTGGTCGCTGACGTACCAAAGACTTGCCAGCGCTGACTTGACCCCTGCCTGCACCGCCAACCCAGCAAAACCCAACTCCGCCTGCTCATCACCCAGCGCAGTGCGACAGGCACTCAGCACCAACAAATCCACCGGCGGGTCATTCCAGTCAAGCTGTGGTAGTTGGTTCAAGGACAGCTTAGTGTCCCATAGCTGAATGTAGGAGTTACTCGGATTTCCTGGTTCAAATTCTGCATGGGTTGCCAGGTGAACAATTCTAAACGGTTGTAGGCGGCGCTGAGTCTTGAGATTTTTGAGAGTGAAGGCGTTGTTGAGGAAGGATTTACCAGGCCACAATTCAGGCGTGATGATCGATAATTCGGTTGGTACAGCGGGAAGCGGGTCTTGATCGGGAAATTCCGATGCTCCCATTGCCAAAACTTGAGAGTTTTTTAGGTTGCGCTGGAGGGTGTCCGTTAGGCTAAGGCTGGGGATCAAGCTGACGCTGTATTTCTCCACTAGAAATTGTTGACCATCATATAGGGCCGCAAATGGCACAGAACGCAGCCCACTGTCGGGCACGAATACGATATTTTGGATGCCTCTAGCTTGTAAATCGCCTTCTAGCGGAGCGATTAGCCACTGATACAGTTGCTGGGCTGAGGTCAAGTAGGTGGGAGTGCGTCTGATCCGAATGACTTCCTTACGAAATTGATCGGCGACTTTGAGAACTTGCGTTCGCGAAGCGTATGCGCCTTGCGCTCCTCGCGAAGCGTATGCGCCTTGCGTTCCTCGCATGGCTCCAGATAACCGCTTGCGGATGGGTGAACCCTCTGCCGTTACCAGCACCACTTCCAGCTCGTCGCTCTGAGTGCTGACGGCTGTAGAAGCTGGGGTTCCCTGCCCCTGCTGAGTGTTGAGTGAAAAGAGGGATTTTTCATTCCCCTGTACTCTCCTACTTTCCTGTCCCTCTGGTGCAATGGTTTTGGGAACAAAAGCAACATACATCAGCGCCGGTCTGACTCCCGTTTCTTTTTCAATTCTTGCGAGAGTCTGACGAGCATCGAGCAGGGAATTAACACGAGCGGGAAGATTATTGAGACCGAAATATTCGGCAAATTGACGGGTAAAAATTTCTTCGCGTTCAGTCACGACTGCGTCAATTTCAATTGCCGGGATATCCGGCGGGAGTTCTGTTGGCGGCTCCTCTTCCGGGTCATCGATTAAGATTGTTGGATCGATTGTTTGATTGGGATCGGCAGTAATTAATCGAATATTTCCCAGGGTGTCTGGCCCAGGAAAAGATTGGAAGGTCGAAATCGTGAATTGCCCATTGTTCAGCGCCCCGGCTGTCCCGTTCCTTGTCGCATTTCCTACTAAAAAAGGAACTAAACTGTCGCCGCCACCGTGCTGGATAACGATCGAACCCCCCCCAATTCCTCCGGATGTAGAGATGCTGGAGAATACACCATCTTGGTCTAGAAAAGTGCCCGAAGCTTGGAAAAATTGACCGGCGGCGATGTTAACGTTTCCCCCCACGCCATTTGTTCCCCCTTGGGCATTGATGGAGGTAATTTGAATATCCCCAAGCGGATCGAGGGTGACAGATCCCCCATTCCCGATTGCTGAACTAGAGTTTATCACTCCAGCGTTTATTTGGTTGAGAGCCAAAAGCGCGATCGCGCCCCCATTACCAGAGTTAGACGAGGAATTGATAGAACCCGCAATATTAATTGTCCCCGTCGTACTATTGGGTGACACAACATGGTTAATTTTGTCAAGTGCCGAAAGAGTAATTGCACCTCCATTTCCAAGATTTGATGAAGAATTTAAAAAACTTTTAATGTTAATTGAACCGGCTGTACTCCTCAGGAAAATATTGCCGCCATTGCCAGAATCGGAAGTTGTAAAAATCCCGTTTAAGGGCGAACTCAGGATATTAATATCCTTAAAAGCGGACATCGTTACAGAACCTCCATGCGCCGCCAAAAAAGTGGCGGAGGTATCGATTTTTCCGAGGACTGTAATGTTGTTAGCAGAAGCCAAATTTACAGAACTCCCCACTGAGGGCAAGGAAGTTTTAGAGGTGGCTTCCTGCACCACGACATCACCAGCGTCTACCCGGATGTCAGAACCAGCCAGTTTCACCTCCCCAGTGCCGCTAACCGTCACTTTTGTAGCATTGTTAGCACCTCCACCTGTTAGTAACTGGGGCAAAGAGAGAGGAGAAGAAACGGAGAGGGGGAGAGAAGGCGAGAGAGGTTGAATCTCTAAACTCAGCAGGTTTCCCGCCTGAGAAATGCGAACCATCTTCTCACCCGGTACAGATGCAACAGTGATACTCCCCCCTGGTGCCGAGAGATTACCGAGGGAGATAACTGTGCCACCGAGTAGACTGAGATCCTGCCCATCTTTAACCGCTAGCTGCGCCTCGTTGACAATCGCTCCGGGCGTTTGGGGGGTGGCGAAGGCAAAGGTATTAGGCGTCCCTAGGAGAGCCGCATAGCTATTAGAGCCGATGGCATTAAACCATCCAGAGTCAAATTTAATTCCAGTAGCCGTGGTAGCGGTGAAGCTTCCAGGTACGTTCAAACTGGCTCCTGCGCCAAAAATGATCCCAGCGGGGTTCATCAGGAAGAGGTTGGAATTACCTCCAGAGACTTGGAGAAGCCCGTTAATTACTGAAGGATCGCCCCCCGTAACGCGCCCCAGGATATTCTGAATGGATGGGCTAGAAATGAAGTTGGCAATCTCACCTTGGCTAAGACCAAATTGGGTAAAGCTGTGAAACAAATTGGTATTATCAGCGGATTTAGTGCCGCCTTGGATGTCGTATAGGGTTCCATTGGGCTTCACAATGGTGCCGGTGCCGTCAGTCGCCGGGACGATCGATTGTGCCTGCACGCTCAGAAAGCAAACGGACATTCCCAATGCTAGATGTGGAAGGGCAAAAAGCAAAAAGGCGATAGATTTTGACCTTTTCCTTTTGACTTTTTCCTTTTGTCGTGCTAACAACAAGTTAATTCTTTTGACAATTGATTTCATATGACCGATCCTGAAAGGAAATACGCTCTTCCTCAAGTCTTGAGATTTTTCAACGCTAGCTTCTAGGGCAACTTTTCCGCTATAGGTAGTGTTGAAATAGCGACAGGCTTTTGTTTATAGTGTTTGGGCGGTGTAAAGGGAGAAGTCCTAATCTGCGATGAATCGCTGTATCGTCCTGTCCGTCAAAATAAAGTAGGAAGGATATAAAAAGAATGGATGTCACCATCGCTCAATCAATGAACAGGAGTTCGATCGCCAATTCATCGCCTTTAGGAGATAAGCTAGTGAATTAGCCAGATCCAGCCTTGCCGCCCATCTGGAAAAAGCTCAAGTCGGGCGGTAACACTGACTAGAGCAATAGCTGATAAGGTTTTCCGGTTTCTTCCCAAGTGCCGGACTATGCACAAACTGCGTGAAGCTCTCGCGATCGCTTCCGGGTGCCAAAGAAAGTAAAAAAAGTAGAAACATTCTTTGTTTGGGAAGCGGTACACCCCGCCCCGCTTTCCCCCAACCCTCAACAGGGACGGGTGTCCAGCGGGAATTTTTATGACTGACGCTTTTGCCATTAGATGGCACCGCACCCTGATTGTTCCTGCCACGCTGCTGGCTCTTTGTCTGACCACTATATCAGCCAGAGCGCAAAATAAGGTGTACAGCCCAATTCCTGTACCGGCAAACAACGAAGTTTCCGACACGCTGACTGAAAAAGATATTCCGACTGGTGAGGGAGGTTTTGCTCGTGACTACGTGGTGAATTTGGATGCTGGAGATCAGGTAGCGGTTGACTTGATCTCTGATAGTTTTGACACGATTGTGACGCTGATGTCGTCGGATGGTTCTACTGTAGCGGAAAATGATGACGGTCCCGACGGCAGCACTAACTCGCTTTTGTTTTCCCGAATTACCGACTCAGGTGATTACATTATTCGGGTTCGGGCTTTTGGGGAAACGAGCGGCGGTTCTTTTAAGCTTAAGGTAACGCGCCTGAAACCGATTTGAGGGGAAAGGAAACCGAGTTGAGTTTTGAGTGTTGAGTTTAAACAATAACTCAACACTTATAATTGATCATTCTCAAATCCGCTCAACATTTAGGTCCGACTTTTCCCAGCAAGTCTTAAAATGCTTATCTAGCGGAAGTTTAGTCAAACTGTTAGAACTTCTTATAAGTTGGTAGCGGTAATTAGTCATCAGGGAGTAGGGGGCAGGATTATGGAGGGATGGGTACATCTGAATTTTAGATGCGTTTGCCCTGTTTTCCAGCCTAAGAGCGATCGCTAGTTATCTTGCCCCCAATCTCCTAAGTTTAGGAGATTGGCAGAAATCTAAGGTTTAGGGGAGAGAGCAAATTAACTTTGGTTCTATGAAATTAGATTTTAACAGGGTAGTCATCAATTCCGATATCGTTAATATTTCTATCTATGAATTGAGGAACTCCATGAAATCACCTCTTAGAATCGTCTCTTGTTTTTTTGCAGGAATAGGAACTTTTGCTTTAGTCTGGTTTGTTTGTCATACCGAAAGTTATTTTCTGCCTTATCCTTTAATTGATACAAAATTACCTTCGGGCTTTTCAGAAGAAAAATTTTCCAGTATCCAATTAGGAATGGACAAAGATGAAATTTTGAAAATCTTGCCTGCTCCCGAACATAGCATTGATCGTGATAATTGGAGTTATGGTGTAGATGGTGCAGCTTTTTGGGGTGATTTTGCTTGGATTTCGTTTCAAATGTGTTTTGATAAAGAAGGAAAAGTGATAGAGAAAAAACGCTACGTCTATCATGATTAACTGAATATATACCCCTTTTAAATAAAGACACAAACAGCTTTTCCCAACCATCCGATGGCTGGGGGTTAAGTGTGTTACGGCAATATTTCAGCGAGGCGTTGCTGAAGGAGTTGGGGAAATTGGGCGTAGTATTTTTGATTGAGTGGGGAAGGATGAGGGAGTGGCAGTAGCGTCACTGGACATTGATGTAGGTTGCTTTCTGCGTCCTTCGCCTGAAGCGTAACTTGAATGCTGGCAGAATAGCGATCGCTTCTTGTAAAAAACTGCTTCAACTCACCCTTAGCAGCATAAGGCGCAAACCAATTAAACGCTTCATTCCCCAGCGTAATAATGTTATCTCCTTGCCAATGCAACACCAATAATCGCTCTAAAAAGGGGCGAAATCGTTTTTTCACGCCTCAGCGTATGCTTTGTTACCCGGTGGTTTGTAAGGCATGGTATTAGTAAAACGCGATCGAGGACAACTTGTAAATCGGTATCCTTATTCGGTTCGGTGGCTGCGATCGCACGGTACAAACCCCGACGCACAAAGCCACCAGCAGCACCATAAAGTGGTTGACGTGCCTGCACTTCATCTTTTCCCAAATCCCGCGCAAAAAAGCACAGCTTACTCTCCAGATTGCCTGCATAGAGAATTGGCTGCGTAGGCTCCTAACTCGCTGCTAGATAAACTGGTTCATCGACGGGAAATGTCTCCCGTTCCGCTTCTTGCTGGATATCGGCAATTAACTGTTTAATGTCTGACATAAAAAGTCTTTTATTCCTGAAGACAGATGCAATAAATTTTGTCTCTGCATAATTACATCTATTTAATGATATGATGTTGCCAATTTAACAGAGTATCCTATACAACCTCTAGATTGAAGGGCAAATTAAAAGCTACAGTGTTTTAGCGGCTAATTACGAACTTGGAGTTTCCTATGGCGCTAGAAACTACTTTAGGCGAAGCTTCTATTAAGCAAAGTCTGGAACAATTTCTGCTGGTGTTGTCTGTTTCCTTGAGTGTGGCGACACTCTCGCGGATTTTCAGTTGGTTACGCCAAATTCCCTATACATTGCTGCTAGTAATCGTCGGGCTATTTCTAGCATTTGTAGATGTGCGACTGGTGAATTTGTCACCAGAATTAATTCTGGAGATTTTTTTGCCGCCTTTGTTGTTTGAAGCCGCTTGGAATATCCGCTGGAAAGATTTGAAGGATGATATATTTCCAGTTACTTTGTTTGCCATCGTTGGTGTCATCATTTCCGTTGTCGGAATTGCATTTCCCCTCAACTGGCTGACTGGACTTCCTCTTACAACTGCCCTCCTTGTCGGTGCTTGCTTATCTGCAACCGATCCCGTTTCCGTAGTAGCTTTGTTTCGGGAACTGGGTGCAGGCAAACGCTTAACAATGTTGATGGAGGGAGAGAGCTTATTTAATGATGGCGTGGCGGTGGTGGCGTTTACGTTGCTAGTGGGAATCCCGCTGGGAACCAATGAATTTGCACTAGACACTACAATTGCTCGTTTTTTGGTATTTGTTGGTATTGGGATTGGAATTGGCAGCTTAGTCGGTTTTGGAATTTCCTATCTTACTCAACGTTTTGACTTGCCATTAGTAGAACAATCACTCACTCTTGTTTCCGCTTACGGCACTTATTTGATAACAGAAGAGTTGGGTGGTTCTGGGGTAATTGGGGTTGTCACAGTTGGCGTGATTTTGGGTAACTTTGGCTCTCGCATTGGCATGAACCCGCGCACCCGGTTACTGGTATCTGAATTCTGGGAATTTTTAGCATTTTTTGTAAATTCCATCGTTTTTCTTTTGATTGGTGACCAAATCCACTACTCGCGTTTAGTGGATAATTTCGGTCTGATTGTGGTGACAATTGGGGAGGTATTGGTAACGCGAGCAGTTGCTATTTATGGACTCAGTGCCTTGAGCAATTGGTTAGTTAAATCACAAATAGGTTGGCGAGAGCAAACAATACTTTGGTGGGGTGGTTTAAGAGGTTCAGTTTCAATTGCCTTGGCGGTAAGCGTACCCATTATCTTGCCAGGAAGAGAGGAAATTATTGATATGGTGTTCGGAGTTGTGTTGTTTACTTTGTTAGTTCAAGGTTTGACAACTAAGTGGTTCTTGGAAAGATTAGGACTGCTTGGAGAGCAGCCGCTACGCCAGCAATATTCAGAGGCAATTGCCCGTCGCGTCGCCTTAAATCGAGTGTTGAATTATTTATTGGAAGCTGGCAAAGAATCAGAAATTGATCCGGAGTTTTATCGTTACGAGTTACAACTGGTAAAAGGACAACTCAAGGGTATTGAGGAAGAAATTGAGAAGCTGCAAAATCAATATCCTCAGTTGCGATCGCTTACTATGCAACAACTGCGAGAAAAACTCTTAGATATTGAAGCCGACACCTACGCCGAACTGATCCGTGCAGGACGTTTAGATAATCGACTCTCACCCGTATTGCAGGAAATTCTAACTGAATCCACAGAGGATGAAAGGCAATAACCTGGGGGTGCGATCGCGCCCTAAAACAAAACCCTTTTTTCCCTTCTTTCTTTGCGTCCTTTGTCCCTTTGCAGCTAATAGAGTGTAGGTTGGGTTGAGGTAACGAAACCCAACACTAATGAGCATTTGTTGGGTTTCGCTTAACTCAACCCAACCTACAATTATGGCTCTTCCGTAGTTGGTATGCTAAATTTATAGTCAAGAAGCGCCACAAGCTATACTAGCCATGAATTTAAGCCAATTTAGCGTTTATTAAATAGAAAATACAGTCCAAAATCGTTATACCTTGCTAGGTAAGCCTTTCAAGTTTTGGAATCAACTTTTTAGCATACCAAGTAATGAAGAGCCACAATTATTCTTAACTAAACTTGAATCAGCACCATAATTCTTGCTGCTTTTTATTCATACTCTTAAGATGACGCATGACAACTGCAAAAGGATTGATGCCGTGTAATATTAGCAAAGTCATCCAGCAAATTGCCTGAATTTTACTAAAAGCTGTAGGTCGAGTTAACCACTCGTGAATCGCAATTCTAGCTTCATCTAGAAATCCGTCATACTCTTGTAAAATCGGAAAATCATGAAACACTCGTGCTTTTATCCCGTGAATGCCACTTACCATGTATCTTCCCATCTGGATTCTTTTTAGTTGAGCAACCTCAAGATGGTATAAATCGTGATAATGAATCCGAACATTTCGGACTTTTACAGGTTCCTTTCTTACTTTAATCTAAATTAGGCTAATACAACCAAGTTTTTTCTTTAAGCTGACAATTAGAGGATTTGTTGTGCCTACTGCTAAACATAACCTAACCCACGCCAATATGATATCGAAATAAAGAAAATTTGTGTTTATTATCAAGAGCAAAATATTTTTGGTTAACTTGACTCCCGGCTATGGTTAGCTCGTAGTCTATAGCAGTAGGTGCTAGAAACGGCTCTTTCAATAACAAGAATAAATAATAAGGAACTTCTGTATTATCTGTCTGAAATTGCAGACACTCTTTTAATCGACGCTTTAAGTCACATTGATATCGATAAAAAGTGTTTGCTTCTAAGCGAGCGCGTCTTTTATAAATAACATAAGCGCGTAACACTATTTGCTTCAGGCGACGCTCAAAAAGCGGATCTTTGTTAGCAGTTGTCTTTTTCACCCATAACGCCATAGCCAAAGCATCTTTTTGCCGCTTCGAGAGTTGTTCCATAGCTTTTCCTGAAAAATATATTTTCTTTTCAGGTAAGATATTGTAGATGTATCTCCCTATGGCAAAGACGCACTAATTACGACTAAAGTTGCAGTTAACTGGGTGATTTTACCTCTTTTTTCTGTGTTCTCTGCGGTTTGTTTCTAAAAACGCGATCGCATCCTTCCCAAAAAGATGAGTCCGCCACAACTAAATTGACACCCATCTGTTCTCTCTTCCTCTGTCTTCTAAAGGCGCTAAGGGTCGAGCGGATTTTGCCAAAAACTGAAGCATTAGCAACTGCTCCTCATCTTCCTGGGTGCAAAAAATTGGTAGGAGAAGATAATTTTTGGAGGATTCGGCTAGGCGATTATAGGGTAATCTACACCATTAATGACGATTCCCAAACGACCGACATTCTCGCAGTCCAGCACCGCAGCAAAGCCGACAATTAAGAAAGCTTGATTTTAATTTCAAATTTTTAATAACTTCGCCTTTTCTTGCGGTGTAACTAGAGTATTTGCACACAAAATTTCCGAAGCAGCAACAGCGGGAACGCCTATTCCTGGCATCGTGGTATCCCCCCGATACAATCCATAAATCGGCGTTTGTGTGCCAGGAAATGTCTTACCCGCTGCAATTGCAGGGCCATATGTTCCTTGATAGCGGCGTAAGTAGTAAGCGTGAGTTAACGGTGTGCCGATAAGTTCTAATACAATGCGATCGCGTATATCCGGAATCACCGTTTCTAACGCACGAAATAGAGATTGCGATCGCTCTTTTTTCCTCTCCTCATACCCTTCATCTCGCCGCCATCCTTCATAAGGTTCCAACGTGTAGACATGGAACCACATGATGTCCCAAATTCATGTTATGGCAATCTCATTTGATTTATGAAAACTATCTTTTTTAAACGAACCGCCTTAGCGAAGCCATGCGCGTTAGCGCTTTAGACGCTGAGAAGGTAAAGGAAGAGAAAAGAGATTATTATTTCAATGAATTTGATTTATTTAGGGGTATTTATTGGATAATTATATTAATAGCTTGTGGAGCTGATCTTTATGGTACAGCACAACCCGGAAACCAGATTACCAACAAGTGCTGAACTTCCTTGTTCGGATGATACACCTGTGGATAACGAAGACCAGAATTTTCTCCCGAATTTTCTATTATTCTTGCTAGAGTTCATTTGGGCTAGTCGCCTTGACTGGTATTTTGGTGTCGATATGGGCATCTATCACACGACAGGTGTGAATCCGAGAGTACCAGTGGTACCAGATGGGTTTCTCAGTTTGGGTGTTGAACGGAGAAAAAACAATGGTTCGCGCTCCAGTTATGTTCTCTGGGAAGAAAATAATATCGCCCCCATTTTTGTTTTAGAAATTGTTTCTCACACTTATGGGGGAGAATACGATACAAAAATGGCAATTTATGCCAACTTAGGCGTGTTGTATTATGTAATCTATAATCCAAATTTCTGGCGGCGCGACCAGGAACAACCTTTTGAAGTTTACCGTTTAGTAAATGGAGAATATCATTTACAAATCGGAGAACCATTGTGGATGCCAGAAATTGGTTTAGGGATTGGGCGATTTGTGGCTCAAGTAGGAGGCATACAGCGCGAGGTATTGTACTGGTACGATGCACAAGGTGTGAGGTATCAGACAGGTGAGGAATTAGCTGAAATTGAGCGAAATCAGCGGGAGTTAGCGCAACAACAAGCAGCTGAAATGGCAGAGTTACTAGAGAGATATCGCGATCGCTTTGGTGACTTAACCTAAGAGTTAAGACTTTTTCCCTCCAGCTTCAGGTTCAAAATCATCCTCAATAATCATCGCCCCAGTAGAGTGCGCCCAAGACAGCAACTCTAATCGCCGAGGAAAAGACAGTATCGCCCCGGTGGGAAACCTTTCAAGATTACTCTGAATAATCAGAGAGGAACAGTTGCTCGTTACACAACGCAGCCGGAGTACCCCGGAAAATAAGATGGAAGAGGTCTATTTTAACTGTCTAAGCAATTGCAATGCTTTTTGAGAGTCAGCGGTTAGTCCTTGCTCGGAGAAAAGTCGCGCAGCTGCTTGTAAATCTTCAATTGCGCCTCTAGCATCGCCGGTTTCGTAGCGAATTAGCCCCCGGTTGCCATAAGCTTTGGCAAAGTTGGGAGAAATAGAGATCGCCTCGGTATAGTCGGCAATGGCTGCTTGAGGATTGCCGATTTGCTGACGGGCGATCGCTCGATTGTAGTAAGCTGCTGCATTGTTGGGATCGCGCTGGATGGCTTGGTCATAATCTGCGATCGCTTCTTTGATATTTCCCAGTCGCCGTCGGACAATCCCGCGATTGTAATAAGCTTCTACTAGATTGGGGTTGAGACTTAGCGCCTTCGTAAAATCAGCGATCGCTTCCTGGGCTTCTCCCAGTTGAGTGCGAACATTCCCTCGGTTCACGTAGGCGGTGGCATCGTTAGGCTGAAGCTGAATCGCTTTGCTGTAATCTTCAAAGGCTCCTTTAGTATTTCCTAGCGCACTGCGGGCGTTCCCCCGGTTGTAGTAAGCGATCGCCTTTTTCTGGTCGAGATTCAGCGCCTTGGTGTAGTCCTCAATCGCTTCCCGATACTTTTTTTGGTCGGCATAGACCACACCCCGGTTCAGGTAGGCATCGACATTCTGGGGATTTCGCTTCAGCAACTCCGTGTAATCTGCGATCGCTCCCTGGTTATCTCCTAGCTGCCGCCTTGCCAGCCCTCGGCTGTAGTAGGCTTTAGTCAGGTTGGCATCTTGGCGAATTGCAGCGGTGAAATCATTGAAAGCGCCGCTATAGTTTCCTTTCTTATACTTCTCCATCCCCCGGTTGAAAAATTCCTCTGCATTCGACTGAGCCACTAGAAGAGTGCTAACGAAATGCTGAGGAAAGAGTAAGGGCTGAGTCTGTGCATAGATAGCTGTCGTCCCTCCACTAAGTAAGGCGGCAGTTCCTATAATGGTGATGGCTTTATATCCGTAGTGCATCGCTTCATCACTAGAAATTACGGAATAAGTAACTGGGTGAAAATAAACATAACTCAAGAAGCTCGTTCATCGTTGATTGTTCATTGTAATTTTCAATTCTCCATGAACCATGAACAGTCCTATCCGTTAAGTTTAGTTGTACCAATCTACTTAGACGCTCATCAGCTAAAAACTCACAAACGTTGGATGAAAATCTTCCTAACTCTACTCCGGCGTGATCGAGCGCGAGATCGCCGTGGTGCGGCCGAAGACGCTGGGCTGGCCGCTGTCGATGATCGTGCTGGTGACGCTGGAGCGCGAGAATGCCAACACCGTGGGCGAGATGTTCGAGCTGTTC
>NZ_JBHZGO010000065.1:0-9455 GCF_042747725.1 Coleofasciculus sp. H7-2
CATTCGTTTAAAATCAGATGGTGAATTTTCCAACGCTTGTTTATATTTCATTTTGCCGTCTATAATTATTAATTATTTCTCCCTCTGTTTAGCTTATTTTTTCTAATTCCGCAAGAGGTCTACTGTTTTGTCGGCGCTGGCGGAAACCAAAGTCTGACCATCTGGACTAAAACTTACACCCCACACCTCAGAATCATGCTTCTGCAAAGTGGGAAGTTTCTCAGGATTAGGGTGCCAGAGTTTAACTGTAGTATCTGCGCTAGCAGAAGCCAAACTCTGACCATCGGGACTGAAACTCACACTGTAAATAGAAGCGCTGTGTCCTTTGAGGGTAGCTTGCAGTGTGCCATCTTTTCGCCAGAGTTTCACCGTTTTGTCCCCACTGGCAGAAGCCAAAGTTTGACCGTCTGGGCTAAAACTGACAGCCCAAACTAGATCGTTGTGTTCTGTCAAAGTTCTGTAGGGACGAGTTTCAAACCCGCTTTTAGTATCGTTGCGGTGCCAGAGTTTCACAGTTTTATCCGCACTGGCAGAAGCCAAAGTCTGACCGTCGGGGCTGAAACTGACGCTATTGACCGAAGCGGTATGCCCTTTTAGGATACCCAACAATTTACCATCGCGGTGCCACAGTCTAATTGTTTTGTCGGTGCTAGCTGTCGCTAAAGTTTGGCTGTCTGGGCTGAAGCTAATACTTGTTACCCAAGAGCGATGACCCTTTAAGGTAAGGATTAGGCTTCCGTCTCGTCGCCAAAGTTTCACCGTTTTGTCCGCACTAGCAGAGGCTAGAAACTGACCATCCGGGCTAAAAGCAACGCTATTGACCTTGCCAGTGTGCCCTTTGAGAGTGGTCATGAGTGTACCGTCCCGGTGCCAGAGTTTCACCGTTTTGTCATAACTCGCAGAAGCCACCGTTTGGCTGTCAGGGCTGAAACTGACGCTTTTCACCTTGTCTCTATGTCCCTCCAGCGTCGTCAACAGCGTGCCATCGCGCCGCCAAAGTTTAACTGTACCGTCATCACTTGCAGAGGCGATGGTTTGACCATCCGGGCTAAAACTGAGGCTAATAACTGTTCTTTGATGTCCCTCCAGACGGTTATACTCTCTGACGCCGTAGACTGCTTGCTGTAGAACCGTTACAACTCGAATGCGGGTGTCGGGTTTGGCTTCGATGGATTGTTGCAGCTGTCTACCTGCCTTTAAACTTTCCAGCAATGCTTCTAGTTCTTTATTCGAGGCTAAGAGTTCATCTGAGGAGGCACTTAAAGCATTGAGTTGGGCATCGATTTCGCCTGTTTCGGCTCGCTGCCATTGCTTTGTAGCAATTCCAACCAGCATTCCTGCTGCGACCAAACCGCTAGTGATTCCCAGGATAACTTGTCTTCGTTGGCTCAAGCGTACCGCCTTCTCTCGTGCTTGTAGTGCCAAACTCGCCTGAATAAAAGTCTGTTCTTTTGGACTAAGATCCGCCGAACGGTCGGCATACCAATGTTGGGCTTCTAATAACGGCGCACCCCGCCACAGTACCCCCTCATCTTGCTGGCTATCCCATTGTCGCAAAGCTATCCGCAATCGCTCCTGCCAAGTCCGAAAGCTGCGGTCATCCTCGACCCACTGGCGCAAGCGTTGCCACTCCCGAATCAGCGCTTCATGGACGATTTCGACGGTTTCAACCCTGGTTGCCTCATCTTGTCTGCTGACAACCAAACGCGCATCCGCTAGGCGCGTAACTAAGTTCCAATTGTCTTGTCCTACGTCGGTGCGGGTGGCGATGCGGCGAGTATCGGCGGTGCCTTCACCGGGATGCACCAGTTGGAGAAAGATACGCTTTGCCTGTTGCTGTTCTTCCGGTTTGAGTGCTGCATACACCTGTTCGGCATAACTTGCGAGTGCTTGTTCGACACCCCCAATGGCATCATAAGCAGCATGAGTCAGGATACCATTGCATTGTTGTTCCCATAGCAAGGTCAGGGCAAACTCCAGTAAGGGCAGTTGACCGGGTTTGCAGCTGACGGCATCTAGAATGCGCGATCGCAATCCTTCCTCAATCTGTACGCCTAAATTCTGGGCTGGTTTTGCGATCGCTGCTTGCAGTTCCAAGCGGCTCATTGACCCTAAAAATTCTGGGGGAAAGCGCTGCAACGCAGAGGCAAAGGGATGATAAGAAAGTGCGTATTCGCAGAAATCCGCTCGTAACGTGAGAATTAGGGTAAACCTGGGTATCTGGTTAACAGCGGTTAATAATTCATCTTGAAAGCGTTGACGAGTTTCAGCTTCCTGACAAAGCGCGTACAATTCCTCAAACTGATCGGCAAATAAAAGTAGGTGGACTGTGGAGATTTTATCTAGAATGCGCTCTAACACAGCGATTAATGTCAAGTCACCCTGCTGAATTGCCGTTGCCAGTTTGTTGATTTCAACCAAACGATCCGTTTCACGCAACTGCGGTTCTAATAGGGGAATCAGCTGTTCTGCCAGTTTTAAAAAAGGACGATTCCCCGGACGAAAGCTAACAATTAGCCAGTTTTCTATCTGACGCAGACGCGGAATTAAGCCTGCAAACACTGCTGAAGATTTACCGCTACCGGAAGGGCCAATTGCGGTTACGAGTGGCTGATTATATACCGCTTTCAGCAGTTTCTCAGTGAAAGCCTATCTGCCAAAGAAAAACGGTGCATCGGCTTCTTGAAATGCAGACAAACCTCGATAGGGACAGGGAAGAATTGGGGAAGAATTAGATACTGGGGTAGAGTCACAATCTTGCCCAGTTTCTTTGCCTCTATCACTTAATCCTTGCCAAATTACGGGCACAGCGGTTGGATTTTGGCATATTACTGGCAACCAGCTGGCGCAGGGACATCGATCCTCTAAAGCTTGC
This sequence comes from Coleofasciculus sp. H7-2, assembly GCF_042747725.1. Classification (NCBI taxonomy): domain Bacteria; kingdom Bacillati; phylum Cyanobacteriota; class Cyanophyceae; order Coleofasciculales; family Coleofasciculaceae; genus Coleofasciculus; species Coleofasciculus sp. H7-2. The sequence continues at coordinate 2,876 of NZ_JBHZGO010000065.1, forward strand.
AGCTGTTCTCGTGCTTCTCGGACAGCTGTATAAAAAGATTGACCACTGGCAAAGGCGGTGAGAAAATACTTGAGAAATTCCTGGGCAACCAAGTCAGGGACTGGTTCCCGCATGACAACGATTTGGGGAATGTGGAGACTTTCCAGGGAACGTGCTAAGCCTAGTCCATCGCAGGAATTGAAAATTGCCAGTTGTAAGCCGCGTTCTATTGCCTTTTTCAAAGCATAGGTTAATTCGGTGATGGATAAGCGATCGCTACCATTAATCTCAATCTCACCCGTTTCGCCACAAGAAAGGCTGGAACTATGTCCAGCAAAAAATAAGATATCCCAGCCTGCTGAGTCCCAAAGTTGTTGATATAGCTGGCGGCGTTGCGGTTCTACTAAAAAGACAATTTCTGCATCATCAAGTAAACTTGAAAGCAACTGTCGATCTGCTTCAATATCAATTCCATTCCCATTCCCCAAAATCGCTAAAATTCTAGGTTTTTCCCGTAATGGTGCATCAGTTTCCACCCGTTCATAAGCAGTTGCCCCCAGCGCTACTTCTGCCTTTGGGTAACGCTCGAAAAAATCCCATAAATGCCAAGGGAGTCGTCGCAGTTGGTTGTCTTCTATTTGCAGAATCAACCGCACTGTATCAGTTGGTAATAATTTTTCGAGTAATTTTTCTCGAATGGGGCGAAAAGACTCAGCTTTGAGCCAGATTGTCAAACTATCTGCTAAGGTTTGAGCAGACTGGCGGCAAGCGTTAAGTAAATCTTTTGGAGAACCCTGAGTAATTTGTCCCCCTCTTTCTTCCAAGCGAAACAGGAACGACAGACTGCGATAAATAGACTGCCAGTGTTCGTATTGTTCCAGCAGATGGGTTGCTGGAGGCAATTTACCTTTAGCACGGGTGGTGACAGCACGGTTGCCTTCTTCCCGAATTTCCAGCGTTGTTACTGCTCCCTGATGCAAGTCACCATCGATATCCAGGATGACTAATTTTTCCATCGCTGCCTGCTTTCGGGAACTTTCCTGAATTAAGTCATTACAGCATTAATATAGGCTCAAACTTAGCATATCTGAGGCAAATTAGCAAAAGCAAAATTCGCCATTATAATCTTTTTAGTTCTTGAAGGTAGGGAATCACGCCTTACTGAGTTCTTGAATAATTTTTGAGCGCCAAAACTGAATTTTATTGTTTTGGCTTGCGGGTTTTCCCATCAATTCTCTCCAGGCATGATTTGCGGCTCCGCTGGGATGGGGAAATTGAATTTGTCTGATTCCAAGTTCCATTCCTCTGATAGTATTTTTTGAAGGTTTTCCCCAAGTAACAATTACAGTTGGCTGAATAAATTCAAGCTCATGTTTCAAAATTATCAAGAATCTATTCCTGTCTTCTCGGCTTAATTTAACTCCTTGATATAGGCGAGAAAGAGCGCAAACCCAAACTTTATATATGTCGGTTAAATAAACCCTGTATCCCAACTCAAAGAAAACTTTTATAAATTCAAAGTAAAGCTTGGTTGTAAAAAGTTTTTCTCGACATCCTTTTGCATGAAATGCATAAGGGGTACCGATTGTGATTCCATCACTACTCTCATGTCGCATAGGATCTTGCCCAATAACCGCAATAACAGGTTTATCTGAGATGCCATTGTCCTCTTCTATAAGACTGGGCAAGTCAACTCCAACGGCAGGAGATTCATCATAGAGCTTCTGGAATGACTCATCATGAGACTTGAAAAAGTTCCGATTGACAAGAGGATGTTTAGGATACTCAGGAGCGTTAAATGTACTACGCAAACTATCGTAAAGCGAACGCAATTCTTCTTGATTAGTTTCAAATGTAGAGCAGAGAATTTTAGTTAGCTCTTGGAACTCATAGGCGCTGAACTCTGAAAATAAGTATTGGCTCATTTTTCTTGGCTTTACATTCAGGAATAGAAATTCGTGAAGAAATTAGTGGGTTGAAGGTGATGTGTGGTTTGCAAACGCTACGCGATCGCTCATTTACCCCGCCTCTTCAATATGATCGTTTTCTGTATCCATCACCTCAAACTTTACCTTGTTGTACAAATCCAGCAGTGAAATTCTAAAGGGAACTGAACTGAGAGCGATCGCTTCACCTTCCTCGTCATACTCACACAGCATCCATCGCTTCTTCCCGGTTTTAGAAAACTGCTCCACAGATATTCGGGTTTAATCCAGGAACAGAGATTTTTTAACTTCCAATTTTCGGGTAGGGGCACGGCACTGCTGTGCTCCTACGGAGATTCTGTATCATGCAAGTAATTTAATCTGCACTCCTCAATGTTTTGGCTCATCTAAACTCGCCTCTACAAGACACTAGACCTATTGCAAAAATCACCTATCCCATCTGTGTTCATCTGTAGTCATCTGTGGTTTCATTCCTTAAACCTGGACTTATGCAAAAAGTCTATTTTTCATCTAAAAATCCCTAAATGACAAAAGCTTCTGTAATGCTAATATCTCCTAACGCTACTTTGACACTAAATGGTTCCCCCATCTGTCCACTGAACTCATATTGCATGAAGGTGTCAGTCCCACTTGCAGTTATTTCTCGGAATATTTCCCCAGATTCTGTTAATACCATCAATTTCAGTTGAGGTGGCAGTGGTGTTTGTGGATTGATAGAACAAAGTTGCAGATGAATGCCTAATCTTTCCCGATTTTCTGGCTGGAGGGTGACAATTAAAACAACTGTATTTGTTTGCAACTCTATCCGCTTTGCCCGTCTTACAGTTGACCTGCGTAATGCTAAAAGGGGTGTTTGCGGCGTCAACACTTGCTCAACTGTCTGCCAACTTGACTCGAAGAGATTTTGTAACCAGTTGTTTAGCTGCGATCGCGTCTTGTCGGGTGTAGCTAACAACACCAATTCGAGTTGATCTAGGTACTCAATCAGTGCATCCAGGGATTGCAAGTCAGCGATTTGCAGTTCCTCCGGTGGATCGATACTAGCGATCGCGGGGGCAAATCCAATCAGTTGTGCTTCCTGTAAGTAGACTGGTTCCGTGGGAGTAGAACGCGATCCAAACTGAACTGCCACATAGCCAACTCGGTCTTGCATCACTTCTGGCGGTAGCGTAACAAATGTCTCCCCAGGAAGCACCGGGCGGCACTCTAACTTACCTAATTTGGGCAACACCAGATCCGCCACATCAAACATGGTTCGCATACCAGGATGCCAGCTGTCGCTTGAGGTGAGATTTGGTTTGTATCTCAACCATTTTAAATAGCGGTGAACTGCCCAGACAGCTAGGGTATTGAGATATACCCGCACCCCCTTTTCGGGAGTCGCTTGCTCTTGTGCAAATTGTCGCGCCAGCTGATGGGCGGTGTCGCTGAGAGGAACGGTAATAGAAGGGGGTGCAATACTGTTCATAAGTCTTCTACATTTGGTTGATAGCCCAAACTTCTAGCGATCGCTTGGAGAAGCGGGAGTCCCTTGTTTTTCCAATGCCAGTTCAGGGTGTTGTAATTAATGTTGAGATCCCGTGCTACAAGAGCGAGTTTGTCGCGTGGATACTTTAAGAGCAAGCGCTGGCTGAGGATTAGGCAGTTACACTCTGGATAAGCTTGGGGATGACAGCGCCGAAGTTTGCCTTCCGGATCTTGGTCAATATATTGCTTTAGTTGAACCCCAATTCTTTGATTTTTCTGCTGTTCCTGTTCTCGCTGGGTTTGTGCTTCTATTTCTAAGAGCGTACAGGGAACTAAAGCCGCCAAGCGATCGCTAAAAGTTTCACTTCCATCATCCCCCAAGGGAACATCAAGCGAGAGGGGTGGTTTCCTCACTTGTTCTTGAAATTCCGCTTGAGGATTCTTGGGATTTTTGGCGCGAGTCTGCTGGGAGGAATGCAAGTCCCGCACTTCATATTTCAGGCGTAATTTCAGGTTAATCCAAGCCACCAAACTCTTCTCTAAAGAAGGCTGTCTGGGTTCAAATTCCTGTATCTCATCACCTAATTTCAGCAATGTATCATCCAAAGCTTCCAAGTAATCTGGGTGCGCGGATCTCGCCAATCCTGGCAATTGCTGAATTTCGATCAACAGCTGATTCATCGCTTTTCGCCAGCTAAGGCTCCCAGATGGATGCTGACGGACTGCTTCAATTAATTTGCCAAGCCGCTCATCCCGTTCGTTCATAACAGGGAATTCAGTAAGATTCTCTCCTCTGGGTGTTGAGTCCTATCGAATCCATCTTCGTTTTTCACAGGTTTTATAAAGTTTTGTAACAAATATTGGGGATATCCCCACAAGTTTGAGGCGCGAGCCTGAGAGATCGGTAGAGCGATACCTGAATCTCTGATAGGAGGAGATGCCATGAAACACTTTGCAATCCTAATGTACTTTTTGCGCGATCGCCATAAATTTCTGGAAGAGATTAGTAAGGAGTAAGACTTGAAAACAAGATTGTTGCCCTATTAATTAGTAGTTCCGCATTTTTTGCACTTTATGGAGCAATTATCGGCTCATTTAGTGGCGGATTGCAAATGGTTGCTTCAGCCATTAAGCTACCAGTATTGTACTTAATTACACTAGCTATTTGTTTGCCTACTTTATATTTTTTCGATGTGATTACAGGCTCTAAGCGCAGCTTTGGACAATACATGGCTTTGCTGTTAGCTTCAATGTCAATCATTGGCGTGATGCTGTTCAGTTTTGCACCCATTATCAGCGTCTTAGCCGTATATTCACCCTTTTTTACGCTGTTTTTACCGATTAACTATCGATAATGCCAGCATCAGGTTTTCCGGAGAATAAAAATCAACTTTTAAAAACATAAAACCATGAATCTCAAGCAACCCCAGCAACAAAGATTACCGATTTTTTTAGTTTTGATTGTATTGTTGGGATATTTTTATCCAAAAATAGCAGTTACCGAAAATTATTTTCCACTTTATCCTGGTATAGATACTATCTATCCACCACGGTTCTCCGTAGAAAAATTTAATCTGATATCTGTGGAAATGTCTAGAAAAGAAGTCTTATAATTGTTAGGTAAACCTTCATTTAGAGGCGGCGTTCCTATTGATATCCCTAAAAAATATTCTTACAGGAAGCAGGTAGAAAATAATTTGACCTGGGGATATGGACTTGATGGTGGGTGTAGAGGGTGGTGCGATTTTGCGTGGGTTGGATACTTTATAGAGTTTGATAGTGAAAGCTCAAATGCAAAACTTGTCGAAACAAGACGGGAAGTATTTTTGGATTAATGAATACCCTGTCTATTTTTTTACACTTTATTGAGCGATCGCGTAAATGAATATATTCACTTACTCAATGAATATTTGCAAATTGGACTCAGCGTGCATAAGGAATTGAGGAATTAACGAACCGCCAAGACGCAGAGGACGCGAAGAAAGAAAAAGAAGAGAATTTTACAAAAGATTTAGAAGTGCTGTTGAAAAAATAAGGGCTAATGGCAATTCCACTTCGGATTGATATTGACAACCAACAATTATCAATCGTTTTCTAAGAAATCCAAAATGTGTTTCTAGGTCTAGCTGAGTTATGAAAAATCTGCTTCATGTCACATACCAAACCATCTTTTGGGTCTGCAATCTTACATTTTTGCTCGTAGTCTGCTTTGGGATATTGTCTGAGATTGGAAGTCAAATCCTCACTGGTGAATCTATTAGTCAGAACAATAGAGAATTCCTCATCACCCTTGCGGTTCTGATTGTGATATCGATTATCTGTACGGTGTCGGGCTTGTGGCGTTTCCGTAAGCCACCTTTACAGATGATAAGTCTGTTTTATGGCGTGGAAGTACCTCTGTTTTTCCTGGGCATACTCTTCTTTTTCCTCAGACAGGTACTCCGCATCAGGCTACCGGAACTTACGCCCGCTAGCGCCTTGATTCTGGGCACGGTAGTCGTTTGTATGGTTTCTTTTTACCTTGAAGTGCTATACGGCTATGCAAAACGTCATCAAGCGATCGCATGGTTACAAATGAGCGCTCACAGTCTGATGCCTGGAGTCGGTGTATACGTGGGGTTGCTGCTGCTATTTTATGCCGCACCCGCCGCTGTCTTTCTCATTTACTACTTCTTCAAATTTCAGTGGGTAAGGGAATTTTCGTATATATGGACTTCCGGAAAGTGGTGGATGCCCGTCTCCTTTATGCTCTTTTGCGTGAGCGTTGTCCTATCCCTGTTCATGCCTTGGATATTGGCAAGCTACTACATTCAATCTGGGCACCGAATCTTACACGCTTTTGCGGCTCAGTATGGGCGAAACCGCACTGTTATTGGTTCGGGGGTAGTGGTGAGTGCTTGGATGATTCTGTGCCTCTCATTCAATGCCCAGCCCCAGATCCAGGCATTTAAACTGTTAGAAAATCCAGCACCATCAGACAGCGAAAAGGCAGCACTCGTAGCCAAGTCCGATCTGATTCGGGATGGACTCCTGAACGCTTATTTTTCTTCCTATCGGTATCTAGTGGGACTTAAACAAATTTTAACCCCAAACAAAGCCCAAACTAGCTTTATAAGCAAAGAATACGTTCTGATTGTGGTTCAACCACTCAATAAAACGAAAAGACATCGCTGTACGAAACGCCTCTA
>NZ_JBHZGO010000066.1:0-9420 GCF_042747725.1 Coleofasciculus sp. H7-2
CCATTTCTCAAAGCATGGAGGCATTGCGTCGGGTGTAGTTTCCTTCATGGGTATTTTTCAACGTGAACTTCTTATCTGGCATGGATCATAACTCATTTGGTTTTAATTCATTGTTTAAGTCCCGTTAAGATGCCTAGAATTGCATAAGGTAAGACGTGATTCCACACCGTTTGCCATTTGGTTGTGCCTAAGCCATAAGAAGCTTGTCGTAAAGAATCGGGAACAGCTCGGATTGCTTCTCTAGCAGTCACAATAATTACTGGTAAAGACAGCAAGGACAACGTTAGTGCCCCAGAAAGCAAAGCTGGCCCAAAATTCAAAAGATAATTGAAAACCCCTAATCCCAGTAGACCGTAGACAATTGAAGGGACTCCAGCTAGGTTGCTAATATTAATTTCAATAATATCAGTCCACCAAGCTTTCGGTGCATATTCTTCAAGATATAAAGCCGCTCCTACACCGATAGGTACGGAAATTAGCATTACTAATCCCCCTAGAAGAATGCTGCCAAAAATAGCAGGGCGTATGCCACCTCTATCGGGGAACCGGGAAGGAGTTTCAGTCAAAAAACCAGGTGTCAGCAGTCTGCCCAATCCATCCTTGAAGACATCGAAGACCAGAACGGCAAGCACTACCAAACCAATACTCAGACCAATCAAAAAGATAATTTCAAAGATTTTTCCTGTTGTTTCTCTCTTTTCTACATTTGCAGTAAACTCTTCGCGTGGTTCTTGGAACTTGTTTTGGGAAATCGAATTAGTCATGTTTATTACTCGTATTTTTCTTTATAGCGATTAGAAATCCAATGACTGACAATGTTTAAAGTTAGAGTCATCAAAAACAGAACAGCTCCCACAGCATATAAAGTGTTATAATTAACACTACCTCTGAGACTATCATCTCCTGAAATTTGAGCCATATAAGCTGTCATTGTTTCTACTGATTGAAAGGGATTAAGGCTGATTCTCGGCTCTTGCCCAGCAGCAATTAGTACAGTCATCGTTTCACCGACGGCTCTAGAAATGCCCAGAATAATGGAGGCAGCAATTCCAGAAAGGGCGGCAGGAAGCACAACTTTAAAGATAGTTTCCAGTTTGGTTACGCCTATTGCGTAAGCTCCTTCCCGCAACGAGCGAGGCACAGATTGTATGGCATCCAAGCTGATAGAGCCAACTGTAGGGCTGATCATTATTCCCATCATCAACCCAGCGCTTAAAGCGTTAAAAATTTCTAGGGGGAGAAATAACCGCAGAACTGGCGTCACAAATAAAAGCGCAAAGTAGCCATAGACAACGGTAGGTACTCCCGCCAGCAGTTCTACTGCTGGGCGTAAAATAGCTGCCGCCTTGGGTGAAGCATATTCCGCTAAATAGATAGCAGAACATAAACCCAGAGGAATGGCAACGAGCATGGCAATAGTCGTAGTAAGTATAGTGCCATTGATTAAAGGCCAAATTCCAAAATGTTTCTCTGCAAACAAAGGTGTCCACTTGGTATCAAGAAAGAACTCAGCGAAGGAAACTTTTTGGAAAAAGTCAAAAGTTACTCGGAAGATGATAAAAACAATTCCAAACGTAGTCAGGATGGAAATCAACGCGCAACAAAATAAAATCGCCTCGATAACTTTTTCCTGGATATCGTCAGAGGCTTTTTTTTCGAGCGATCGCCTGGATTCGCTATTAAATTGATTACTAAAATTTGTGTTTTGCATAAGGAAAATTTAGCTAAAAATGCTGTTAGTAATTGAGTAATCTTGTTTAAGCTTTGTTGTAGATTTTCTGTTCATCTTAAAGAAGATTTGCGATCGGTTCGCCAGGTTTGGCATCTTTGAATTTAGAACCTGTTTCCCCAGAGGCAAGTTTTTGTTTTATCTTGTGGTAAGCCTCGTCGGGTAGCGCCACATAACCAACTTGATCGACCCATTTCCACGAATTCTCTAGATAGAACTCAGCAAACTCTCTTACCGAAGGTTTGTTATCTAGGGCAGTCTTGCTGACATAGATAAAGAGGGGACGAGATAAAGGTAGATAAATGTTTCTAACAACATTGTCTAGCGGAACTGGCTTTTCACACTTTCCTTTTGGACTTTCCACACCAACCAAGTTCAGCTTGTCTTGGTTTTCCATATAGTAAGATATCCCCACATACCCTATAGCATTTGTGTCGCCCGCAATTCCTTGGACAAGAACGTTTTGATTGTGACTAGGAGTGTAGTCTGTGCGGCTATTTTTGGCTTTGCCAGTAACAGCTTGTGTGAAATAATCAAATGTTCCAGTATCAGAAGCAGGGGCATAAAGCTTTAACCTCTGATCGGGAAACTTTGGATTAATTTGATTCCAGTTGGTTATTTTGCGGTCTGATTTGGAGTTCCAAATTTTGTTAAGTTCCTCGATTGTCAAACATTTAGCAAAGTTATTTTTACGATTGACAATCACGGCAATTCCGTCTAATGCAACAGGCAGTTCTACAAAATCAATGCCCTTCTTTTTACATCTTTCGATTTCTTCATCCTTAATGGAACGAGAAGCGCCAACGATATCAATTTCTCCAGCAAAAAACTTACTCATCCCTCCGCCAGTACCGCTTGAAGCCACACTAACCTGAGCATCAGGTTTAACTTTTTGAAATTCTTCAGCTACTGATTGATGGATAGGAAAGCCTACCGCTCCACCATCAATACTCACCTGCGTCTTTCTTTCCTCTTCTTTACTACAAGAGGTTATCCCGAAGATGAGAACTATCAGAGATGTTAGTAAAACCCGATAATTTAACATGATTACGAAAGAGCATTGTAATTAAATTTACTCAGGTACAAAGAGATGCATAGGATTGAGAGGATCTGTAAAGAATAAATAGATAACCTCCATCTGTCACGAACTGTCACGAACGTCAAAGCAAGGCTGAAGAGGAGTAACCAGCGGAGCGGTGAGATGGTTCATAGGTATCCTTATCAATATCTCAACGAGACGAAAAGTAATACCCGATTGAGAATCACACCCTCATCAACCCAACTAAAGAGAAGGTAAACCCGATTTCCATCTGTTGCCTGGATTGTGCGCCTGGGGCGGGTGGAAGATGCGAAGGCGCACGATAACAACATCAGTGATTCTCCAGCTAAGTTGTTACTTGTAGCGGTTTGCAGCTTTCATTTAATACGCTCGGATGTTCATGATGCATTTTTGATTGGTATGTAACGATGAATTCTGAATCCAGACAGTTGGGCTTTACTTTAGTTGGATGTTGGTGTAAACTCCGGTTTCCCGGTAGGATTACTGTACTCTCAATACCTATCAATATATTTATACAGAAAATTTTTTCTGAATATCACTCTTTGGATATATATTCCCGTATTCCGACCAAATTGGCGTAGATTGTTTAAATAAACGACTAATCTCTCAGGAGCTAGTGTCCAATCTATAGCTGAGCTTGTTTGATTGAACAAGTGATACAGCTGATGCTCATAACCATCTACAGGGGATACAAACAGAGAATCCGCTGAGCATCTGTTGAATTCTATCGGTGCATGAAGATTCAGTAGCCATAGATCCAACGGTCGAGACAACTGATTCAAATTTTGTGGCGTTGCAAAGCATCTGTCGAAGTTGTGGGGTCTTGTTCTTGATAGGCTAAGAGAAACTGAGGCTTCATCGGTGAATTCTGACGTTTGATCTGGGCTAAAAGTAGCGTGGCTGTTACCATCCGCCACGCACAGCTTGAAATGCTTACTATGTAATCATCCTAGGGAAAATTATTGATTTTGACTCCGAAAAGAAGTTTTGATAGGCTTTCATCGGATGGCGATCGCTGTCCTAATAAAACTATTAGATTTTTGTAGCCTGAAAACCTTGTGGTTAGGTTACTAAACGTTGTTCTAATTAAAGTTACGCGATGTGCAACTAAGCTCATCAGTCAGAAAAGTCTCACAATCAGATGCAAGAATCCCGTAGCTGTCTTCTAGGGGTAGTGTCAGTTTCACCAACCGAACCGTAGGAAATATCGCAGCGATCGCTCTTAAAAGTCCTACGAATGAAGTTATTACTGCTCTGAATCTTGATTCGATGCAGCGTCTTTTTCCGGTGTTTTCGTCCGATTGTCATCGTAAAGACGAATCAAGGGAGACTTCTTGAGTTTCTTCACTCCACTGAGAACCACCAATGCAAATAGCGTTCCAATCAGACTCATTCGCCATAATCCACAGCCAGCGGCGGCTCCCAATCCAGCCGCCAACCAAATAGTTGCGGCGGAAGTTAGCCCCTTGACTTCGGCTTTTCTAAGTTTTTGATGAGATTGTTGCAGAATCATTCCCGCACCCAGGAACCCAACTCCCGTAGCAACGCCTTGGATGGTGCGACTCAGAGCATTGGAAGAAGAAAAGGTATTGTCACCATCCACCTGCAAAGGAATCATTACAAATGCGGCAGCGCCTAAGCTAACTATCATAAAAGTTCTCAAGCCAGCAGGTCTACCAGGCTGCTGGCGGTTCATGCCAATCGCGCCGCCAACCAGTAGTGCAGTGGTAAGCCTAAAGGTTACACTCTGCCAATCACTTGGGCTGAAAAACATCGAACTCATTGCTGGAACTCCCAGAAGAACTAGAATACTTATCCCTCAGTCCCCCAATGTACTGATTAAAAACTGGGCTAGGGTAGTCCAGTTACTTGTGACTGGCTAGGCGATATCTTTGCTATATCACAGTAACTACGGTAATTCGCTCGGTTTACTGTGGTTTAAAAATTAGTTTAGGTTAAGAATAGGTTAAAAGCAACCATAAAACTAAACTGGCGATCGCTATCTCTGTTTGCAGATAATGTAGGGGCACCTCTTGTGGGTGCCCTGCGTAGAGCGATGTCACCCACAAGAGGTTCCATGAATATTTTTACAGCGCGATCGCATTTAGTTTGCGATCGCGTCTTGACATCAAAATATAGGCACTAATACAGCGATCCAACTACTCCAACAGTTGATTTAAACCAGAATTGGAGAATCCTGAATTTCCGGTTCTCGAAATAACGGTGTACTCAAATAACGTTCGCCAAAACTGGGTTGTACCATGACAATCAAACGACCTGCATTCTCTTCACGTCTAGCAATCCGAATTGCAGCACCTAAAACCGCTCCGGAAGAGATACCCGACAACAACCCTTCTTCTCGACCCAAGCGGCGACCATAATAAATCGCCTCCTCATCCATGACAGTAATTACTTCATCAATCAGCTCTGTTCGGAGAACTTCTGGGATGAATCCAGCACCAATTCCTTGAATTTTATGCGCTCCCGCCTGACCTCCAGAGAGAACTGGACTGCTAACTGGTTCTACAGCGATCGCTTTAAAACTCGGTTTTCGTGCCTTGATTACCTCACCAACTCCAGTCAGCGTGCCACCCGTGCCAATCCCCGCAACTAAGAAATCTACTTCACCGTCAGTATCAGCCCAAATTTCCTCGGCTGTCGTTTCCCGATGGATTTGGGGATTGGCTGGGTTGCGAAATTGCGGTACAAAAGCATTGGGAGTTGTCGCCGCAATTTGTTCGGAAGGGAGCGATCGCTCCCTTCATGCCTTCAGCTCCAGAAGTCAGTTCCAGTTTGGCACCATAAGCTTTCAGCATCGCCTGCCGTTTTTGGCTCATCGTCTGTGGGATCGTCAAAATCAAGGCGTAGCCTTTCGCCGCCGCTACCATCGCCAGCGCAATGCCAGTGTTGCCAAAAGTGGGTTCAACGATAATCGTTTTTCCCGGCTGAATTAGACCAGCCTCCTCAGCAGCTTGAATCATACTGACGCCAATGCGGTCTTTAACTGAAGCTGTTGGGTTCATCCCCTCCAACTTCACAACAATTCGCGCTACAAAGCCTTCCGACTTTTGACCGTATTCACTTTTTAGAGGAAGAAATGGAATCGTTAAAAGCTCAAAAAATTGTACCTGTTGCTATGCACTCTAGCCTTCAGAAGGCTATCTTTTCAAACGCTTCTAATCGGCTAATTTCAGAGTTCCTCGACGGGGCAGGAATTTAGATAATTTAAAACTCCAACCCTGACCGCTAGTAAAAAGAGGTGGGGTTCTTCCAGAATTACTGAACCAACGCTTTAATTTACAATGCACTCAGGTTTTCTCGAAGCGATCGCTCTTGTCTTTTAACTGCTGCTAAAAGTTCGGCATTCTGGAGGATGACTCCAGCTTGATTATTAAAGATTTGCATATATTTTTGATCGCTGTCATCAAAACTAGCCCTGAAATATTCCGGAGCTTCCTCTTGTAAAAACGCTAATTGATCGAGTCTTTCATATTCTGGAAAGTCTCCTTGCTTCCTTTTATTCACTAATTGAGTCACCCCAATCAAATCACCATCGGGACTAAAAACTGGCATACATAGTAAGCTACAAGTGCGATAACCCGTCTGAAGATCGGTTTTTTTTGCTGTCTCCGAATCTGGGCGAGAATATAAATCGAAAGGAATATTCAAAGGCTCTCCTGATTCGGCAACTTTGCCAGCATAACCTTGTCCTACTTTCACCCGCAATTCTTTTACAGAACCATCGTCAAAGGGAATCTGCGTCCACAATTCACCAGCTTTTTGATCTAAAATCCACAAAGTACTGCGGTCGGCGTTCATTAGTTTCTTGGCTGCTTCCATCACCCGCTTGAGAATTTCTTCAAGATCCAAACTGCTTTGATTCACTGAACGAGCTGCTGCCATTAGTGCGGCTGCCACTCGTTGCCCCCTAGCTGTTTTATGATAAGAGCGGAAGCTTTCTAAAATCATTTGAATCATCGGGGCATTTTCCGCAAATCGTTCTTCATCGGCTTTCGTAAAGCCCTGTTGATCGATTCTTTCTGCTAAAGATGCAGTCCGGTCGCCAAATCGCTTTAATTTGTTGAGTAACTGAATAACTGCGACTAAATTTCCCTGCTCATTTAAGAGTGGCAACGCCAACATTGTATAAGTGCGATAGCCATTTTTTTTGTCTTGCTCTTTTGCTGCACCAGAGCGAGGATCTTCATAAAAATCAAAGGGAATAGTAATAACTTCTTTGCGGGCTGCCACTTCGCCCACAATTCCTTTATTAGCAGGTATCCGAATTTCTAAAGAACCCTCTCCATCTGCTTCGGCGATAATTGACCAAAATTCATTTTTGTCTTGATCTAATAGAAATATACTCGTGCGGTCGGCACTCAAAGATTTGCCCATTTTTAGAGTAATCGAACGCAAGGTGCTATCCAAAATATCATCAAAACCCTGGTTATCCATGACACTATTGAGCATCGCCAGAGTTTGACTTACCACATTTTTTTGCTGAGATTCTGCCTCTTGTTTGACGCTGGCAAATTTCTGGGCGTTTTGCAGAGCAACCCCCGCTTGAGAGTTAAAAATCTGCATATATTTTTCACTATTTCCATCAAAACTAGCCTTGAAGCATTCGGGGGCTTCGGGCCAATTATCTGGGTTATATTCTGGAAACACACCCGGTTTCTTTTTATTCACTAATTGGGTGACACCCAGTAATTCGCCATCCGGACTGAAAACGGGCATACAAAGTAAACTACAAGTGCGATAACCCGTCTTTTGATCCGTTTTCTTAGCTGTCTCCGAATCAGGGTGATCGTACAGATCGAAGGGAATATTTAAAGTTTCTCCCGATGCAGCAACTTTGCCAGCAAAACCTTGCCCTACTTTGACTCGCAATTCTCGAACAGAACCGTCCTCAAAAGGAATTTTTGTCCATAGTTCATTTGCCTCTCGATCTATTAGCCAAAGCGTGCTGCGATCGGCATTCATCAGTTTTTTTGCCGCATCCATGACTCGACCCAGGACTTCTTCAGAATCGAGGCTGCTTTGCGAGAGCGATCGCGTTGCTTCTGTGAGTGCTTCTGAGGCTTGTAGTCTTTGGGTTAATTTGTAACAATACTGGCATCTTTCCAGAATTCGTCGAATTGCCGGAGCATAGTCAGCAAACTGTTTTTGATCGGCTTCTGTGAAGCCGTATTTATCAATTCTTTCTGAATAGCGAGCTTGCGGATTATTCGGCTGCTTTAACTTATTCAGTAATTGGACAACGGCAACTAAATCTCCCTGCTCGTTTAATAATGGTAAAATTAACTCGTTGTAGGTGCGATATCCCTTATTTTTGTCTGGTTCGTCCGCTTCCAAATCAGCGGGATCGTCGCAAAAACTAAAGGGAGTACTGACAAATTTTTTGAAATAAGTTAAACGTCCTTTTGTTTCTTTATTCGACAAAATTTGAAGTTCGGGATGATTTCCGTCTTCATGCCTAGCGATAATTGACCAAAGTTCACTTTTTTCTTCATCTATAAAGAAAATTGTCGTGCGATCTACACTCAGTAGTTCGCCCATTTTTAAAGTAATAGAACCTAATATTTCTGAAAGAATATCATCAAATGTTTTGCCTTCCATCACGCTAAGCATCGATAGAAGTTTTTGTTCTTGGGTGGCAACAACTTGCATGAAGTCGGCGTGCATATCCGCTAATGCTTTGTTCACCCACCTTTCGTTAAATACAGAGGCATAAATGCGGTTACAAACCTTTAATTTCCCTTGCTGCTTGACAATTGCTCCTGACAGTAGCAATTCGATTTGTTCTGGACTTTCGTCAAATGCTAATTCATCTCGTTGCAAAATTAACTGATAGAGATCCAGTAGCGCACGGCTTCGCTGTCCAATTCGGAGAAGGCGATCGCGTATCGTCTTTAGATGCGGTGGTTCATCCATCGCTTCCCAACTTTCGATGATGCGGGATCGCACTAATTTCTCAACCCACTCTGGGATTTGGGTAATTGGTAATAAGTTTTGCTCTGCTTGTTGAAGGACTAATTTGCAAAGTTTTTGGGTAAGAAACGGCTGTCCTCCCGTCCAATCTAATACCTCTTTTAGCACTTCTTGAGGATTGCTAATTTTCCCTGCTAAACCCCCCGCTAAAAGCTGCGCTTCGTGTAATTGAAAACCATATAATTCAATCGCACGACCAATATTAAAAGGAGTACGATTTTTGTCTTGCATCAAATCAGAGGGACTTGCAACTCCCAGCAAGGCAAAAGTCAGACGTTCGTATTCATTGCAGGCGCGGATAAAAGCAAAAAAGTCATCAGTCTTAAAATTTAAGCTGAGGACGCTATCAATTTCGTCGATAAAAATAACAATTTTGTGGCTGACTGATGTTAGCAGCACTTGTTCGATAAATTCACTTAAGCGCTGCACTGGAGGTAAAAAAGCGCGATCGCGCAACCAACTTTGTAAGTTAATCTTGTCTGAAAGCTGGAAACTCGTCACTAAACGCCTTATCCAGGGCTATTTCATTCTAAAGATTGACTTCAAGTGGTTCAAGCTGAACCCACAACGACGCTGAGCTTGAGCCATGTTGTCAAAGCCTAAATCACGATACAGGTTGAGAGCTAGATTGCGGGCGACT
>NZ_JBHZGO010000067.1:0-8705 GCF_042747725.1 Coleofasciculus sp. H7-2
ACCATCTATCAAAGCAAGGGGGCATGGCGGCGGGAGTTGTCTGTTTCATCGGGAGAAACCTCGACGTGAACTGTTTACTCTGCAAGCATTATACTTTCTTTTCCTTTTGATTTTCGTTTAAGTCCCGCTAAGAATACACTGTCAAATAGCAATAGTCAACTATCAATTATTACAAATAATCAAACGCGATCGCTCTTTACAGATGGCATAGACACAATCAATTCTGTCCTCCTAAACCTGCTATTTCAGCCCGATAGAGGAGTATGTTGGAAACATAGCTGATTAACGATTGCAGCGATAAATAGAGTATGTCGAAAGCCCCTAGTTCCTTCCAACTCAGCGAACGAGACCGTGCTAACCTTAGCCGCATGGTAGATTACAGTTCGGTGGAATCTCTACCCGCGATCTGGTCGCTAGCGCGATCGCACTTTGGTAATACTATTGCCCTCCACGATCCCCACGCTCAACCAGAGGTAGTTGTAAATTACACCCAATTAGCTCAGCAAATTCAACAGTTTGCCGCTGGGTTGCAGGCATTAGGAGTACAGCCAGAATCTCGCCTCGCCCTCTTTGCCGATAATAGTCCGCGCTGGTTTATTGCCGACCAAGGGACGATGACCGCTGGGGCAGTTGATATCGTGCGTAGCTCTCAGGCAGAGCGGGAAGAGTTACTATTTATACTGGCAGATAGCGGCAGCACTACTTTAGTGGTGGAAGACCGGAAGACGCTCCAAAAACTCAGAGAACGCCTCAACGACCTCCCGATTCAGCTAGTCGTCTTGCTCTCTGACGAAGAACCACCCGAAGAATCCACCCTGAAAGTGCTGAACTTCTCTGGAGTCATGGCAGCAGGGGCAAATCAATCCTTGCAGCCGGTGAAGCAAAACCGAGAAACGCTGGCGACGCTCATTTATACTTCTGGTACGACGGGCAAGCCCAAAGGCGTCATGCTGACGCATGGCAACCTGCTCCACCAGATTATCAACTTGGGAACCATCGTTCAGCCGCAACCGGGCGAGCCTGTCCTGACGATTCTCCCCACTTGGCACAGTTTCGGGCGCACTGGCGAATACTTTTTCCTCTCCCACGGTTGCACCCAGATTTACACGAGCATTCGCCACATCAAAAAAGACTTTAAAGAATTCCAACCCCACTATTTAATCGCTGTTCCCCGACTGTGGGAATCTATTTACGAAGGCGTCCAGAAGCAGTTCCGCGAACAACCCGCAAACAAGCAGAAACTGGTTAAAAACCTGCTAAGCATGAGTCAGCGCTACATTGAAGCTCGCCGCACTTGGCAAAATTTGCGCTTACAACCCCAGCCTCCCTCCGTCCAAGAACGGCTATTAGCTGGAAGCCAAATGCTTGCCTTGGCTCCTATCCATGCGCTTGCCGAGAAATTAGTGTATAAACAAATACGAGAAGCCACCGGAGGCAAGTTAAAGTACGTCATCAGTGGCGGCGGCTCCCTCGCTATGCACCTGGAAAACTTCTTTGAAATTATTGGACTTGAGGTGCTGGTGGGCTATGGTCTTACAGAAACATCCCCCGTCTTAACGGCTCGTCATTCTTGGTGCAATTTGCGGGGTTCATCGGGGCGGTTCCTTCCAGGGACGGAAATTAAAATTGTTGACCCGGAAACCCGCAAACCCCTTCCTGTCGGGAGTCGCGGTCTGGTTTTAGCGCGGGGACCGCAAGTGATGCAGGGATATTATCAAAATCCCCAAGCTACTGCTAAGGCAATTGACTCTGAAGGTTGGTTTGATAGCGGCGACTTGGGTTGGCTAACAGAGGCAAATGACTTAGTGCTGACAGGTCGGGCGAAGGATACGATAGTTTTAACCAACGGCGAAAACATCGAACCCCAGCCGATTGAAGATGCCTGTCTGCGGAGTTCTTATATTGACCAAATTGTGCTGGTGGGTCAAGATGAGCGATCGCTTGGTGCTTTAATTGTCCCTAATCTGGAAGCTTTGCAAAAGTGGGCAGCAGACAACAATCTGCACTTGCGTCTCCCAGAGCCAACTTCCTCACCCAGCAATATCCCTACTGCATCCACGCCAGAAATTGACCTGAATAGTAAGATTGTTCAGGAATTATTCAAGAAAGAATTAAACCGGGAGGTGCAAAATCGCCCTGGTTATCGCCCAGATGACCGAATAGGTCTGTTCAAGCTAATTCTGGAGCCGTTTTCCATTGAAAATGGCATGATGACCCAGACGTTGAAAATCAAGAGACCTGTCGTAATGGAACGCTACCGCGATATGATCGACGGGATGTTTGCCTGATTTGGTCGGAAAGTTGGAAGAAAGTGTGAAGGATGAAGTGTAGTGTGAACTACGCACACCACCTTCATCCTTTAGCCCTCACCCTAAGCGCCTTTCCTACAAACCTTTACTCCTTTAATTTTCTCAAGCAAAACGGATATGGATGTTTCTCAATCACACCTGTTGCTGAAGCGACCCGTTACGATTAAGGCCGTTGTCACTCCTCGTTGGAAGGAGGAAGCACAGCAGCAACTCCAGTCACAAATTAACCAAATTGACTCTCAGTTACAACAGTTTGAAATGCAAGGACAGCGGGCAATCTCAGAAATCCAAAAGCAGAGTTTGCAACCTCCTGGCCCTCAAGTGATGCAACAAATTGACAATATCCAAATCCAGGTTAATCAAAAGAAAAGCGAACTGCTTGAGCAGAAAAATCAACTTCTGCAACAGTTGCAACAAGTGCAGCTGATAGAACTCAACGACGAAGTGAATCACGGTCAGATTGAAGGCTTCTTTAAAGTAGAGCCGGGAGATAATCTGATTCAAAAAATGCAGGTGGAAATTCTCTTGCGCGATGGAATTGTGGAAGAAATTCGCGGAGAAATTTAATGGGAATGGTTAATGGCGAATGGCTAATGGGTAATTCGGAGATTGCCAGAAAGCCATTCGCCGATATTGGGGCATCTACTGACAATTTTGAGTTGACCAATCTTGATGACCACGCCCCACATGACACTTGACTTGGGAACCAGCCCATGCTAATTTCCATTCCTTGGCTGTTTGAGCTGATGGGGAGGTCGGCACCAATTCAACGCGATGCCTGATACCACCGACAGAATCATCTGCAACGCCGGTTTGGGTAATCGTTACAACCGCCAGATTGGGTTGCGGATACTCAAGTGTAACTTCCCGCGTCCCCCCCTCGGATTCAGTTTGACCAAAGGTAGCAATTGCGATCGCTTTGGGGTCAGTTCCCTTCAAAGAGTTAGCAGACTTAATCTCTTGTAGCGGTATAGGTTTATACTTAGTTCGCTCGGTCTCTGCCACAGGTGCATTCTGGCTCACCTGTCGGGGGGATTGCTCAACACTCGGACTGCTGGCAGACGTGGGAGTTGATTGAGTGCTGTCGCCGACGCTGCAAGCACTCAAGCCCAGTGCCATACCTACTAACACCACGAGGGATTTAAACTTGCCAGACATCGTTATAATAAAGGGTTTGAATCAGTTTTCTCTATCCAATTCTATCCAGCAGCACCAGCGTCCGGAGAATTCGGCGTTGAACGGTGGTGAAGGATACAAACTCAACAGAGTGTTGTAGAGTCGGATAGTTGTAATGCCATCGGTCAAGATACAATTCAATCTGGCTTTAATCTTGTTTATATAGACTGTCGCAGAAGACACCCCATGATTCACGAAGTTTTCATGCCCGCCCTTAGTTCCACCATGACCGAAGGCAAAATTGTCTCCTGGGTCAAATCTCCAGGCGACAAAGTGGAAAAAGGCGAAACCGTGGTGGTTGTCGAGTCGGACAAAGCTGATATGGATGTGGAGTCCTTCTACGAAGGATATCTAGCCACCATTATCGTACCTGCCGGTGAAGCAGCTCCGGTAGGGGCGGCGATCGCGCTCGTCGCAGAAACCGAAGCCGAAATCGAAACAGCCAAGCAACAGGCTCCTGGTTCCGCCCCCGCAACGCAATCGGTAAACGAATCCGCTCCCGCCCCACAACCCACAGCAGCCCCAGCCCCCGTCGAAACGACACCAGCCGCCGCCCGTCGCAATGGACGCAGCGTTGTCTCCCCACGCGCCCGTAAGTTAGCCAAAGAGCTGGGCGTCGATTTGAGTAGCCTGCAAGGCAGTGGCCCCCACGGTCGGATTGTCGCAGAAGATGTGGAAGCATTGGCGAATCAGGGTAAACAACCCGTCGGTACAACTGCCACACCGGGAATGACGCCCGTGGCTCCCCCGCCACCCACACCCGTCGCACCACAGCCAGCCGCACCCGCCGCCGTTAAACCTGCCGCCGCCGCCACCGTACCCACCGTTGCCGTTCCCGGTAGCGTCGTCCCCCTCAACACGCTGCAAAACGCCGTGGTGCGGAATATGATGGCAAGCCTGCAAGTGCCTACCTTCCACGTCGGTTACACCATCACGACGGATAATCTAGATAAGCTCTACAAGCAGATTAAATCCAAGGGTGTCACCATGACCGCGCTACTCGCCAAAGCAGTAGCCGTAACCTTGCAAAAACATCCCTTGGTGAATGCCAGCTTCTCAGACCAGGCAATTCAGTATCACAGTGCCATTAACGTTGCCGTAGCCGTGGCAATGGATGGCGGTGGCTTAATTACGCCAGTTCTGCAAAATGCCGACCAGCAGGATATTTACTCCCTATCTCGCACCTGGAAAGATTTAGTCGAACGCTCCAGAACCAAGCAGCTGCAACCCGCAGAATACAGTTCTGGCACCTTTACCCTCTCGAATTTGGGGATGTATGGAGTAGACCGATTTGATGCCATCTTGCCGCCGGGAACAGGTGCTATCTTGGCAATTGGCGCGTCGCGTCCTCAAGTCGTCGCCACGGAAGACGGCTTGATGGGAGTGCGCCGACAAATGCAGGTAAATATTACCGCCGACCACCGCATTATCTACGGTGCCGATGCCGCTGCTTTCCTACAGGATTTGGCAAAATTGATTGAAACCAATGTCCAATCTCTGACTCTTTGATGGGTAATGGGTAATTGGAGATGGCTTTTCCCCAATTACCCATGACCTATTACCGAATTTCAAGCCAATAATTCATCGACTGCCACGCTGAAACCTTGCAGGACGGTCTGAGTGCTAACAACCTCGCCAGAAACAAACACAAGTCGCTGATTTTTAGTAACTACAATAATCCAACGATTATCAGGAAAAACTAGCCAAACTTCCTCGCCACCAGATTGTAAATATTCTTGAGATTTAGCAATTACATCTTCAGCAATATCCGTAGGGGAAACAATTTCAGCAATTAGTGGGAAACTCTGGGGAAGTACGGCAGGTTCGCCAAATTGGTTAAGTAATTCTGCTGTCAGATAAGCAACATCCGGATAGCGTCCCTGCTTATTAGTACGACAGGGAACTTCTGTATAAACTTCTCCTCCTTGTCCGCTGGAGTTTTTGTAACTTCTCCAGTAAAAGTACACATTTCCCTGAATCCGGCTATGCTTGAGTGTCACTCCGTTTTTCTTCACCAATTCTCCATCCACCCACTCTGTATTATCAGGGGGATTGAGCATCCAATCTTCTAGTGAGTATTCCTTTGAGATAACTGTAGAAGTTATCATTGCTATCTACTCGCTTTTACAACACTTGCCTTTATTATTACTTAGCTGTTTCTTTTCCCACTCTAGGCAACCAAAAAATTGCGTAGGACGAAGTTTGGAGCTTTCGAGATCGCATTCCCCACATTACAGTGCGATCGCTTCGCCTTGGACTCCGTCCTACGCTTCTGATGTCACAGAGCGATCGCCTAAGTTAGGCTGGTGTAGTCTCAACCCCCAGCTGTTGATTTTTCGCTGGAAACAAGAATGCAAACCTCCCCTCCTGCTTCATCCGCTTGGCAACGGCTGAAAAATCGTGAAATTAACTGTGAAGAAGCGCTAAAACTCCTGGTAGACGAGCTAGGAACGGTTCACCTGGCTCTGTTAGATCGGGAAGTCAGTTACCGATTTTTTCGGGAATTTCCAGATCGAAAGTTTTTGCCTCCGGTGGTTCCGCTACTGTTGTGGCGAAACTGTTACTACCTGGGAAGTCCGAAGGCTCTTTCTCTAGATGCAATTAGAGAACTGAGCGATCGCACTTTCACCGACATTAAAATTATCCCCATTGCGGACAAGAGTTATCGCACCTGGTATCACACCCAAAACCTAGATCCCAAACGCATTTCCTCGACTCCCTTAGTGAATCCCCTCACGGGCGAGCAAGAGCAAGAAAACATCAGTGAAACGACTGAGCTATACCTCTCCAAAGCAGTTGACCAGATTGGACGGCTCAAAACCCTGATTTCGGGGGCATTGCGGAACCGCGCCAGCGATATCCACATGGAACCCGCGCCAGAAGGCTTAAGAGTCCGCTATCGCATTGATGGCGTCTTGCGGGACATTACCACTCTGCCAGTCGATGTGAGCCGCAAGGTCATCGTCGCCCTCAAAGTCATGTCTGAAATCGACATCGCCGAAAGCCGCCGCCCTCAAGATGGACGGATTGGGGAGAAATATGCTTCCGGCGAAGAATTAGAACTGGGAATGGATATGCGCGTCAGTACTCTTCCCTGCGTGGGTGGGGAAAAAGCGGTGATTCGCTTACTACCGCGCAAAAACCCCTTTTCTAAAATCCAAAACCTGGGATTCACTCCTACAACTCTGGAAACGTACAAAAACTGGTTGGAACAGCCCCAAGGGATGATTATCCTCACCGGCCCTACAGGGAGCGGTAAAACCAGTACACTATACACCAGTCTGCAATCCGTCGCCAGGGAACACGTCAATGTCGTGACGGTAGAAGACCCTGTAGAGTACATTTTGCCCCGCATCACCCAAACCCAAGTAAATGAAACGGCGGGGATGACCTTTGCGGCGGGCTTAAGAGCAATTTTGCGCCAAGACCCGGATATCATTATGGTGGGAGAAATCCGCGACCACGAAACCGCAGAAACCGCAGTTCGGGCGGCGCTAACGGGTCACTTAGTTTTTACCACGCTGCACACGAACGATGCTCCTGGTGCGATTCCCCGGATCAAAGATATTGGCCCAGATCCCGGCTTAATTAGTGATGCTCTCTTGGGAATTGTGGCTCAGCGCTTGGTACGCCGAGTCTGTCCTCACTGTGCGGCACCCTATAAGCCAACGGAGAAGGATTTGCAGGTACTGATTTTGGACCCAACGCAGGCAAATTCAACGATTTGGCGCAAGGGTAAGGGCTGCGCCAAGTGTTTCAATTCTGGTTATCTGGGGCGAGAGGCAATTGTTGAGTTGTTGGATATTGATGATACGGTGCGCGAAATTATCTACGATGGCACGATGACGCAGCTGCATCGCTACCTACGGGAAATCAACTTTTTCTCTTTTGGTATGGCAGCCGCAGAAAAGGTAACAAAGGGGATCACAACGGTTGAGGAAGTGTTGCGCGTGCTACCCCGCAGTGCCTTCTCGCGCCGCAAGTCTCTGGCTGTACGCACGGAACAGTTTACGCCGTTGGGTGTGGGATAGCGATCGCGCGTTGCGCCGACCTGTCGGGCAAGCGCTAGGGTGCGAAGAAAGCCCACTCTACATAACACAGAGGTCGATCTTACGGTAGTGGCAGATGACCGTACAAGAGTCTGAGGGAGGGGAAGAAGAGCGAAACTGGAGACAGGACAAGCCACTTACCAATGATGAGATCGCAAAACTAAAGGAAGGAGGCATAGACATCCATGAACTCAAAGGTGGGCGTAATGCCTCCAAAAAAGACCTTTATAAGGACAGGGATGGCAACATTTATATCAAGCCTAAAGGCGGTCAAGCGCTAGGTGAGCCTACAGGTCTTAACATCAATGATTTTTAGTAACTTTTACTTGGTGAATTTGAATGGAATATGAGATTTCAGCAGCTTTCACATTGACTGGATTTGACTTTAATCCGGAAGAAATTACTGCTAAAGTAGGCATAATTCCCACGAAAATTTGGAAAGTTGGTGACTTGATTCATCCCAAGGCTGGTATCCGCCGAAAGCGCAATGGTTGGAGCCTGGAGTCTAAACTAGAAAAGTCAGCTGAGCTTGAAGATCACATTAAATCTGTTCTAGAACAAATCCAACCTGGTTGGCTACCAATGGTTGAAATATCTAGTAGATACGAGGCAGAAATTGATTGCGTAGTTTATGTTCGCGGACAAGTACCAGCAATCCATTTTGATAAAGATATTGTGGAGCAAGCGGCTAAGCTGAATGCGGAAATTGATGTCGATCTATACGTTCTACCAGTAGACCCGCCTGCATTGTAAAAGTCAGTTACGTGAACTACCTACACTGACCTTGCGTTACAGTGTAGGCTTCCCAATTCATTGGGGATGGCCTCTATCTTCATGGATTTTTTACGTCCTGAAGACTTTGGTCTTACATCCCCTCCAAGGGCAGAAGAGCTAGTTCCTAACTCCAAAAGTCGCAATCCTTCATTTCTAATATTTATTGCAGCATTAATATCTCTATCATGTTGCTGTTGGCAGTGTGGACAGTCTACAAACCTAACACCCAATGAATCATAACCTTTTTGTAGCATTGGGATTGGTAGTAGAGCAGGGCTATTTCATTCTAGACAGAGAGGGTGAAATCCAGTAAGCTAAAGCTCAACGAATTTTTCTTATCGAGCTATGAGAACGCTTGCCATTGTGGAAGCCTTTTCCAGTTTGCCTGACGCACGAC
>NZ_JBHZGO010000068.1:0-8201 GCF_042747725.1 Coleofasciculus sp. H7-2
TTCAATTCGATTACTAATTCATTATCTCAGATTTGGAGATGTTCCAATTCCCTATCAAAATCAAAGAAATCATTTTCGGCTCCCCTCTCGCATTCTCGCTCGCATCATACCCTAATTCAGCAACGCCGGAAATGCTTACTACATTCTCGGTGAGGATACAAAAGCGATAGAGTACCAGCAACAGCGATTAGCGATTGTCCGGGAACTCCAAGATCGTCCAGGTGAGATGCAAACGCTCTCAAATTTGGGGGCGGCTTATAATTCTTTGGAAGAATATATAAAAGCGATCCTCTGCTTTCACCAGGCAAAAGCGATCGCTAAAGAATTACCAGACGTTCGCGGGGAAGGACAGGCGCTCAAAAATCTCCGACTCGCTTACACTGCCCTCGGAGACTTGCAGGCAGCTCGTGATTACCAGCAGCAGTATCTGACAATGGTACGGGAACTTTTGGCAGCAGCCAAGGCAGATGACTTCATCAGCAGCGCCAAGATACTGGGCATCAATCCATCTGAGGATTTTGCTAGAGGCGATTTGAGCGGTGTTAACCTCCGCAACGCCAACCTCCGCAATGCTGACCTCAATCATACCAATCTCAGCAGTGCCGACCTCACCTTTGCCGACTTGAGCCGTGCCTGCCTTAGCGGTGCCAACTTTTCCCATGCCTGCCTTTGTAATGCCAATCTGCGCGATGCCCATCTGTTGCACGCCAACCTCACTCAAGCAGATTTGCGGACTAAAATGCCCCGTGCCAATTTAACCAGTGCCAACCTCAGCGGTGCCAACTTAAGCAGTGCTTACCTTCCCAATGCCAACTTGACGAATGCCTCCCTGAAGGCTGCCAATCTCAGCGATGCTGATTTAAGTGGTGCTAACTTGAGCGGCGCAAATCTAAAAGATGCTGAGCTTAAGCGTGCCGATCTCCAGGGTGCAAATGTGGAGAATGCTTCGTTTGAAGGGGCTTTGGGGCTTTCGGAGGCGATGAAGATCGAGCTAAAGCAGCGAGGGGCAATTATTTGAGTCTGGGAGAGAGGGATTGAGAGCGATCGCTCCTACCCCAGCGTCACCAATCCTACTGGAAAATCCGCCACCAACCGCAGCATTTTCAGCCACTGCAAACCCATCAAACTTTCTTTAACCTCTGTTCCAACAACAATCATAAGATTAAACTTCGGTCTATCTAACAATCCTTTTCCTGCATAAATCTTAAAAAAATCTTTGCCCCGTGTTGCTTACATAACTTATCCAGGTTTAATCAAAAAATACTCCAGCTATTTAACTGCCAATATTTGCTTGCTATTATAATTTAAAGAAAACCTTGATTGATTTTTTTATACTTTGTTTACGTTCGACATATTATTATAATTCCATCTGATAGCCGAAACTATAAAAGTATTTCGACCCTTGCCTAGATGACTAAATACCCATACTTCACGTAAAAACCATCGCCTTGCACGATGTCCCCGAAGTTCTGGTAACACTTTTACAATTAATAAGTACATCTTTCAACAAGAAATCCCCGAAATAGTTAAGCGTATGTTCCATTCAATAAATCCAGCCAACAATTTCAGCTTAGACGGCGTTTACACTTGTCCAGTTTGTCGGCACGGTGAGATTTCAGCGATGCCGTTAATGGAAGCATTGGCTTGTAATTTTTGCCATCATATTTTCACTGCCGATCCGATTCAACAGTCCGTGAAAATGGCAGATAGCGCATCACCGATAACTTGGCGCTGGAATGGTCGAACTTGGCAAGGTGCCCATCGCAAGGGGAATGAATTGGGTTGGGGTGTTGGGTTGGCAGCAGTTGCCTTAGTCCTATTACCGACTACCCTTGTTGCCTTGTCTACCTACTTTTTTCCCCCAATACCAGGTACTCCCTTATCTTGGGTTCCCAGTCTTTGGATTGGGTTAACCTTTTTAGCTCATCTTGTTTTTGTAGTAGATGTTGTTGTTGAATATTATCAATTCCCAGTGTTTGCTTACGTCAACGCAATCCGACGACATCTGTTAAAAGGAACAAATTTCTAAAACCCTAGGACTAGACATTGTTCAACTCAACCTCAAAAGTTCGTTTTCCTAGCGTTACGCGATCGCCTGAGACTAACTGTCGTCCTCGCCGGGTTTCCAGGGTGCCGTTGACTGAAACAAAACCCTGTTGAATCAAAAGCTTAGCTTGCCCACCCGTCTGCGCCATCCCTACCCACTTTAAAAACTGATGGAGCTTAATTGTGTTGCCACTTACCGCCATAAAAAGTGTTGCACTCCAACGTAACCGTATTATGCTAATGGCTAATATAGCAATCCCTAATTTATTTGGGAATAACTGTTTTTGGGTAGTGGTAAAAAGTTTTAAGTTGTAGAACACTTGCGGTTATCGCGTCTGAGTTTTGAATTAAAGAACTCTCTTCTCGCTTCAAAACCCAACCGACGGCTACATATTTACCACAACCAGAAATTTCAGCAGTTGCGCCAAACTACATTAACCAGAAAAGGCAGGAGTGAATGATCGTTAATAAGGATGAACTGCTGGAGCGATATGCGGCGGGAGAACGGAATTTTAAAGGTGCAGACTTAATTGGAACCGATCTTAAAGGCGTGAATCTGAGTCTAGCGAACTTCCAGGAGGGATCGCTCAGCGAAACTGACTTGAGTGGAGCTAACCTGAGCCAAACCTTTTTAATGGAGGCAACTTTAGGCACAGCCAATCTCAGTGGAGCCAATTTGAGCGGGGCGAATCTCAGTGGAGCCAATTTGTTTCGGGCAAATCTCAGAGGTGCCAATTTGAGCGGGGCAAACTTGAAAATGGCAGATTTGACAGAAGCAGACTTGAGTGGGGCAAACTTGGACGGGGCAAACCTTTGGGGTGCTTACCTGACGGGCGCGAAACTAGACGGTACCAACCTGCCAAAAAATACTTATTCTTGAATGTGCTGTCGAATCGGAATTTCGATAACGAACTCAGTTCCCTGCTCTGGTGTTGAATTACACTTCAAAACGCCGCCATGTCTCTCGACGATGATTTGATAGCTGATTGACAAACCCAACCCCGTGCCTTTGCCTGTGGGCTTTGTAGTAAAGAAAGGTTCAAAAATTCTAGTGCGTATTTCTTCGCTCATTCCGGGGCCGTTGTCGATAATCCGGATACTCGCTTTTCCGTTGTCGAGGACATCGGTACGAATCCGAATACAAGGCAGGGCATCTGGGGAAGAGACGAGCAAGGGAGCGTGTGCCATTTCCTCTGCGCCTTTGCCTCTTCGCGCCTCTGCCTCCTCTAGGGCGTCAATCGCATTGGAAATGAGATTCATAAATACTTGGTTGAGGAGTCCGGCATAACACTCTACGGAGGGCAAATCGCCGTATTCTTTGACAATGGCAATCCCCGTATTTGCTCCTCTGGATTTCAAGCGGCTGTGGAGAATCAGCAGGGTGCTGTCAATGCCTTCGTGGATATCAACCGCCTTCATGTGGGCTTCGTCAATCCGCGAGAAGTTTCGCAGGGACTGGACAATTTGCTGAATGCGGTCAGCCCCGATTTGCATGGAGGACAGGGTTTTGGGGAAATCCGAAATTAAGAAATTCAGATCGATTGCTTCAGCTTCCTGTTCAATCTCAGGCACTGGCTGGGGATAATGTTTGGCATAAAGCTGTAGGAAGTTTAGCAAATCCTGGGCATATTGATTCGCATGAACCAGATTGCCGCAAACAAAGTTGACAGGGTTGTTAATTTCGTGGGCAACACCCGCAACTAACTGCCCTAAACTAGACATCTTGTCACTTTGGATCAGAAGCGTCTGGGTTTGTTGAAGTTCGCACAGGGCAAGTTGCAGATGCTTAGCTTGTTGTTTAAATTCTACTGCCGATGCTTTTAAGGTTGCTTCAGCGGATTTTCGTTCGGTGATGTCGGTGACGAAGCCTTCGCAGTAGAGTAAGGCACCCGCGCGATCGCTTAATGTATGCCCGAAGTACTGCTCGTCCTTAGCGTATGCTGCGCTATAGCCGCTCACAGCTTCATATTGCTTCCCAGATCGCAGCTCTTGTCGTACTGCCCGTGCATTTTCCGAAATCCAGATGATGCTGCCGTCTTGGCGATAAACCTGAGACTCAAAGCCACTCACCGAACCGTGTTCTTGCAGCAAGTACAGAAATTCGTCGCGCCGATTGGGATCTACGTACAGCTGGTGCTTGATGTCCGTCAAATGGGCAATCAGTTCCTCTGGTGAAACGTAGCCGTAAATCCGTGCCAGCGCTGGATTCGCACTAATGTAACGTCCGTCCGGGGTTGTCTGAAATATCCCCTCAACGGCGTTTTCAAAAATACTCCGATACTTTTCCTCTGCTTGCCGCAAAGCCTCTTCCACCTGCTGACGCTCGGTGATTTGATTTGCTAGTTCTCGATTGACTTGCTGTAACTGCATCGTTCGCTTGACAAGCGTTCTCTGGACTTTTTTCCAACGCTCCACCCAGCTAGAAGAATCAATTGGCACATTGTCACGGCTTAGGAACATGGGAGGTCTCAGAGTTTAGTTAGCCAATGCTCTTAGTATGAAATCATCCGAGAAATTACTGGGTGATAGCACTCGCTTTGGAAGTGTGATCTTTTATGTGATGATTTGGTGATATAAATCCATTCTTTTTGTGATATAGATCGCTGAACTTACGGAGACAATTGTTGTAGTTGGAACGTTTTCTCAGTCAACTGCGATGTGGGGAGAAAAATTGATACTGGGAGTTCGACTTTTTATGAGTAGACTGAAAACGCTTAGTTTGGTTGGCGTGATGACGATCTTAGGGATCGGCGCTTTGGAGCTAAAAGCGATCGCTGCCCGCTTAACAAATTGGCGATTTGACCCAGCGCTTAATCAGTTAGAAATCACTCTGGATGAGGGAACGACGCCGCGTTATTTTCTTCTGGCTCAACCGCCTCGGATTGTTCTGGATTTACCCAATACTCAAGTGGGAATGGTAGAAACTCAACAAAGTTACCCCGGCTCAATCCGCCAAATTCGAGTCTCCCAGTTCGAGGCTGGCGTCACCCGAATTGTGCTGTATCTCGCACCAGAGGTAGTTTTAGCCCCCCAACAAGTGCAATTGCAATTGGAACCTGGGAATCGCTGGGTATTGCGTCCCCTGATTGCTGGCGTCGCTCCAGAAGCAGTGGCTCCTACTAGGGGCGGGGTTTCTCCGTCCTTGCCTCCGGCTATCTTCCCAGGGAACCAAATGCCTGGTGTAGTGAGGGTGCCGCCTCTGAATAACTCAAGCACGGTACCCAA
Organism: Coleofasciculus sp. H7-2; assembly: GCF_042747725.1. Taxonomy (NCBI): domain Bacteria; kingdom Bacillati; phylum Cyanobacteriota; class Cyanophyceae; order Coleofasciculales; family Coleofasciculaceae; genus Coleofasciculus; species Coleofasciculus sp. H7-2. Next base: position 5,272 of record NZ_JBHZGO010000068.1, read on the forward strand.
TTTAGCGACGCCAACAGTGCCTCCAGCGGGAATTTCGACGGATAATGTATCGGTCAGCGTACCTCCTATTTCAGGCGCGATCGCTGCGGCACCACCAGTACCCGTGAGGCAGTCTCAGTCTTCCTCTGTCACCAGAGTGGTTGAATTTGGTCAACCGTTGCCGATGGAGGAAAATCCTACCCAAGTGCCCGCAAGGAGAACCAGAGTAGCCCCAGTACCATCCCTAGAAGCGGGTGCGTCTGTGCCCATGTCGATACCTGCCGCACCTACAACAGCCACCTCTCCAACGGTTGTCGTACCGCCCCTATCTGCTGCGACTGTTGTGCCCGATCCTTCCAGCTCCAAATCGGCACCGATACAAGCGCCAAATGTGCCATCTCTAAATCCAGACGTTCTACTGCCTTCTGGCACGCCGCTGAGCCTGCGTTATCCGGGCGACAAGGTTTTAACGCTGCGAGATGGTGTCTCGCGCCAGGAGGTGTTGCTGCTAGAGGAAGAAATACGCGATCGCACTGGTAAACTCATTGCCCCAGTTGGTACGCAGGTGATCGGACGCTTTGAGATCGACAGGCGCGGCAGTCGCTTCATTACCCAAGCAATTAGCCTGGGTGGACGCAATTTTCCCCTTCTCGCCCAATCAGACTCCCTAGACGGCAACCGCCAACTTTCACAAAACCGAGTTGTCCGGAATTCTGCCATTGGTGCTTTAGCGATCGTGCTATTAGGAGGTTTTTCAGGCGTCGGTTTATTGGGAGGCGCTGCCGCCGGTGCTGCCACTACCTATCTGACAGCTCCTCAAACCGCCATCATTCAACCCAATCAAATTCTGCAAGTTCAGCTCAGCGAAGATTGGCGGTGAAGTAAGTTGCTAATGGCAAAGAAATGGTAAGTAGGTAGACATAATTAAACTAAACATCTCAGGGCTTAATCGGTAATGGGTAATTACAATAAACAAATCCCGATTACCGATTAACCATTAGCGATTAGCCCTAGAAATTGTTTGTTTCTGGCGGCGGTGCGCCTGCTCCTGGCTGATTCAGGAAGAAATTCTGGGCACCATCGTTCTGATAGATGCAGCGGATATCCGGTTGACCGTCCAAACTGCCGGTATAGCCAAAGGTGTTCATCCGGTTCTTGCAATCCCGCACCTGATCGGCAGTTACCAGTTTTCTTTGCTCCAAAATAGACCAGTTGTTACTACGCAAAACACAACCCGGTCGCATATTGGGCTGCGAAACATAGACATTAAAGGGATTTAGCGTTACATAGACGCGAGTATCCATCACCATTGCGCTGGCTCCAAACTGCACGCAAAGCTCAGGATTTGGGGCAGCGCGGTCAATGAAATCACGCGATGCAACGTTTTCTGGGCTAAATGTTGCTGTGGAGCTAAAGCCAATCCCCACCCCAATTCCTAGAACGAAGACGCCTCCGATTAGGGCGATGGAAGTGTAATTGAAGGGGGAGGATTTAGAGGATTTGGGGGCAGTATAGGAATCAGAGGTAGGGTATCTAGATTTACGTTTCATCGTCGGTTAGGTAATTTCACGCCTACTGGACAGGGAGTAATCAAACTGCTCTCCTCCTCCCAGTATGGCGATAGATTGTCCCGCCAAGCGGACACAAGGGAGGAGGAGAAGGGAAAAGAGGAAGGGAAGGGGTGGAGGGGCATAGAAGATGAAGCTACACTTTCCCCTGCTACCAGATGCGGTGCATCGCGTCTCTACAATATTTCTTGCACCTGTAGCTGCTTTGTCTCCCCAGTGCTTACTCCTCACTCACCAGGTTTCTACTTTCGTTCAACAATTGGGAGTAGGCATGGGCGACATCTTTGAGATGTTGATATTCTTCTTTCATTCGTTGATACTGCAACTCAAAAGCCAGATGTGAGACGAGAAGCCGATCGGGATTGTACTCAGCTACCTTAACTCCAATTAAAGCCTCTCTAATTAAACGAACATATATTTTTTGTAACTGTTCGGCTTTCCTTAACAGTTTTTCAACCTCAAGTAAAGCTTTCTCATAGGTCTCTACTTGGAGAGAATACACATCAGAGGTAGATACTAAATCGGCTAAGTCATTAATTTTACGATATTGCTCCTCAAGTACAGACATTTCTGGCTCTAATTGCCAGTGTTCTTGAATGATGGGAGCCAGTTCTTTGATGGTAGTCAGCTTTGGATCGTTCGTTTTAGAGTTTTGCTCAATGACTTCTATATCATTCAGAGGATGCCAGGAATAAATATATTCAACATCCCCATCAGGCGTCAGTCTGGGAAAGACAACTTGGACTCTATTGTGACGCCTAACCATCAGCGGAATTCCATAGTTTTTTAGAGGTAAGCTGGGATACTTCTGTTCTGCACCTTTCACCAAAACAACACTATTATTTTTAATTTGTTTAATTTTGGTTTTACGTTTTTCATTAACCAGATAGGCAATGACCAAAGGTACAAGTATTACAAGAATGATTAGAAATCTTTGCAGCACAGCGATCGCCTCCAGCCTCTATGTGTTGCAGGGTCAGGTAGTCGTTGATTTATTGTGACCGATTTTGCCCTCGACTGACGAATGTAGGCGGGGCAGGGATGCAGGGGTGCGAAATTTCATTTACTCCTCGCCTCTGCTTGGCTTCTATCTCAAGCTAGGTGGGGACTGGATTAAATGTAAACAGGACTTACGCACTGAAAGCTTGAAACCTAGATCCCCCCTAACCCTCCGATAAATTGGGGGATTTAGGGGGATCTCTGCATAAGTCCTAGTAAAGTAAAAATTAAGCAGTTCTCTGTTGGCTTGCATCTGTGGGCGTTGCTGAATTAGGGTATGATGCGAGCGAGAATGCGAGAGGGGAGCCGAAAATGATTTCTTTGATTTTGATAGGGAATTGGAACATCTCCAAATCTGAGATAATGAATTAGTAATCGAATTGA
>NZ_JBHZGO010000069.1:0-8185 GCF_042747725.1 Coleofasciculus sp. H7-2
TGTGGGATGGGCATCTCTAGCTAAATGTTTGAAAACTTGTAATTCTACATCCATTGCCCTACCTACTGTGTAGAGTTTTATTTTTCAATTTCTTTATTCATTATATTCGGAAAGTGACAGAAGAGGGGTAATACCCCCTGTTCAACTAAAGTAATTCAGGACTTACGCAACATCACCACATCTGCCACCGCAATCCCCCAGGGGGATTGCCCCTACAAAACGCTATATGTATAAGCTTTGCGTAAGTCCTGGTAATTGTAGAAGAGCAGACTTTTAGCACGAGCTTTAGTAACGTCCAGAGGATTCTGCCCCGGACTCGCGCCATGAGAATAAAAACCGAAGGGAACATGAAGTCTACCCGGTCAATGGAGATTTAGATGTCAAACAAGCAATTAATGAAGCCGACTGAAAGCGTAATGCCGCTAAGGCAGTTTGGCGAGTTTGAGCTTTAGCAAGATGATTTGAGCAGGCAAAAAAACGACTTAAATTGATAGCACAAGCCGTGGCAACATTCTGTAAATGGGTTTTCGCCAGTCCCCAATACCCGGTTCGTCGTCAATCAAATCTACGCACAGCTTGGGAAATAGTACCCTCAATCAGCGGTATCCGTAAGAGTTGTCGGGGATTTGAACTGCTGACATCCCACAACTCAATTAGGATTGCTATATATTTCCGCCTTTTTAATACCCAGAAAATGTGGTTGGTAAGGGGTGCGAAATACGGGTTGGCGATCGCTGTTTGTCAATTACTGTCAGTTAGTCATTAATGATGCTCACGGGTGAATGGTGAGTTACGGTTGAAGAAGCTACCTGAGCGATCGCTGGAGGAACACCAATGACTGTCACCATTCCCATTCGTGGCATTGAACTCAGTCCCGGTAGCATGATTACCATTCACAACTTGTCTTGGCAAGATTTTGAGGAGATTCTTACCGAACTGGGAGAAAAGCGCAGCACCCGCATTGCATACTACCGAGGAACGCTGGAAATCATGTCTCCTCTGGCACTGCACGAACGCCCCCATCGCATTATTGCTTACATCCTCACAACTATCTTAGATGCCCAAGGACGGGACTGGGAAGATTTTGGCTCAACGACTCTGAAGCAACCAGAAATTGCCGGAGTCGAACCCGATACCTGCTTTTACATCCAGAATGCCAGTCGTGTCCGAGGTTGCACCGATATGAATTTGGAGGTTTACCCACCTCCCGATCTCGCCATTGAGTCTGATGTCACTTCAAAGACTACACTGAATGCCTATCAAGCCTTGCGCGTTCCGGAAGTGTGGATCTATCGCGATCGCCAACTGACGATTTATATTCTCCAGAACGGGGACTATACTGAATCATCTGTCAGCCTCTCTTTTCCCGATCTGCCTATGACTGAAATGATTCCCCAGTTAGTGCAAAAAGCGATTGATGACGGAACCAGTCGGATGCTGCGCGAACTGAAAATACAACTAAGTCAATAACTGGAAAGACTCGAACCAAACTAGATAAGCAAAACATGGATAGTGCCACTCGCCTCCAGAAGACTTTGGTTGATTCGCCGGTTGGTGTTGTGTTACCGACAATCGCGCTTTTGAATCTCCCCGACTGGTGGTTGGCAGGTGGTGCGGTACGAAATACGGTAAGAGCGACCGCTGGCGAGGCAAGAGAATAAAGGGGCTTCGTTTTTACAAAAATGCCCTTTTCTGCGTCTAGCATAGAAGTGTCTGCGAGTTCAGCACAGAAAATTGCCTAGATTTCAAGTTGGAGCATACCGGAAACTTGAGGTAGGGAGTTTTTAGGACTTAGATTAAGAGAGCGATCGCCCAAACAACTTGATATGATTGCCTGGATGTGACCCAAACAACCAAGTGCCTCAAGCGTGATATTGACCGTATCAGAGAGAAAATCCGATTCCGTCAATACGATATGTCAGCACATGCAATGGAAGAGATGGCTGAGGATATGCTGACTATTCTGGATGTAGAAGAGGCTGTTCTAAGTGGTCAAGTCATACGGGTGGAAAAAGACGATCCTAGAGGAACAAAATATGTAGTAGTGGGGACTGCATTAGATCGACAGATACCTGTTGGCGTGGTTGGACGTTTCGCTAGCAACGGACGTTATCTGATTATCACTGTTTACGAAGTCACTGAGCTGGAGGGCTAGTTGTATGTATGGATACAGATGTGAGTATTGTGAAGGAACCGTTCAACCTCGTACTGTCAAGCGCGAAGCCTTCAAACACAAAGATGGATTTGTCATTCTTGAAGATGTGACGATTGGTGTTTGCGATCGCTGTGGTAATCGATACTACTGTGCCGATATTCTCCATGCTGTTCACGCCATTGCAACTGGGGCAAAGTCGCCAGAGAGAACCGAACAGATTCCAGTAGCTCATTTAGAATCTGCATAGTCGCGCGGCTTGACATCCTCCCCGCCCTAAAAACTTTTGCCTGTCATAGCGTATTATCTGCGATCGCGCTTCTGAATCTCCCCAATTGGTGGTTGGCAGGTGATGCGGTACGAAATACGGTAAGAGCGATCGCTATTTGGCAACGACTGTCAGTTAGTCATCAACGACTTTGACACTGCCTTTTTTGATGCGCTTGGAGATCGTTCCCAAGAACTCACCGCCAAGGATACCCTCACAACGCAGTTTCCTGACTACAAGTTTGATGTTAAAAATCAAGCGAGTGAGAGCGCATTGGCGTTCCGGTTGCAGACCTTACAGTAGCACGCTCAGATGGGGTTACTGATTGGCAGCACACGGCGACGGCTGTAGGCGTTCGGTTAGATGCTCAAGGACAATGGCAGTTCTTTACTCCTTACGATCTGGATGATTTGTTTAATGGCATCATCCGACCTACAAAGAGCGCATATCCACAACCCAAATGCGGAGAGTAAAGCGGCTTCGTTTTTACAAAAATGCCCTTGTCTGCGTCTAGCATAGAAGTGTTTGCGAGGAAGGTCGGGAGGTCTTAATGTACGTTCTTACCCCATCAGTACACGCATTTCCTTATCACATAGGGTAGGAGAAAACACTTAGTTTAAAGCCTCTCGTTTACCAAAATTTCGTGAATATGCCATGTGCGAGACAGTCTTCTTTCGTTAGCCTCAAAGAAGATTATCAAAAGGCACTCACGCCATGTCCCTCCCTGAATCCCTATCGAATGCTACGCTTGTGAAGGAAACCCGGAAATGTCAGAGCTGACTCAAGTGCAGTTTGCCCAAGCACTAGGAGTTTCCTTCTAGTCAGTGAACCGTTGGAAGCGGGACAAGACGAAGCCTTTGCCGATAGTTCTAAGCAGATCGAGGCGATCTATATCATGCAAATTATCACAAATTTTCCCAGTTTAATTGACCGATGGCTTCGCTATCGATTTCAAACAATCCTAGTCGTATGTTTTTTACTTTGGACACCCTTTCTAGTCGCGAAAACTTTGCTGGTTCAGCACTCCTGCTATCCGATGATTCACTGGTCTGGTACACTCCCAGCAGAGTGCCAACCTAAACTGTCGCAAGCTAATTCTCGTCCATCTAAAAAAGCTGAACCTCTGCGCGATCGCTCTCAAGAACAAAAACAAATAGCACGTAGCGATCGCAGTCCATCACCTAAACCTTTGCCCACTTCTCAAGAACAAAAACAAAAAGCACAGAGCGATACTAGTCCATCACCTAAACCGTCATTCATTCCTAAATCTGACGAATCTCCACCGCCAGCGAAACCTCATGCAGTAGAAGATGTTATCAAGACAGCAGAAGATGCTATCAAGGCAGCAAAAGATTATCCAGATATCACAAGCAGTGTTGTTGCCATTGGAGTTGCAAGTACTGTGGCTGCTGTTGTTGCCACTGCTCCTTTAGCTGTCGTCGTAGCAATTGGTGCAGCAGTATGGTTTGCAATTAGGACAGTGCTTTAGCAACACTATCTTAATTTCCAACTTTGTCCAATATTTCACGAAATCAAGGAGTAATCAATTAAAAATGCAACCTTCTAACAACTCTCAACAATCTTCCAACCTTGTGCAATCCTCCTCCAACACCCCGCAAATTGTTCCAGATTCAGACAGGCAAATACAATCTACTTCCAATCCTATAGAAACCCCAGCAGTTTCCTTAAAACTCCCTGGTTCAGGATTTTCATTACACCTGAATAAATGGGTAGTTTTAGGAGTTTTTGGAGTTGCAATGGTTGCCACATTCTTTCTTTTAACGAAAGGAAGTGAATTTTGTTTATTCAGCACTTGTATACCGCCAATTGATTCCACAGGCTCACTTGCTATGAACTTTTGGGGATTTGCAGGAGGAACAGCAGCACTTGTAGTTTTAACCACTTTTTTCGGTGTCTCGTTAGTGCCTGCTGTTGCCGCTTCCTTTGCGGTTTGGTTTCTCATGCAAATGACACTCCATTAGCTCTAAATCTTATCTATATTTTTTCTCACACAAGCCATGAATATTATCGAACTCAAGCAAGTTTCTAAGGAATTTCGCAAAGGATTCCAGCAAACTTCTATCTTACAGGATATCAATCTGATTGTGCAGCGAGGCGAATTCGTTGTGTTGCGCGGCGAAAATGGGGCTGGCAAGACTACTCTACTGAATCTGATTTTAGGGTTACTCAAACCCAGTAGTGGAGAAGTTGAACTAATGGGGCTTTCACCACAGAGTGCTAACTCAAAAATCCATGTTGGAGTAGTTTTACAAGATACACAAGTTCCAAGAAATGTCAAGGTAAAGGAACTTATTGAACTGCTGAGAAGCTACTACCCTAATCCACTTTCAACTGAAGAAATATTGAACATAGTTAAGCTTAAAGATAAAGAAAGTGCTTGGGCAACTGACTTATCTGGCGGACAAAAACAGCGACTTTATTTTGCCCTTGCTCTAGCAGGCAATCCCGACCTTCTCATCCTTGATGAACCAACCCGAAATCTAGATGAAAAAGGATATGAGGAATTTTGGCAGCAAATCAAACTCTGCTGTCAACGAGGAATCACCATTCTAATGGTGACAAATAATAAATCCGACTGGAACGAATTAAATACTTTAGCAACTCGCTGTGTCACTCTCCATAAAATTACTGAAATTCATCCTGAAGGACAGCTAACTCAGGAGCTAATAAATTTAAAAGATAAAGCTTTAGAAGATCAGCCTGAAAATCCTAGAGAGACGGAGAATTTACCTGAAACTTCTTCTCAGAACATCCAACGCATTTTTCAACAACAACTCTGGTTTGAAATCCTTCAACTACTTCGCACTCCAGTTTTTTTAATTGCAACACTCGCACTGGTGGGATTTGTCCCGTTATTAAAATTGCAAGGATTGAAAGGAAAAGGGGCAACAGAAATAGTTATTTACCTGTGTGGCATCATACTTTTCACGATTGTCATCGACCGACTGGGTAAACGAATTGCAGTTGAGCTATCGGAAAAATGGCTGAAGCTTTTGAGAGCTACACCTTTACCACCAACAGTATATATGGCGGCTAAGATTGCCACCTCGCTTCTGATTTGTACTGTGAGCCTTTTATTAATCTTCGCATTAGGAAGCTGGCAACTTGAGATGAGAATGGATTTGACTCAAGGGTTAGCTCTGATATCGAGCCTAATCTTAGGAATTGTGCCATTTGCCATTCTCGGCCTTGCATTAGGGTACTTACTAGACCCCAAAAGTGCTGATTCTATTCTTAGCCTATCGCTAATTGTTATTCCTGTTGCTTGCGGTTCAATTCCACTTCCGGGACCGCAAATCGTACAAGATTTAATTGCATGCTCACCGTTCTACCACTACCAGGAATTAGTTCTATCGGCAGTTAGTTTGAAACACGATAACCAGTTATTTCTACATTTACTTTGGCTGATTTGGGCGGGGGGTGCTTTTGGTTTATTCGCGGCTTGGTCTTATCAGCGCGATCGCGTCGTTCAGTAGCTTCTTCCCATCACTAAAGTTTTAAACCTTGCTATGTTCATCAACATCGTATTTTCTCCGAAATGAGGCGGAGTGGACAACCTCCTACTTAGACGAAGAAATTAGGGTAGGAAGAGGTGCAACAGGCAATCTGTTTGTGTTTAGTCGCGAGTGAGTTGGGTGTTTTGGGCGATCGCGTTCTGTCAACTCAATGATTATGGGGAATGGAGCATCAGTTCTTCACCACCATCTTGAAAATGCCATCTCCATCGTTCCTCTGGGTGCGCTGTCCCTTAGCTGCATAGGGAGGCTGGAAATTTCTTTAAATGTAGAGACGCGAAATTTCGCGTCTCTAGAGTCCGCGCAGGCGGACTTGGTTTGTTTAGCCGCGATTTCTAATCGCCAGGGCTTATTGAGGAGGACGATCTCCCTCTGGTTGGTTGCCATCTTGAGGCGGACGGGGCGGAATTCCCAGCGCATTCACCAGTTGCTCTTCTGTAACGCCGAGTTTTGCCGCCGCTGCCTTAAAGTCCGGTCGGGGTGGGCGTTGTCCCGGTGCAGGCGGCGTACTTGGTGGATTCGCTGGTACCCCCAGTGCTGCCTTTAAATTGGCTTCTGACACGCCCAGCTTCTGCGCTGCGGCTGCAAAATTTGGACGTGGTGGACGGGGCGGAATTCCCAACGCATTTACCAATTGCTGTTCGGTAATGCCGAGTTTTGCCGCCGCCGCCTTGAAATCGGGTCGGGGAGGGCGTTGTCCCGGTGTAGGATTCGCTGGCACTCCCAGTGCTTCTTTTAACTTGGCTTCTGAAATGCCCAATTTCTGAGCTGCTGCGGCAAAATCTGGCCCTCTGCGTCCCTCTTGTTGCTGATTGGGCTGAGATGAGTTTTGTGCCTGTCGATTAGGCGATTGAGCGATCGCCTGATTCAGCGCTACACTTCCAAACGTTCCAATTAAAACAGGAATTGCAATCAGTGTCAGCAGTCGGCGGGTTTTCTTCACTTGCTTTCTCCTTCGGTTAAATCTCGAAACGTGTCTATAGTTCGATTAAGCTCAACCAAAATTACAGCTTGCCCTTCGTCTGAATTACAGTTTTGTAATCTAAGTCAAAAGCCGCGATCTGCTGCTTGCACAAGCGTTAACGCGATCGCCTCAATTCCGGGAAGATCAAAACTCTGTTCTACCATATTTATTTAGAGGATGTCTGAGAAGTCGGTTATAACACCATCCAGATGTCCGGGCTTTCGCATACCCTCCCTTGAAGGTTTACGCCTACGGGCGACAATTTCTCGTTCCAATAGCTTGTTTACCGAATGCCAAAGCCCCTACGAGATGCCAATACTACTTTTCAAACATCCTCTTAGGTTCTGATTATATTTCAGACAGGTCTAATAGTTTTTGCAACCCAACTGTTTTGTTAATCAATCAAGTGTTTTCCTATACAAATATCAGAGCTGACAACTACTACTTTTGTAAGAGCAAAAGCTTTAAAAATAAAGACTATTGAAAGAGTATAAGTAATTCGTTTTCAACTATTCTAACTAAGTTGGAGTAGGGACAAATTGGTTTATCCCTACTCTCACAAATAAAGCACCATATAGGAAGCACGAGAATTACGACTATACAATCGGGCGACATTCTGGGTCACTTGAGCAGGAAACCGTCGAAATTGGCAGTTAAGTTAAGCGTTTGAAAAAGAAGCAAGCCACGGCAAAAGAGCGTGGAGCAGTCATATAGGAGTTTGGATGGTTATGAACAGTTCTTTGACCCGACCTCTGGCTGTCGTGACGGGTACCTCCAATGGCATCGGCTACGAACTCGCCGTTACTGCCGAACAGAACCGCAAGCTCAATGAGCCAGGGTCAGCCAACAAGTAATTTGTGCCTAGAGATCAACCGAATAGGCTCAGTTGACACTCTTTTCAAGCAGAACGCGATGGTTCCAGACCGACGGTCAGTCATCGCGCCGTTGGCAATCTCACACATTTAGGATGGTTCTGAGGAGGCATTGTAGAGGATTCATGCACATTCATCATCTCAATTGTGGCTGTATGTGCCCGATCGGCGGGGCGCTTTTCGATGGCTTCAGTCGCGGTCTGACGGCTCGTCTCGTCTGCCACTGCCTGCTCGTCGAGACGAACCAGGGACTTGTTCTGATCGATACTAGACCTCTTGCGGAATTAAGATTTTTCAGCTATTTTTAGCTCATAGTTATAAATTCCTGCTAGCAGGTTTACTCGCAAGCCAAATCTCTTTCTTCTATTTCTATAACGGCTAGATAAAATTCGG
>NZ_JBHZGO010000070.1:0-8050 GCF_042747725.1 Coleofasciculus sp. H7-2
ATAAATTTCGCTATTTGCAATTAGAATTGAGCCGCCGCTGTTCCATTGTGCATTGGAGCTACGATTTACTGCCCAATATGCTTGTCTAATCTTTCATGAAGTTTTATGTCTGGATTCAACACTTCTGTGACAACTCAACTTACTCATCCCAAAATTATTCTCGACACTGATCCGGGTGGAGATGATATCTACGCCTTCCTTTGGCTTCTCGGCTTGGTCAAACAAGGACTCGCTGAACTTGTTGCTGTTACTTCCGCCGATGGCAATGTCGCTGCTAAACGCACGTTTTCTAGTGCTAGCCAAATTTTAAATTTAGTAGGGTTCTCAGACATAAAGGTGGGTCGCGGTGTCCCCTTAAAAGAAGAAATTGTAGAAGATGCTGGCCATATTCATGGGTCGGATGGGATGGGCAATCTGTCCCATACTTTACCTCCAGCCACGCATAACTTTGAGGAAGCTCACTACTCCGACGAAATCATCATCGACGAGCTGAACGCAGCTCCGGGAGAGATTACCATTGTAGCGATCGGACCCCTGACCAACCTCGCTGCTGCGGAAACGAAAAGTCCCGGCATCCTGAAAAAAGCCAAGGAAATTGTGATCATGGGGGGTGCCTTCTTCTGTCCTGGTAATGTGACTCCCCATGCTGAATTTAATATTTGGTTTAATGTTGAAGCGGCTCAGACAGTATTTGATAGCCGAGATGATATTGTTGTGATGCCGCTAGATGTGACGCGGCACTTAATCTTCACGCGAGAGATGACTCAGGCAGTCACTCAGGCGAATCCGGAGAGTAAACTTTCTCAATTCTTGATCGCTCTTTGTGAGTTCATGATTGGCACAGCCTTGAGTTATCGAGAAACAGCAGGAATTCCAGGTCTCCTTGTCCATGATGCAGCAACCTTGGGATACCTATTTTATCCAGAAACACTGATGTTGAAAAGGGCAAAAGTCCAGGTTGAAACAAAGGGAGAGTGGACTCTGGGACAGACATCCATTGATAGTCGTCCTGCACCGAAAACAGGAGCAAATGCCTGGGTGGCGTTGCAGGTCGATGAGGGCAAATTTTTCACCAGCTTCGTTGAAGATTTGAAGCAGCTATTCACAACCGCTGCTCTTTCGTGAAGGCGAGATCCCCGACTTCTTAAAGAAGTCGGGGATCTGAAACGCTGAATAGGCAAAATTAAACGTATTAGTTTCACAAACGTAAAAAATGATGATGACCACAGAGCGGTTTAAAAAGTTTACGATCTTACATTCAAATGATATGCATGGAGACTTCCTGGCAGAGGCTGGGGGTGAAGAAGGTCATTTGATTGGTGGAATGTCGCTGCTTTCCGGCTATATCAATAAGGTGCGCCAGGAAGAGAAAAACGTGCTTTTTGTCATTTCTGGTGACATGGTACAGGGTTCTCTCATTGATAAGGAATATAAAGGTCTTTCAACCATAGAGATTATGAATTACCTCGCTCCAGATGTAGTGACTCTGGGGAATCACGAATTAGATTATGGGTTACCTCACTTACTGTTCCTGGAAAAAATGGCAAATTTTCCAATCGTGAATGCCAACTTGTATATCACAAAGTACAACAAACGCTTGATGAATCCATATATCATCCTCAATGTAGATGGATTCGATATTATGTTCATCGGGATTATTACTGAAGAAGTTCTCAAGTCATTAAAACGTGACGGTAGTATTGGCACATTCGTAAATCTTGAAGATGCTGCTTCAGAAGTTGGTAAAATTTGCGACGCCTACAAAAACGAGGACATTGACTTAACAATTCTGCTAACTCACATCGGTTTTGAAGAGGATAAAAAACTAGCGGCATTGCTAAACCCGCAATGGGGTGTGGATATGATTATTGGCGGACACTCCCATACATTTTTAGAACAACCTGCCGAAGTTAACAATATTCTGATCGCACAAGCTGGAATTGGCACAGATCAAATTGGACGTTTCGATATTGTAGTGGATGACGATACTAACAGCATCGTTGAATGGAAGTGGCAACTCCTCCCTGTAGATAATAATCTGGCTGAGCCAGATCCAGAAATCGAAAAGCTGATTGCGACTTTCCAAGAAGAAGTCGATCGCAAATATAATCGACTAATTGGAAGATTAGCACATAAACTGACCCATCCTAATCGTGAAGAAGAAACGGAATTGGGTAACTTAATCGTTGATATTGTTGCCCAACTAGATACGTTAGATGTAGCTCTGATAGGAAGTGGTTCAATTCGTAAAACAAAATTAGGGCCGCTAGTGACACTGAGCGATCTTAAAGAAGTTTTTCCTTACGACGATGTACTTTATAAACTTAAAGTTACAGGCGTACAGCTCACCCAGATATTTGCACATATTATGAGACTGGAAAACAGAATTCCCGGTGAAAGTTGTTGTTTTCAGGTAAGCAAAGGTACTCAGGCAGTTTACAGTGATTCCCAAAATCAGCTTGAATCTTTGAGCATTATTTGAGCATTAATGGACAACCTGTACAAGCTGATGCTGAATACACTATCTGTGTAGAGGAATATCATTACAAAAATTCCCTACATAGTCTAGGCATAACAACTGAAGAAGTGACAAAATTAGACAACGCAAAAGTAGTTTCAACCTCTTGCCAGAATGTCCTTGAAGAATACTTTAGCCATCATCAAAATCTTAATAGCCATATAGAAGGACGATTAATTTACAACTAGAAATATTTTAAACCTTTGCTTAACGGGTTCTGCCTGGGTAGCAAGGATTTATATCGCCTTCTGATTAGTTTTATGGAGCAGTAGTTAGGATGATAGTCCTTCCCAATCAGCCCGTTCCAGTAATAGTAGATAAAGACGGTGGTGTTGATGATGCCTTGGCTTTGACAATGCTTTTATTGGACGATTTATCCTTGAAGGAGCTGCTATTTATGAAAAAAACTCCTTCAGAAAAAGCTGTCGAGGATATGAATTCTAGAGAAAAGGTCTTCCACTACTTCAAAACCAAATATTCCAATCTGTCAACCATCTATACGCTGATCGCCATTATAATTTCCTGGTGTGGGATTTGGGGTTTGCTCTGGGACATCCCCATGCAACCATTTTGGCGATCGCTACTGACCATTTTTCTTGGCTTCTTCTTGCTCTATATTGACGATTTGAAATTGGACGAGATTGGTTGAAACAACTGTAGCCAGCTACAGTGCGTGACACATCAATATAGTACCTCCCAGCTAGGAAAAGAAATAGATACCCATGAAATTAGACAAATTCGTACACGCCAAAATAGGGTTTTTCTAATATCGCTCCCTGAAAGTCATTTAAAAAAATTGCTTTTTTAAGGCGATAAAGGCTAGAAAAAATACTCCAAAAAGTAAAATTTTCAAGAGGTTAATTGGACGATGGATACGCCCAGAAAAACTTTAGAAGAATTGCGAAGAGTCTTTACCCAAATTGCCGGAAAAGACCAACAGATCGACCAAGCAGAATTTAAGAAAGCTCTGGGGCTAAAAGACGAATATTTTGCAACCCGAATGTTTTCCATATTTGATAGCGATAAAAGTGGCATTATCAACATTGAAGAGTTTTTGAAAACAGTAGAGGAACTTGTCTTTGCAACTGAAGATGAAAAACTGGAATTTGCTTACCGATTGCACGACATAAACGGGGACGGTTCCATTGAAAAGGATGAAGTTTCTCGTTTGATTGTTGCTAGTTTGAAAGAAAATAATCTCGATTTTCCGCCGGAGCAAGTTGCCGCTCTAATTGACATTTTGTTTTTAGAAGCTGATACAGATAAAAGTGGCGAAATTTCATTTAAAGAGTTCAAAGGTTTAATCGGAAAACATCCCGATCTTCTTGAGGCGATGGCAGTTAGCCCCGTTAGCTGGTTAAAACCTCGCAAGCCAGATGACACCATACCAGTTCTGCCCAAACAGAAAAGGTCGCGCCAGCTCTACGTCAAGCATTACATTCAAAACAACTGGGTTAAGATTGCTTTTTTGTCTCTCTATCTTGCTGTCAACTTGTTGCTTTTCTTTGGAGCGGTTGATCGATACGCAAGCCAAGGCGCAAATTTGTACGTACAAATTGCGCGGGGATGTGGCGCAGCGCTCAACTTTAACGGGGCATTGATCCTAATTCCCATGTTGCGGCATTTTATGACTTGGCTTCGCAAAACGAGCATCAACAACTATCTGCCCATAGATGAGGGCATCGAGTTTCACAAGCTCGTGGGTCAATTCATGTTTGCCTTTGCGATCGTCCATACGATCGCGCATTTTCTCAATTACACCACATTGCCGATTCCCTTTGCACAAAGTCTTTTTGCAACGAAGGCTGGCTTGTCAGGATTTTTATTACTGCTAGTTTTCGCAGTTATGTGGGTGACAGCGCAAGCTCCAATCCGCAAAGGCGGAAAATTTGCGCTTTTCTATACAGCTCATATGTTGTAAGTCGTGTGGTTTGCCCTGGCGTTAGTTCACGGGCCAGTTTTTTGGCAGTGGGTGTTGTTACCTGTTGTGGGATTTGCGATCGAACTGGTTATTCGCGCTCGGAATACAAAAGAGCCAGCCTATGTAGTTAATGCCACTTTACTCCCCTCCAAAGTTCTAGGTTTGGAAATTGCACGTTCGCAATCTTTCCACTATCAACCAGGGGACTATGTGTTTGTTAAATGTCCCAGTCTCTCCAAATATGAATGGCATCCATTTACAATTAGTAGCGCCCCCGAAATGCAGGATGTCTTATCTGTACACATACGCTCTGCGGGCAGTTGGACTGGAAAGTTATATCAACTTTTCCGAGAGCAGCACGAGCAATGGATACGGTCAGGTAACTCTAAATACGAGCCTGGAGTGCTTGTCCATTTAGATGGTCCCTACGGTACGCCAAGTACCCACATTTTTGAATCTAAGTACGCTATTCTAATCGCTGCGGGTATTGGCATAACTCCATTTGCCTCTATCTTGAAAAGTATGTTGTACCGCAACAAACAAGGTTCTTCAAGAATGAATTTGCAAAAGGTACATTTTTACTGGCTCAACAGAGAGCAAAAAGCGTTTGAATGGTTTGTTGAACTGTTATCCAGAATCGAAGCCGAAGACACTAACAACCTATTTGACATTAATTTGTATATGACAGGTGCCCAGCAAAAGTCTGATATGAAATCCAGCACCCTATTTGTGGCAATGGATTTGATGCATTCCCAAACGCAGGTTGATTTGATTACAGGTTTAAAGAGCCGTACACAAACGGGTCGTCCAGATTGGGAGGAGATTTTCCAAGATGTGGCAAAGCAACACGCGCCCGATAAAGTTGACGTATATTTCTGCGGCCCTCCCGGACTCTCGCTACAATTGAGGAATCTCTGCCATAAATACGGGTTTGGCTATAGAAAAGAAAATTTCTAGCCAAAATTCTGGTAACTGTGGATAAAATCTGAAAAGAGCGATCGCTCTCCCTCCCGATCAAAAACACCTTACTTGAGTACCTCCAAACTAGCAAGAAAAATAGAGTCAATGAAGTTAGACAAGTTTGTACTAGCACAAAATATGGCTTTTCTGATGTCAATTCCACCAGAAAGTAATTTAAGAAAATTACTTTCCTTTTGTTTGGCGGTAAAGGCTAGAAAAAAGCTTTCAGGAACAGAAATTTTGAAGATGACGTGCGAACTAATGGAAAACCCATCTAATTTGCCTTATTGGACTCAAGATGTGATGGGACTCGATTTTGATTACAGTGCTGAGGAGTGGCAAGCATTGGGAGAGATGGGCATAGAAAATGCAGGAGATTTTATGGCTGCGATGTGGCAAGAATTAGATTCTTTGAGTTTGTAAGCTCAAGCCCTGGCTGAAGCACAGGGATTCTCGGACTCTAGAAAAGGAATTAAAATCATTCGTAAGGGCGGAAAGTCCAGAAAACCCTGTGTTTAGACATGGGAAGGTTATCCTTTCAAGTCAGGTACAAAATATGTCTTTGAACGTTGAACTTTTAGAGCAAAGTTTTGAGAAGGTCAAACCTCATGCCGATGAATTTGTAGCCAGCTTCTACGAAAATCTATTTGCCGCTCATCCAGAAGTGAAACCGCTATTTGCTAAAACGAATATGGCAGAGCAACGGAAACATCTGTTAGCGGCTTTGGGCTTGGTGGTACAAAATCTCCGTAAACCAGAGGTTTTAGGGGAAGCTCTCAAAACTTTAGGAGCCAAACACGTTGGATATGGGACAATTCCCCAACATTATCCCGCAGTTGGGGGAGCATTGCTGACAACTTTTGAACAGTATCTCCAGCAAGATTGGACTCCTGAAGTCAAGCAAGCGTGGACAGATGCCTTTGGAGTAATTACACAACAGATGTTAAAAGGTGCAGACGCAGTATCTTTTTAGTTTTCAAGAAGCTTATCGACCTTTTCAAATCAAAAACTCTGATTAACAACCTATCTGGAATACTAAATACTTTGCTCATAAGCCAAAAGGTCTTATGAGCAAAGTATAAGGATTTAAGCATAGCAAAGTTTAGCTTTTAAATTAGGGGCGAAATATGTCTTTGAACGTTGAACTTTTAGAGCAAAGTTTTGAGAAAGTTAAATCTCGTGCTGATGAATTTGCAGCCAGCTTCTACGAAAATCTGTTTACAGCGCACCCAGAAATGAAACCGTTGTTTGCCACAACTGATATGGCAAAGCAACAGAAAAAGCTGATTAATGCTCTGGTGTTGGTGGTAGAAAGTCTCCGCAATCCCGATGCTTTAGGGGAAGTTCTCAAAGCTCTGGGAGGTAGACACATCGGATATGGGGCAACTGCCAAACATTATGGTCCAGTTGGGGAAGCCCTGCTGGTATCTTTGGAGCAATATCTACAAGAAGATTGGACTCCTGAAGTCAAGCTGGCGTGGGTAAATGCCTATAGAGCGATAACGCAAACGATGTTACAAGGTGCAGGTGTAGCTCATGCACCAGAAAAAGTAGAGACAAGGGCAACTTCACACAAACAACCAGCGACAGCACCAACCGCACCAGCAGAACAAAAAAGCCAGTCAGTCCCAGATTTAGAGTCAAAATTACCTGTAGAGATACTGGAACAAAGTTTTGAGAAAGTCAAACTTCGTGCTGATGAATTTGCAGCTAGCTTCTACGAAAATCTGTTTACAGCGCACCCAGAAGTGAAACCGTTGTTTGCCACAACTGATATGGCAAAGCAACAGAAGAAGCTGATTAATGCTCTGGTGTTGGTGGTAGAAAGTCTCCGCAATCCCGATGCTTTAGGGGAAGTTCTCAAAGCTCTGGGAGGTAGACACATCGGATATGGGGCAACTGCCAAACATTATGGTCCAGTTGGGGAAGCCCTGCTGGTATCTTTGGAGCAATATCTCCAGCAAGATTGGACTCCTGAAGTCAAGCTGGCGTGGGTAAATGCCTATAGAGCGATAACGCAAACGATGTTGCAAGGTGCAGGTGAAAAAGCTCAACCAACAGTTGTACGAGATGAAACAGCAACTATTAAGAAACCTTCAGAATTAAAGGTAGAAAGAAACGAATATAAGCCATTTCAACCCGAAATAAAGCCGCAGAAAAAGCCTTTAGTATCAATTCAGTTAGATGGGGATATTTTCAAAGAAATTCTAGCGAAAGTTACCGACAGTTATCAACAATTTCAGACTCAATTATCAGAGCAGTCGTGGAGTCAAACCATTAAAAAAATACCGGAGAAAGTTATCGACACTTTCTGGACACAACCGGTATGGGTAGTCGCTACGGCTTCAGCTGTCATTATGACGGTAGTTCTGGTGATCGCCGATGAAAATTCTTGGCTCTTCAGTACCTGTTATGCTAGATCAACAATTAAAATGCCAATTTAATAAGCATCTAATCCGGAAGTTTTCCAAGTTTCTAAATCCATAAGCCGAGCGTTTAATTAGCTTGAGTTTGTTATTTATACCCTCAACAGTACCACTAGTTGTCCTATTATCAAAGTAAGCAATAATTTCATCAAACCAACGAATAATAGTATTGTGGCTATTTGGAAAATATTTTTTAGCTCTCGATAACCATATACCTAGTTTCAA
>NZ_JBHZGO010000071.1:0-7648 GCF_042747725.1 Coleofasciculus sp. H7-2
CACATCTTGGCAGGTCAGCTTAACTCGTTCTCGTCAATCAGGGCGAGCGTTTGTCGCAAGATCGCCGCTCATAATCTCGCCTGGTTCTTGACGCACTGAGCTTCTGACCCCCTAGCACTCGAGGTTCGTAGTAAAAAGCTACGGGTTTAGAAAAATCGGTTTGACCTGCGATAGGAGCGAACGGGATTAATAGCTTCCATTTGTCAAGCAACTTTTTTCCATCTTTTACATCGCTGCTATCTACGAATTTTAGTCCAATCTTTTGCATAAACCAACATGGAACCCCTTTACTTTTAGGCGTATAGTTTGATAGCAGACCAAACGGTTTCCGCACGGATATTCTGCCACTCAAACGTCTACTATTATCCTCTTTAGTGGCTAGTACTTTTCGAATAATGGAAACGGCTTTGCTATGACGGATGAAAGTAGGATATTCATTAAGCGCTCGAGATGAAGTAACTGGCTGACCGTTATAAAAGTTTGTTACTTCACAAGGTCCTCTTTCGTCGCGTTCCCAAAGGAAATAACAAATCCCGCCAGCTATATCTACCCCTGGGAAGACGTCCGGACTGTTTTCAAAGTCTACAATCTTCCGAATCCTATCATCGTTTAGCATTTCGGCGCGAAACTCATCCAGTCCTTTGCCGCCCGCAAACCAGCGTGATGGAACAATCATAGTCATGTAACGCGGGTTTAGTTTCTTGGCCTGTTGCACAAAGAGCTGATATATTGGTTTGGCACTTGTGCCCGCACCTCCACCATCATTCAGTTGATACGGCGGGTTTCCAACTATCACATCAAACTTCATCTCGAATAGCTCCTGTGGGTCTTTAACATGGATGAACCTGTAGGCGTGGGTCTCGAGTTCTTCGCCGCGCTCGTACTCCTCACGGCTAGCACCGCAAAACACGCAGCGCCCTCCCTCCCATGTGTGCTTCGTGCGCTCGAAGCGGATGTTTCCTTGCTCATCACTAAAGGTTTCGCAGACGGAATATTTGCCGTTGGCGGTCTTCGAGCAATAGACGCTGCGACGCGAGAGCAGCGCCGTCAGGTCGGTGATGGCAAGGCCGAAAAGCTGATTTTTGAAGATGTGGTTGATGCGCGTTAGGCGGTCGGGTATTTTGGACTCGAGGCCCGCGTCTAGCCGCCTGGCGATTTCGCGCAGAAACACGCCTGACTTGCAAACAGGGTCGAGAAAGCGCGCATTCTCATCGCTCCAAAGCTCGGCGGGCAACAGGTCGAGCATCCGGCCCGCCATCTGCGGCGGTGTGAACACCTCGTCGTTGCTGAGGTTCGCCAGACAGGTTAGCACGTCGGGATTGTGGGTGTTGAGGCGACCACTGCTAAACATCGGCTTGAGCCACCTTGAGAAAATGAGTGGCGGGGTATTCGCGCACCGGCAAGGGGATAAACACGGCATCTCCTAGGTCGGAAGACAGGGACGGTTCGGCGAACAAGGGGCGGGCGTCGGGCGTTGGGGGCATAAGTTGGTGAAACGCGAATACGCGGCGCTTGAGTAGGCTGCCACGCACCGGCGACCACTCGGAAAACTCGATGGGCTGCGGGGGGTTGCCTACCGTTTGTAAAGTGAGCGCGTCACCCTCTACGATGTTTTGCTCGAGGATAAAGTGCACCGCAGCGCGACACTGCTCTCTAGCTTTTCTTTTGAAACGGGCGCTGTAAACTACGTCAAAAATCTCGAAGAGCCGCTCTCTACACGCGTTGACGTTATCTGCCAAAATATCAATGCCGTAAACTGAAGAAACGGCTAGCACCGCATTTCTCTCGTAATCAAGTTGGCTACGGACATAGCGCACTTCTACAATGTACAGCTTACGAGAAAGGACTTCAGCGAGAAAATTCCCTGTGCCGCAAGCCGGTTCTAGGAACCGTGATTCAATGCGCTCGGTTTCCTGCTTCACTAAGTCAAGCATGGCGCTGACTTCCCGCTGGTTGGTATAGACCTCACCATGCTCGAGCACTCTTTGTTTAGAAATGATTTGGTTGCCCATCCACCCACAATCTTAACTGAGCTGTCAGCTCTCGCTCGTCTTTAAAGACCTTGTACTGCTCTTTAATTTAAGCCAGCTCTAAGCACCCTTGGCTTCGGCATGAGCTGTCACGACTCCACAGAAGGCAATCTGAGTGTCCTCTAGGCCGTTCTTTGCCCGCTCTAGTTGGGAGAGAAGAGGGGCGGCCATCATGCCGCCTCTCCCCATGTGTCCCACTCGAGCCCTTCATCCTGAATGATGGAGGGCAGCTCTTCCTCTGTCCCTTCCGCTGTTAACCCAGTAAACACCCTTGCAACTCGTCTACACTGTCTACTAGCAATCTGTTATCAAGCCAAGGGCGCTCATTTGAGTACCTTTCGAGTAACACGTACCGGTTTGGTAGTAGTGTGTTTGCTGACCAACTCAAAGATAGCGGCCACAATACTCACCCCGACTGTGCTCACATTAGAAATTTCACACTGTACTTCACATTTACGTCTAAAAGTATTACACTTGCACTACTAGCAGTAATCCTTAATGGGGAGATATTCACTGCTACCACTTGGAAGTTGGTGCCCCGTATGACTACAATAGGCAATCCGCTAATGGCGCAGCCGCCAACGGAAGTTGCCCTTAACGACGCCCCCCTCGTAAGGGTATTGTCGCAGCTTCGCTTTCCAAAGATTACTGCGATTGTAAAAGACGATTTTATTGCTTCATTTCAGGAGGCAATTCGAAAGGAGTATCCAATACTCCGACCTGATGAAGGGCAAGATATTCTTATTGGGCTGGAAGGCGTACAAAGTCAAGCAGTCAAAGTCTGGCGCTTTAGTGACATAGAAGGTAAGTGGCGAGTATCGCTAGGTTCGGAGTTCCTTGCTATAGAAACAGTTAGCTATACAAGTAGAAATGATTTTGTCGAGCGACTTGAAAGGTTATTGAAAGCTCTAAAAGATCATATAGGTCCGCAAACCATTGATCGTTTGGGCGTTCGGTATATAGACAGGTTTCAAGGCGATGCTTATGACCAGCTGGACTCGCTCATTCGGGGTGAAGTAGCTGGGATTCTAAGTAGCGAGCTGGTAGAGTTTTCTCAACAAACCATTAGCGAGAGTATTTTTAGAGTGCCCGATGAACCTTGGATTATGGCAGCTCGCTGGGGAAAGCTTCCTGCACATGCAACAATAGATCCTAACGTGCTCGAGCCCATCGAGACTGAAAGTTGGATTCTAGACCTTGACGTATTTCATGCACAAGCTCGTCCATTAGATGTTGTGGAGCTGACGGCTCAAGTTAGATTCTTTGCTGAGAGGATTTATACTTTTTTTCGCTGGGCCGTCACAGAAGAATTTCTTCTTCGATATGGAGGCGAAAAATGAGTGGTGTGCTAGAGCATATCCACACTAAACTTTCCTATAACCTTGGCACTTCCGCTATTGGAGCGATGCTGGGAGCCAAACGTCTTGTATCAACTGTGAAAATAGGCGGTTATTTGCCTATTGAGAACACACTTTCTGAAGTGCTACCGGACTATTGGTTAATTGATTTAGGAACATCTACGTACACATCCCGCGCTTTACGAGCTCCTTCCTCTTCAATACATGGGCAGAACACGCCATCTGATGAAGAAGCTCGCACAAACGAGGTAACACGAGTAGCGATAATGGAACTTCGCCGCCTGAGTGGATTAGCATGGGATCAGCTTGCTCATCTATTTGGCGTATCGAGGCGCAGTATGCATCTTTGGGCAAGTGGAAAACCGATGAACACTCAGAACGAAGAACGGCTTCATCGATTGCTAGCCCTTGTGAAGCACTTTGATCGTGGTAGCGCAGATGAGAACCGCAGACTATTATTAACGCCTGTAGACAGTGGGGAAAACCCTATAAAACTTTTAGCCAAGGGCGATTTCGAAAGAGTTTCTGAGGCGCTCGGTTCTGGTATCGGAGAACGTATGCCTTCAAATAAGGCGATTTCTGCTAGTTCTTGGGAAGGACGGCTACCTTCCAAACCGGAGTACTTGATAGATGCCCTTCACGAGACTATTCACCGCGATCCAGGCGGGGTTCGTATTGCCCATGTTAAAAGGGCTAAAGGATAGTGAGCCTAGCGGGTGCCCGCGAAGCCGAACTACAGAGAGTTGGTGAGGTGCTTGCATCTTGGCGGCAAGGGGACTGTCACGTTGGGGAGGCTTGGTTCTATTTCCACCTGGAACCTACATTACCCATAACCCCCGAAGCTGAAGAAGCTGCTATGGGTGGGGCGGATATCACCGGAGTCCAAGTATATGGTTTTGCAGTGCTGACCCAAACGTGCGATATCGTTCGGGATTGCGAGCAACGGCCATTTATTGAAGTTGCCCCACTGGTTGAGGTAGACGAGGGACGATTGGTGGAGATTCAGCGGGGTTACAACCCAAGATATGCGTATATACCAGGTATAGCTGAGCGACGCCTAGTTGCCGACCTTGATCGAGTTATGACCGTAGAAAAGACAGTTATCGCTAGATGGGAACGGTTTCCAGGATGTCAAACAAACGAGGAAACGAGGAACTTTGCTAGCGCAGCGTCAAGAAAACGAGCAAGGTTCGCTTTTCCGAATGATTTTAACCGCTTTGTACAACCTCTCCAAGACCGCATTAAGAAGAAGCACATGAAGGACTCGCTAGAGGGTGATGCCTTGCGAGCCCTCCATGAAATTCGTGTCCGTGCTACACCAGATTGGGACGCGGATACTATTGAACTAACATTTTTCTTCATCCGCGATGTAGAAGACGTAACGTTTCAAGGAAGGAACTGGAGCAGTTTGTTAGAGCTTTGGCTTGGACTGCATCACACAGAGGACCGCTATAGGCAGGTTTATGGGAGTGTCATCACCTATGACGACCTAACGGCGCGAGAATACCTGGAGAGTGATCGGTTAGATCTTGACCATCTCTCACTCACGCGATAGAGCGACACATGCGCTCCTACCCATTTTGGGCTTTTTATGGGAAAAGCAGTCCGAGAACCCATCCTTGTAGTCGCCTGAGGCACAAGAGGTTTGCAGCTCAGGCAACTTAAATGAGCTTTATGCTGCTACTTCCATACTGTAAACATCCATGGTTCGGATCTTGTACCGCGCCAACTCCCACTCGAGCCGCGCCACCTCATAGGCACACCGCGCTTCGGTCAAGGTGTCCTCAGCTTCAGCTAGGGCGGTGTACTCGGCACACAGCTCGAGCCGTAGCCTAGCGTCACGTTGCGCCTCGTTTTTCCCCTCGACGCCTTCTCGGAGCCTCAAAGCTTCAGCCAACTCTAGGGCCCTCTTAGCTTCAGCGTGTGCCGTCACAGCGCCGCAAAGGTCGATTTGAGCATCCTCTAGGCTGTTCTTAGCCTGCTGTAGTTGGGAGAGAAGAAGGGAGGCGGTCATGCCGCCTCTCCCCAGGTATCCCACTCGAGCCCCTCATCCTGAATGATGGGGGGCAGATCATCATCTGCCCCGTACTCGTCAGCGTTTACTTCGGCGTAGAGGGCTGCTAAGTCCTCCTCAAAGTCGGCTTGCACCTCGATGTCACCGCCGATGTAACCCATGCAGCGTTGCACTTCAGCAAGACCGTAGCGGGCAACTTCAGAACCGTCTTTAGCGGCGGCTTGGAGCGTAGTAACAGCTTGCTCGAGAACGAACGCGACTTCTTCGGGGAGGGTGTGGGGTGCTAGAATCATCTTGAATCTCCTACTTGGGATTTCTAAAGGGCGCTCATCTTGGTGGGTGTACGTCCTTTAGTGCTCTTATATTACCACGTTTGCCGTAACATGTCAACATATATCGTTATGACGCTTTTTGTGGTAATATGTAGATGAGCGGAGGTACAGGTACGATGTCGGCAATGCCTATACGTTGGAAAGTCAAACCCATCTTGGAAGCTCATGAGACGAGCACCTACCGTTTCTGGAAGGCGTCGGAGCTTTCTCGAGACGTGGCCTATGCAATTGCGAACGGCACGCACCCGGCGCTCGACGCGGGCGTTATAGAGAAGGTTGTGCCCTATCTGCGCGACCTAACCCAAAACGAAGCACTGCAAATCGGTGACGTTGTGGAATACGTCGGAGAAAGGGCGTAAAGATGGCACGCAAACGCAGCACGAGGCGCGGTAAGGGTGAGGGCTCTGTGTTTGAACAAGCTAACGGTACCTGGCGCGGCAAGGTCACGGTGGGATACACAGAGGACGGTAAGCAGCGCTTCAGGTGGGTCTCTGGCAAGACGCAAGCTGAAGCGCTCGCCAAGGTCGCCGAGATAAAACAGCGCCTTGCGAGCGGCACCTTCTCGGATACCAAGCTCACCGTGAAGAGCTACCTCGAGCAGTGGTTAGACGAGAAGGCGCGGCACGTTAAACCCAGCACGGTCGACACTTACCGCCGCCTGAGCACCGTTCACATCATCCCCAAGGTAGGGCGCAAAGGACTGGACAAACTTACGCCGCTCGACGTGCAGAACCTTATGGGGGAGCTTGCCGACAGTACCGGGGTACGGACTGCGAACGCCTGTAGAACACTTCTCTTCAGCGCTTATAAGCAGGCGATACGCTGGCAACTCGTGGCCCGCAACCCGGTAGAGGCAACCGACCCGCTACGCGCTGCCCATAAGGACACAGTGCTATGGAGCGGCGCACAGGCCGCGCACTTTCTCGACAGCGCACGCCCTCACCGGCTGTACGCTGCCTTCTACCTCGTGATGGCGACCGGGCTACGCCGTGGCGAGCTGCTAGGGTTGCGCTGGGAAGATGTAAGCGAGCGCGAGCTCTACATCCGGCAGCAACTGACCTATAGGGAGGGGGCTTTCGTGTTCGCCCCTCCCAAGACCGCGCAGGGAACCCGGCGCATAGCGATAACCCCCGATGTGTAC
Organism: Coleofasciculus sp. H7-2; assembly: GCF_042747725.1. Lineage (NCBI taxonomy): Bacteria > Bacillati > Cyanobacteriota > Cyanophyceae > Coleofasciculales > Coleofasciculaceae > Coleofasciculus > Coleofasciculus sp. H7-2. The sequence goes on from NZ_JBHZGO010000071.1 coordinate 6,876, forward strand.
GCCGTGCTCGAGGCGCACCGCAGGGCGCAGGAAGCGCAGCGCGCCGACCTTGGCGAGATGTGGCCTAACACGGGGCTCGTGTTCGTTTCCGAGGTGGGCACGCCCATACACCCACGTAACTTTGAACGGAGTTGGGGACAGCTTAAGAAAGCCGCGAACATGCCCCCGGCGCGGCTTCACGACCTGAGACACCTGCACGTGTCGCTACTGGTTAAGCAGGGCGTAGACCCGCAAGCCATAGCCGACCGGGTAGGCCACAGCGACGCCTCTTTCACCCTGCGCCGCTACTCTCACATGTTCGAAGAGCACCGGGAGCGCACCGCGATAAGCCTAGCTACGCTCTTGGGTGTCAGCATGACGGGGCAGACGAATTGAAAACCTGTAGGTGCAAATAAGGTGCAAACCGACCCCACAAAGCAATACCCCCGCACACGGCGGGGGCTTTCTTTTGCGTTCTACACAGCTTTTCTCTTGGTGGAGCTGAGGGGATTCGAACCCCTGACCTCGTGAGTGCGATTCACGCGCGCTCCCAACTGCGCCACAGCCCCATTAAGTCCTTGTGGGTCCCGCATTCACGTGCGTCATGCCGCACGTACAAAGGTGAGTGTATCACACCAAAGCGCTCCCTTGTAAACCCTTCGGTTCTCAGGGTGTGTCCTAGAAATCGGCTAAGAGCTATAGTAGGCCATGAGCGACTTAAAGAAGAGCATGGAAGGGCTGGTCGAGAAGCTGGAGCAAGAGAGCAAGCAGGTCAAGAACCTTGCCGAACTAGA